>JBMDWZ010000076.1:0-78028 GCA_048594865.1 Beutenbergiaceae bacterium
GATGATGACGCCGGCGGCGTGCACACCCCACTGTCGCTTCAAACCCTCCAATCCGCGCGCGGTCTCCAGCACGCGGTGGGCGGCGGGGTCGTCGGCCACCACCGCACGGAACTCGGCGGCCTCGGAGTAGCGCTTGTCCGAGGAGTCAAAGATCCCCGACAGGCTGATGTCCTTACCCATGACCGCCGGGGGCATGGCTTTGGTGAGCTTCTCCCCCATCGCGAACGGGTAATCCAATACCCGCGCGGCGTCCTTCAGGGCCTGCTTGGCCTTGATCGTGCCGTAGGTGACGATGTACGCCACGGTGTCTTCGCCGTACTTATCGCTGACGTATCGGATCACTTCGCCGCGACGGCGCTCATCGAAGTCGATATCGAAGTCCGGCAGGGACATCCGCTCGGGGTTGAGGAACCGCTCGAAGATCAGGCCGTTTGCGAGCGGGTCAAGGCCGGTGATGCCCATGGCGTAGGCCGCCATCGAACCGGCTCCCGAACCGCGCCCGGGGCCCACCCGAATTCCTTGGTCCTTGGCCCATTGGATGAAGTCGGCGACCACCAGGTAGTACCCGGCGTACCCCTTGGAGGTGATGACCTCGTTCTCATACTTGGCCTGCGCCCGCACGTCGTCGGGGATGCCGCTGGGGTAGCGCTCATGCAGGCCCAGCTCCACCTGCTTGGTGAAGTAGGAGATCTCATCTTCACCATCGGGGACCGGGAAGTGCGGCATGTACTTGCCCACCTCTTCGGTGAAGCTCACCTCGCACTGCTCGGCGACCAGCATGGTGTTGTCGCAGGCCTGTGGGTGGTCGCGGAACAGCTCCCGCATTTGCGCGCCGGATTTGAGGTAGAACTCTTCACCTTCGAACGCGAACCGGGTCCCGCCCTTGTGATACGGCGCCTCGGCTAGTCGTGATCCGGAGTTCAAACACAACAACGCCTCTTGAGAATGGGCGTCTTCATGCTTGGTGTAGTGCAGATCGTTGGTGGCCAACAAAGGCGCACCGATGTGCTCAGCGAGTTCGATGAGTTGGGTGATGGACCGGCGTTCGATCTCGATGCCGTGGTCCATGATCTCGATGTAGTAGTTCTCTTTACCGAAGATGTCTTGCATCTGGGCCGCGGCCCGGACGGCTTCGTCCCACTGGCCAAGGCGAAGGCGCACCTGGACCTCGCCGGACACACATCCAGAGGTTCCGATCATGCCCTCGGAATAGGTCTGCAGCAGATCGGCGTCCATCCGGGGCCACTTGCCCATCTGACCCTCCAGCGAGGCCAGCGAGCTCATCCGGAACAGGTTGTGCATCCCGGTGTTGTTCTTAGCTAGCAGCGTCATGTGCGTATACGCACCACGCGCGGAGACGTCGTCACCGCCCTGACCTTCCTCGCCCCACTGCACCCGAGTCTTGTCGAAGCGAGAGGTTCCGGGGGTCACGTACGCCTCGACGCCGATGATCGGCTTCACGTCATGCTTGCGTGCCGTACGCCAAAAATCGTAGGCGCCAAACAGGTATCCGTGGTCGGTCGTGGCGACCGCAGGCTGCCCTAGACGATTGGCTTCGGTGAACAGATCATCGAGCCGAGCCGCCCCGTCCAGCATCGAATATTCGGTGTGGACATGCAGGTGGACGAAATCATCGGGCATAACTACTGAGTCTAAGTCCCCCCGCCGACAGTGCGGTCGCGTTAGCGTCCATCGGGCCCTCATTGGCCATGCGCCCTAGCCTAGTGAGATGAGTAGATGGCACAACGTGGTCCGTGCTGCTGGGCTGGTCGATAGCGACGCGGTAGAAAACGGCACACCCGAACCTGGAATAGCTGCACCCGGCATATCCGCTCCCGACAATCTGACTTCCAGGCCCATCGATGCCAGCAACGTCCGCCCCACCATCTTCGCCGAGATGACTGGTCTCGCGATGGCCACCGGCGCGCTCAACCTCGGCCAAGGCTTTCCCGACGACGACGGCCCGGCCACCATGCTCCAAGCGGCCCTAGATGCGATCGCGGCCGGCGCCAACCAATACCCGCCAGGAACCGGCGTCCAGGCGCTGCGTGAGGCGATCGCCAACCACCAGTACCGGCACTACGGCCTGGAACTGGACCCCGACACTCAGGTCGCGGTGACCAATGGGGCCACGGAGGGCATCGCTGCGGCGATCCTGGCCCTGGCCGGTCCTGGCGATGAGGTGGTGACCCTGGAGCCGTTCTATGACTCCTACGCCGCGGTCATCGCGATGTCTGGGGCCACGCACCGCACGGTGAGCCTGATTCCCTCACCGGATGGCTTTCGGGTGGACACCGCTAACCTCGCCGCCGCCTTCAGTGAGCGGACCGCCGTCGTGCTCCTCAACAGCCCACACAATCCCACCGGCACGGTGCTCACCGACGCCGAGCTAGAACAGATCGCGCACCTGGCGATCGCCCATGACGCGGTGGTGGTCACCGATGAGGTGTATGAGCACCTCACCTACGACGGTGTTCGGCATCGTCCAATCGCCACCTTGCCGCAGATGGCGCAGCGGACGCTGAGTGTGTCCTCGGCCGGCAAGAGTTTCTCGGTCACCGGCTGGAAGATCGGCTGGGTCACCGGCCCGCCAGAACTCCTCACCGCCATGGTCAGCATCAAACAGTTCCTCACCTATACCGGCGGTGCGCCTTTCCAAGGCGCCGTGGCCGCAGCCCTGAACGCCGAGACCCATCCGGGACCGGACCGGACCTGGCTGACCGACCTTGCCTGCGCCCTGACCGCCCGGCGGGACTTACTCATCGAGGGCCTGCAGACGGCCGGGTTGACCACCAGCCGGCCGCAGGGCAGCTACTTCGTGATCGCCGACGTGTCACCTCTGGTGCACAAGATGGGGGTGGCCGACGCCGGCGCCCTGTGCCGCGCGCTCCCGGAAGCCGCAGGGGTGGCCGCGGTGCCGGTGGGGGCGTTCACGATCGATGGCAGCGTGGCCGATCAGACTCTTGCCAATAGCGCCCGGTTCACGTTCGTGAAGTCGAGCGCGGTGATCACCGCTGCGGTGGATCGTCTGGTGCGGTTCGCAGGATCTTGACCGCGTCCCGGTGCCACATCCGGGCATCGAGGTAGCGGCGCTCGGCGATCTGATAGCCCAGAGCGGCGTAGAACGCGATGGCCGTTTCCTGCGCCGAGAGCTCCACCCGAACTTCACCGTCGACGGCGTAGTCAAGGGCGAGGCGTTCCAGCTCAGCCATCAGCGCCCGGCCGACGCCGGTGCCGCGCGCGGAGTCCAGCACGGCCACCCGAGTGACGTGCACGGTGCCGGGTTCCTCATCCTCCACCAGCAGTCGGGCGGTGCCGATGTCGTTGCCTTGATCATCGACGGCGATCAGGTGGGTGGTGCTGGGTGTTTCATCGCGGCCATCGAGTTCTTCAGCGGGCAGCACACCCTGCTCGTCGACAAAGACCCGCCAGCGCAGCGCGTGCACTCGGGCCAGGCCAAGAAGGCCATCGACGTGTTCGATTTTCATCCGGACCGAAGTTTCTCTAGGGCATCGGTGAGGTCTTGTGGGTACTGCGACGTCACTTCGAGCCATTCGCCTGTGGCGGGGTGGTCAAATCCTAGACGCATCGCGTGCAACCACTGCCGTGTTAACCCAAGTTCTTGGCTGAGCACCGGGTTGGCTCCGTAGGTTGCGTCGCCGACGCACGGGTGCCCGATGGCGCTGGTGTGAACGCGGATCTGGTGGGTGCGCCCGGTCTCTAGCGTCACTTCCAGCAGCGATGCTCCGCGCATCGCCTCGGAGGTTTCGTAGTGGGTGACCGATTCCCGTCCGCCGGTGACCACCGCCCACTTGTACTCGTGCCGAGGATGGCGGCCGATGGGGGCGTCGATGGTGCCGCTGGTGGGATCGGGATGACCTTGGACGACGGCGTGATACACCTTGCGTACGGTGCGTTCCTTGAACGCCCGCTTCAGTACCGAATAGGCCAGGTCGCTCTTGGCCACCGCCATCAGCCCCGAGGTGCCGACGTCCAGGCGGTGCACAATCCCTTGCCGTTCGGCTGGCCCGGCGGTCGCGATCGTGAAACCGGACGCGGCCAACGCACCGGTCACCGTGGGGCCGCTCCATCCCGGGCTGGGGTGGGCGGCCACGCCGACCGGCTTGTCGACGACGACGAGATGCTCGTCCTCATAGCGGATCGCCATTCCGGGTACCGGCTGCGGCGGCGGTGGCGATGGGCGCTCGGAGACCGGCATCTCGATCTCCAGCCAGCCACCGGCGTGCAATCGATCGGACTTCGCCACCGTCGCGCCGTCGAGCACCACGGCGCCCGCGGCGATGAGCTCGGCGGCTTTGGAACGGCTGAGGCCGAGCATCCGAGACAGGCCCACGTCCACGCGTTCGCCGTCCAGGCCATCTGGGACCGGCAGGGTGCGACGGTCAGCCATCGTCGGACTTCGGCGTCGTCTCTGGCTCACTATCGTTATCTACGTCATCGCCGCCGGTCTCTGCGTCGTCGTCGCCAGTTGCTACGTCATCGCCGCCGGTTGCTGCGTCATCACTAGCTGGCGCGGTGTGCCGGGTGCCGTCCAGGTTGATCCCACGGAACAGCAGGAAGGCGATGAAGGGTGCCGCCAACACGATCGCGATATCGGCAACGTTGCCGATGAACAATCCGCCGTAGTTGAGGAAGTCCACCACGTGGCCTTGCCCAAAGCTCGGCTCGCGGAACAGCCGGTCGATGAGGTTGCCGACGTTGCCGCCGAGTAGCAGGCCCAAGCCGATCGCCCACGGCATCGAGGCCACCCGGGGCGCGACGGCGATGATCACCACGGCCACGATCACCGCCAGCACAGTGAACAGCCAGGTCATGCCGGTGGCGAAGGAGAACGCGGCACCGGGGTTGAACACCAGTTGCAGCCCGAAGATGTCTCCTAGCAGCGGCTGATAAACGCCGGTCTGTAGGTTCTCCAGGGCCAAAATCTTGGTGCCCTGATCCGCGCCCACAAGGAGCGCGGTCAGGGCACCAAAAACAACCAGTGGGCGAACGTTGCGTCCGCCTGAGGCGACCTCGCGGTCGCTTGAGTCGGTCACTACGGGCGACGCAACTCGTTCTCTGAACCGGAACCGCCGTAGCCGCTCAGGCCACTTCCGCGGCCTTCGACGTCGGACAGCAGGCCCTCGAGGTAGCTCTTCAAACGGGTGCGGTAGTCACGCTCGAATACCCGCAGTTCGTCGATCTTGCGCTCCAGCAGGGAACGCTCGCCCTCGAGCTGGTTCAGGGTACGGGTGCGCTGTTCCTCAGCCTCGTTGACCAGTCGCTCACCCTCGGTGCGCGCCTCGGAGAGGATGCGGTCAGCCTCAGCCTTACCGTTGTTGACGTACTCATCGTGCAGACGCTGAGCCAGCTGCAGCATGCCGGTAGCCGATTCCGGCTCCCCGCCTGCCTGTGCCGGTTGTGCGGCTGCCATGAACTCGGCCTCGGTCGTCTGCTCGGCAGGCTGCTCATCGGCAACGTCCTGCACCTGTGGCTCGGCTTCGACAACCTCTTCGACCTCGGGCTCCGGCTCCGGTGCCGAGGCGGCCACTGGGGGCATGCTCACGGTCTGGTCGGCGCTCTGCTGGTGGTCAGCGGTCTGCTCGGCGGATTCACCGGCAACCTGGTCCCCAGCACCACCCTGTGCAGCCTGCAGCTGGGCCTTGAGCTCTTCGTTTTCCCCTTGTACGACACGCAGGGTGGCGACAACTTCATCCAGGAAGTCGTCGACCTCGTCCTGGTCGTAGCCTTCACGGAACTTCGTCGCCTGGAACTTCTTATTGAGGACGTCGTCCGCAGTCAGCAATGCCATATTCGCTACCTCGGATTCTTGTTCAGCTCGATGACGGGTGCCACCGCGCTAGGTGTACGTTATCGGAAATCGGCGCCTGCACACGCTACAGCGTGAACGGGGCGATGAGGGCCATTGCCAGGGTGGTTGCGATAAACACCACGATGAAGCCCAAGTCCAGGGATACCGCACCGATGCGAAGCGGCGGCAGAATCCTGCGGACAGCCTTCAGTGGCGGATCGGTGACGGTGTACGTCACCTCCGCCAAAATGAGAACGATCCCCTTGGGCTTCCACTCACGGGCGAACTGCTGAACCCAGGACAGAACCAGCCTGGTCAACAGGAACACCATGAACAGCAGCAGGACCAAGTACAGAACGCTGAAGACGAAGCCCAACGCCTAATCCCTAACTCTGGTTGAAGAACCTTGCCGTAGTAGTCTCCGGCTCGCGCTCTTCGTTGGCAATCTCAACGGTGGCGGGTGAGAGCAGGAACACCTTGTTGGTGACCCGCTCGATCGCCCCGCGCAGCCCGAAGACAATACCGGCGGAGAAGTCCACCAGGCGCTTGGCTTCGGCGTCGGTCATGTCCGAGAGGTTCATGATCACCGGGGTTCCGCCGCGGAAGGCCTCACCGATGGTCTTGGCATCGTTATAGGTGCGCGGGTGCACGGTGGTGATTCGGCGCAAGCTGCCCGAGTCACGGTGCGACGCAGCACGGCTGATCGGGGTCACCTCGGCCTCCGGTTCCACAACGTCCTCGAAGTTCTCCGGCTCGGAGTACTTCTCGTATTCGTCCTTCTCGAGATCCGGCTCGGACAGTCCCAGCCAGAGCATCGACTTCCGCAGCGTTCCAGCCATGGTGCTCCTCGCAATGTTTTTCGCACCTTTTACCGGCGCGCACGTTCTGTTGGTGTCGACGCTAGACCAGGGCCCATCCGCGAAGCGTCAAGCGACGGCGGCGTGTCGCAGGGCGATTACCGCAGCGAACCGCCCGGTCCGCCCATCGCGGCGGTAGGAGAAGAACCGATGATCTTCCAACGTGCACATATTCAGCGCGGTTGTTTGCACGCCGGCGGTAGTGAGGATGTCGTGCGCGCCGGCCGGCAGGTCCAGCCCCGGCGTGCCCCAACTGGTGGTCGAGGCCACCGCGGGGCGGTCCCGGGCGGCCTGGTCTCGCATCTCGGCGGGAACCTCGTAACAGGACCCGCAGATCGCCGGCCCGATGACGGCGTGGGTAGCTGACTGCCCGCGCTGCGCCATCGCCTCCAGGGTCGCTTCGATCACGCCGCCGAGTAGGCCCTTGCGGCCGGCGTGCACGGCAGCGACCATCCCCGGTCCCCGCAAGAGCACCGGCACGCAGTCCGCCACCAACACCCCGACGCCGTCGTCGGTAGCCAATAACGCATCGGCTTGACCATCGGCACAGCCGGGGGCCAGCACGGCTTTGCCGTGCACCTGGGTGGCGAACCGCACCGGGGCGCCCACCAGCTCGTCGACCAGTTCACGGTTGCGCCGCACCGCGGCCGCCTCATCCCCGACGGCACCGCCGAGATTGAGCGAGTCATAGGGAGTCGCGCTTACGCCACCGAGTCGGGTGGTGAAGAATGCGCAGACCCCCTCCCCGAGGTCCGCTGGAATTACTTCCGCAGGCAGGGAGGGGGTCTGATCACGAGAATTCACGTGGCGCGTTTTCCTACTTCAGGAACTCCGGAACATCCAGATCGTCATCGCGGCGACGCTGGGATTCGGGCTCGAACACTTGCGGTACCTCCAAGCCCTGAGTCGGCGGGTTCGCCGGGGTCTGCGGCTCGGGTTCGGCCTCGACCTTGGCGGGCACCGGCTCGGGGTTCTGAGGTGCTGGCGTGGCGGGCACAGGTGGCGCAGCTGGCGCGGCAGGCCGCTGGCCAGCCGACTCTGGACGCGACACCGAACCTGCCGAGCTCTCCTGGCTCGGGGCCACCCGGGCGGCGTCCACCGGAGCGTCGGACTTGGGCTGGGGGTGCGCGATCGAGCGGCTGCCGTCGGTGGGCATAGGCGCCCCACCGTCGAAGCCGGCGGCGATCACGGTCACCCGCACCTCATCGCCCAGGGCGTCGTCGATGACGGCACCGAAGATGATGTTGGCTTCGGGGTGCGCCGCTTCCTGAACCAACCTGGCGGCCTCGTGGATCTCGAAGAGACCCAGGTCGCTGCCACCTTGGATCGAGAGCAGCACGCCGTGCGCACCGTCGATGCTCGCCTCCAGCAGCGGCGAAGAGATCGCCAACTCCGAGGCCTGCACCGCACGGTCTTCGCCGCGCGAGGATCCGATTCCCATCAACGCACTTCCGGCGCCCTGCATCACGGACTTCACGTCGGCGAAGTCCAGGTTGATCAGGCCCGGGGTGGTAATCAGGTCGGTGATGCCCTGCACACCGGACAGCAGCACCTGGTCGGCGGACTTGAACGCATCCAGCACCGAAACGCCACGGTCGGAGATCGACAGCAGTCGATCGTTGGGGATCACAATGAGGGTGTCCACCTCGGCGCGCAGCGCCTCGATTCCGGAGTCCGCCTGGACTCCGCGGCGACGGCCCTCGAAGGTGAACGGCCTGGTCACCACGCCAATGGTCAGGGCGCCGAGCGCACGAGCGATCTTTGCGACCACCGGTGCGCCACCGGTACCGGTACCACCGCCTTCACCGGCGGTCACGAAGACCATGTCTGCGCCGCGGAGTACCTCTTCGATCTCCTCGGCGTGGTCTTCGGCTGCCTTCTTTCCGACCTCTGGGTCGGCTCCTGCACCCAATCCACGGGTGAGGTCCCTGCCGACGTCGAGCTTGACGTCGGCGTCGCTCATAAGCAGTGCTTGAGCGTCGGTATTGACAGCGACGAATTCAACGCCCTTCAACCCGACTTCGATCATCCGGTTGACGGCGTTGACTCCACCGCCGCCAATTCCTACCACCTTGATGACCGCTAGATAATTCTGCGGTGCCGCCACGTCACTTCCCTCTCCTCAAACCCTCAACCTCTACCTGAGGTCTAGAGTTATGTCATTTTCTCGCAGCGATGACGCTAAGTGCGCACCTGGTACCTAGCAACGACATCATTGGGCGTGTCGGCGTCGGGTTTCTTTTCGGTCCGGCATCGGTGCCATCACCGCGACCGCTACTCATCATTTTTGGTGATCGGGTTACGTGGCGCCGAGACGTCGTAGACCTCAGCGGGCACCTGGCGAAGGGTGAGCAGCACTTCGGCCTTCAGTTCGGTCTCCTCCGCACTCCCCCAGATCACGGTGGCCGATTCACCCAGTTCAAACTCGATCCGGTCTGCGCTGGCCGCGCTGGCCGCGGTGACGTCGTCGAAGACCTCCGGCGGCAGTTCGCCCAGCACCTGCACCACCGCTTGCAGGGCACTGGCGCTGCGCTCACTACCGAGGTCCACATCGATCAAGGGCAGATCCTCGGGCGGCTCGGACACGCTGTCGAGTTCGATGCCCTCGGGGTCCATCAGCAAGAACTCCCCCTCGGACTCCACCACGGCCACCGGTTCCCGCGGGGTCACCTGCACCGCTAAGCCATTGGGCCAGCTCCGGGATACCGAGACCTCCAGCACCCCAGCCGCGTCGGCGATCTGGTCAGACATGCCCGCCGTGTTCAACCGGATCAGCGGCACCCCGTCTTGGGCGGCAATGACGTCGTCGATCGCCTCGGTGTCGACGAACTCGTTCGCTCCCTGGACCTGGGCGTCCTGCGCCCGCAGCGCCAGCACGCTGGAGAATCCGACCACGTACACGGCGCCGCCGAGGGCGGCCAGGATCAAGACGACGACGGCGACCGTGCGCCACCGTAGTCGGCGCAGGGCGCGGCGGCGCTCATCTAGGCGCTGCGTGAACTGACCCGAGATCCGAGACTGCGGTGCCTGTTTCTCCTCGCGCGCCGTGGTGAGGGACTTGTTGGGCTTGCTGGACTTCTTGGGCTTGCTGGTGGAGGTCTGCTTGCGCGGTCCTTGCTTTCCGGCACCCTGCTTGCCGCCAGCCTTGTTACCTGCTGCCTTTGCGGCACTAGTGCCCCCGTTTTTGCGGGGGTTGACCGGCGCCCTCACCGTTGCTCCAGAGCCGCCAAGATGTGCTGGGGAAGCGTGGTGATGTCCCCGGCCCCAATGGTGATGATCAGGTCCCCAGCCTGCGCGCCATCGGCAGCGGCCTGCGCCAGTTCCGCCCAGGTGTTAAGCACCCGCGCCCGCGGCAAGTGCTGCGCGATCAGAGTCGAGTCAACCCCGGGAATCGGATCCTCACGAGCCGGGTAGATCGGCGCCAGAATCACCTCATCGGCTGCGTCCAGTCCGGCGGCGAACTCCCGCGCGAAGTCTTTGGTCCGGGAGAACAGGTGCGGCTGGAACACCGCGATCACCCTGCCACCGTCGGCCGCTCCGGTCGCTGTGCGCACCGCGGCGGCCACCTTGGTGGGGTTGTGCGCGTAGTCGTCGATCACCCGCACACCGGCTATCTCTCCACGCAGTTCAAAACGACGTCCGGTGCCGGCGAAGTCCCCGAGCGCGGCCGCCATCGATGCCGGGTCGATCCCGGCCTCAACCCCCGCGCACCAGGCCGCGGTCGCGTTGTGCAGGTTGTGCTCCCCTGGCACCGCCAAATCCAGTTCGAGGGCACCGAGATCGGAGGTGAGTCTGGCTCCGGCGCTGCCGGGGCCCAACCTGGTGACCTCGATTCGCACGTCGGCACCGGGGTCGGTGCCATAGGTACGCACCCGGATACCGGCGCCGGTGGCGTAGTGCGCCAGGGCCCGGGCTCCGGGGTCATCGCTGCCGGCGATCAGGAGCCCGCCGGGCACGATCCGGTCAGCGAACCGTTCAAAGGCGCGGGCGTAGGCGGCAGGGGTGCCGTGCTGGTCCAGGTGGTCGGCCTCGACGTTCGTAACGATCGCGGTTTGGGGCGCGTAGTTGAGGAATGAGTTGTCGGACTCATCGGCCTCGGCCACGAAGATGCTCGAGCTCCCCAGCCCGCCTCCGGAACCGATTCCGTTGATCCGCCCGCCGACGGCGAAGGACGGGTCGGCGCCGACCTGGCGCAAGGCAAACGCCAACATCGCAGACGTGCTCGTCTTCCCGTGCGAGCCGGCAACGGCGATGAAGTCCTTGGACTGTGCCGCGAGCGCAAGTGCTTGGGACCGGTGAATCACGCCCACCCCGGCAGCTCGCGCGGTGCGCAGCTCGGGGTTGTCTTCGCGGATGGCCGTGGACGTCACGATCGTGTCCTTCGGGCCGAGCCCGGCAACGTTGGCCGCGTCATGCCCAATCCAGATGCGGGCGCCGTGGGCTTCGAGGTGTTCGGTGATGGCAGAAGAACTCCGGTCCGAGCCCTGCACACTGCGCCCCTGACTCAGGAACAACTCGGCGATCACGCTCATCCCCGCACCGCCGATACCGATGAAATGGAACGTCATTGCTCCAACACCTGCTCCACCATCTGCGCCAGACGCTGGGCCCCGTCGGTGATGCCCTCGGCTTTCGCGGCAGCAGACATCGTCTGCAGTTTTGTCTCATCGGTGATCAACGGCACCAGGTGTTCACGCAACCAGGCCGAACTCAGGTCCCGGTCGGCCACCAAAAGCGCACCGCCACCTGCCACCACCGCCGAGGCGTTCTTGGCCTGTTCGCCATTGCCGATCGGCAGCGGCACATAGATCGCCGGGATCCCCAGGGCGGCGAGCTCGCTCACCGTCCCGGCACCAGCGCGTGCGATCACCAGGTCCGCGCAGGCCAGCGCGTGCTCCATCTGCACCAAGTATTCGCGCACGTGGTAGTGCTCAACAGGCGCACCAAGGGCGTCATGGACGCTTTGCGACTTGCCCTTACCGCTCAGGTGTAGCACCTGGGCGCCGGTCGCCAGAAGCTCGGCTGCCACGCTCGGCACCATCTGGTTCAGCCGGGCCGCACCCAGGGACCCTCCGGTGACCACGATCGTCAAACGGTCCGGGTCCAGGCCCAACTCCACGGCCCCGCGGCGCGCGGTCGCGGACTTGTCTTCCGCGCGGGCCGCGACCAGGTCTGCTATTGATTGGCGCAGCGGCAGGCCCACGACCTTGCCACCTGCGAGGTTGGTGTCGGGGAACGTCAAGCCGATCCGCTGGGCATACCGGGCGCCGAGCCGGTTGGCGATCCCGGGCCTGCTGTTCTGCTCGTGGACCACGATCGGCACCGAGGCACTCCTGGCGGCTAGATATGCCGGAGCGGCGACGTAACCGCCGAACCCGACTACGGCGTCGGCCCCGGAAACCACAGATCTGGTGACCGCCATCGCCCGGCGCCACCGGCCGGGCAGCGAGAACCATTGCGGAGTGATGCTGCGCGGCAGCGGAACCCGTTCGATGGTGGTCAGCTTCAGGCCAGCGGCGGGCACCAGGTCTGCTTCCAAGCCTTCGGCGGTGCCCAGGACGTCGATCTGGGCCCCGGAGTCGCCGAGCACCTGGGCCAGGGCAAGTAACGGGTTGACGTGGCCGGCGGTGCCGCCGCCGGCGAGCACGATTCTGGGTGTTGTCACGGTTCTATCCTCAGCCACGCGAAGCGGTGGCGCGACCACGCGGAGCGAGCACCGCCAGGGACTTGCGCAGGGACTTGCGGCGCGCCCGCAACGCCTCTTGGGCTCCGGGCTCGTGGCGGGCGAAGGCCAGGACGATACCCAATGCGGCCATCGTGGTCACCAGCGCCGATCCGCCGGCGCTGACCAGCGGCAGCGGCAGGCCGATGACGGGCACCACCCCGATCACGGTGCCGATGTTGATGAACGCTTGGGAGATCAGCCAGGTTCCGATGGCGGCGGTGGTGATCTTGACGAACCGGTCCGGGTGGCGGCGCACCAGGCGGGTGAAGCCGATCGCCAGGATCGTCAACAGCCCGAGCACCAGCAGCGCGCCCAGGAGCCCGAGTTCCTCGCCGATGATCGCGAAGATGAAGTCGTTGTGGGCCTCGGGCAGCCAGGACCATTTCATTCGGGACTCCCCCAAGCCCACGCCACTGATCCCGCCGGTGCCTAGGCCCTCCAGTGCCCGGCGGGGCTGCAGCCCCAGGCCCATGGGGTCGGCCTCACCCTGACCGAAAAGCATCATGATGCGGTCGCGCCGGTTGTCCGAGGAGACCACCAGGAACGCCATCGTCGCCGCGGCTGCCATCCCGGCCACCGTGAACATCGACAGCGGCACCCCGGCCACCCACATCGCACCGGCGATGAGCAGCACGATCACCAGGGCGGTCCCGACATCCAGGGTGTACAAAACCATGGCCAAAATAGTTGTGGCACCCAGGACCGCTGGGAATAGCACGTGATACCAGTGCTTGAGCAGGGGTCCCTTGATCGCCAGCACCGCACCCAACCACAACGCCAGGCCGAGCTTTCCGAACTCGGCGGGCTGGAAGTTCTGCCCGGCGATCACGACCCAGCCCTCGTTACCTCCGGCGGTTGCCTGCAGGCCCGGGATGAACACCAGCGCCTGCATCGCGATCGCTAGGAACATCGCGGGCCACGCCAGGGCCCGGATCCAGTTCACCGGAAGCCGGGAGATGCCGAACGCGACCGGCAGCGCCAGGAGCGCGAACCGGGCCTGGTTGAGGAAGAACGTGAACGGGTTACCCGAGGTTCGTAGTGACATCACCGTGGAGGATGACAGCACCATCACCAGCCCCAGGCAGAGCAACATCAGCGTCGCCCCGCCAATGAGGTAGTAGGTGGTAACCGGCGAATCCCAGGCCGCGCTCAGCGTGGTGCGCTCGGCCTTATTCGCTTTGCGGGCCTCGGCCTTGGTAGTGCGCTGCGGCGGGCGGCCGGCGACCGTGGTCTTGGAGCCGGTGGCCTTGGTGCCGATCTTGCTCAGCTTCGTGCCCGGCTTGGCTGGCTTACCAGGTTTGCTGGTGTTGCCCGATGTGGTGGTCTTGCCCGATGTGGTGGCCTTGCCCGATGTGGTGGCCTTGCCCGATTTGTCCCGCGCGGGCTTGTTGTCCAGAAGTGTCACTGTGTGCCCCCTAGCCCTGCTACGGCATCGAGGAAGGCTTGGCCCCGGTGCCCGTAGGAAGTGAACTGGTCCTGAGACGCGCACGCGGGCGCCAGCAGCACCACATCACCCGGATGGGCGAAGTCGGCGGCGCGGCGTACGGCGAGGTCCATTGGCTCAGTTTCACTAGCGGGCACCACAAAGCGCGGGAGGTCGGGCGCGTGTCGGTCCAGAGCGGCCGTTAATGCGGTGGTGTCGGTGCCGATGACGACGACGGCACGCAGGTGCTCCACAACGTCCCGAACGAGCGGGTCAAGGTCGGCGCCCTTGGTCACTCCACCGGCGATCCACACCCCGGTGCCCTGGGGAATCGAACGCAGCGAGGCCAGCGCGGCGTGCGGGTTGGTGGCCTTGGAGTCGTTGATGTACTGCACGCCGCCGTGAGTTCCGGCGTCTTGGATGCGGTGCTCGGTGGCCTGCATCGATTGCAGCCCGGTACGGATGTGCGCGGGCTGCAGGCCCCCGGCCAAAGCCAGGGCGCTGGCCGCCAATGCGTTGGCCACCTGATGGTGCGGTGGGGTGGCGGAGCCGAGGTGAGCAAGGTCGGCGAAGGTCGCGAGTTCTTGGGCGCTGGTTTGCCGCGACCGGGTGAACGCCCGGTCCACGAGCACATCCTCCACTAGCCCAACCTGCCCTACGCTCGGCATGCCGAGGGTGAATCCCACGGCCCGGGCACCTTCGGCGACGTCGGCTGCCGACACCATGGCCATGGTGTCAGCGTCCTGGACGTTGTAGATGCAGGCGGTGGTGGTGCGCTCGAAGATGCGGGCCTTATCGGCGCGGTAGTCCGCGTAATCGGTGTACCAATCCAAGTGGTCCGGGGCGATGTTTAAGCAAGCGCTGGCGACCGGGGCCATCGAGTGGGTGTAGTGCAGTTGGAAGCTGGACAACTCCACCGCCAGGGCATCGAGCCGCGTGCCAGATCCGTGCGCGCCCATGACCGTCTCCACCACCGAGGTGCCCACATTGCCCACGGCCGGGGCGTTCAGCTCGGCGGCTGCCAGCATCGAGGCGAGCATGGTGACCGTCGTGGTTTTGCCGTTGGTGCCGGTCAGCGGCAACCAGGCCACCGAGCGCGGGCACACTCGCCAGGCCAGTTCCACTTCGCTCCAGATCGGAATCCGGTTCGCGGCGGCACGCGCCAGCAACGGGTTAGTCGGCGGAATACCGGGTGAGGCGACCACCAGGTCCGGCGGGTCATCCAGTGCCAGTGCGCTCAGGATTTCCCAGTCTGGGTCCGCATCCACGCGTACCGCTGCCGGGATCTTGGCGCCTGCGGCCACGTCGGGGCGGGAATCGAGGGCGTGCACGGTGGCTCCGAGGTCCACCAGCGCACCTGCTACCGCTTGGCCCGTGATCCCGAGACCCACCACCACGGCGCGCCCAGACCGGAGTCCTTGAGGGTCCACCGCTAGGTCACCACCCATTCAGCGTAGAAGATGCCCACGCCGAGGGATACGAACAACGCCGCGATGATCCAGAACCGGATCACGATCGTCACCTCACCCCAACCCATGAGTTCGAAGTGGTGGTGCAAGGGCGCCATCTTGAACACGCGTTTGCCGGTCATCTTGAACCAGCCGATTTGGATGACGTCGGAAAGCACGATCAACACGAACAGTCCACCGATGATCGCGGCCAGCACTTCGGTGCGGGTCAGGATCGACAGCCCAGCCAGCGCCCCGCCCAGGGCAAGTGACCCGGTGTCGCCCATGAAGATTTTGGCCGGTGAAGCGTTCCACCACAGGAAGCCCAAGCAGGCCCCGACGATCGCGGCGGCGATGATGGACAGGTCGCGCGGGTCACGCACCTCGTAGCAGTTCGCTGCCTCTTCGGCGATCATCTGCGCCTGGGTGACGATCTGGCAGTTCTGGTTCGCCTGCCACATGGTCACCACCACGTAAGCACCGAACACGAACATCGACACCCCGGTCGCCAAGCCGTCCAGTCCGTCGGTGAGGTTGACCGCGTTGGACCAGGCGGTGATGAGGAAGTTCGCCCAGATGATGAACAGCACCAGTCCCACACCGGCGCCGAAGAACGCGAGGTCGAGGCCGGAGATGTCACGAGTGAAGGAAATCTGGGTGGAGGCCGGCGTCCGGAACCGCTCGTTGGGGAACTGCAGCACCAGCACCGAGAAGGTGATGCCGATGACGCCTTGGCCGATGATCTTCCACAGCGGACTCAACCCCAAGGAGCGCTGCCGGGAGATCTTGATGAAGTCGTCCAGGAATCCGATCAGCCCAAGGCCCACCATTAGGAACAACAGCAACAGTCCCGAGGCGTTGGGCATCCGCCCGGAAATCACGTTCGCCACGGCGTAGCCGATGACGGTGGCGGCGATGATCACCACCCCGCCCATGGTGGGCGTTCCACGCTTGGTGAAGTGCGCCGTGGGTCCGTCTTGACGGATGAATTGGCCGTAGTTGTGCTTCACCAGGAACCGGATGAAGACCGGTGTTCCCAGCAGCGAAACGATCATCGCGACCGCGCCGCTGGAAAGGACCGCGATCATCGGTTGCCTTCTAGTTCGGAGACAACGCGCCACAGTTGCACACCGTTGGAGGCCTTGACCAGCACTACATCGCCGGACTTGGCCGAGCGGCGTAGTCGGCTGACCGCCTCGGTGACCCCGGTGGCCCTGGTGACCTCACGCTCGGGCATTCCGGCCGCCAGCGCCCCCTCGGCGATCGGACGTGCCTCACCCTCAACGGCGATCAGTTGGTCGACGCCAAGGTTCGCTGCGTACTGACCAACACCCGTGTGCTCGGCGGTGGAATCCGGACCCAGTTCACGCATCGGTCCAAGGACGGCGATGGCGCGGCCGCCGGAGGTTTTGGCCATGTCCGCCAGGGCCCGCAAGGCGGCACGCATGGAGTCGGGGTTGGCGTTGTAGGCGTCATCGATGATCGTGACGCCGCTGGAGGTTTTGTGCACGTCCATACGGTGCGGGCTACGGGCGAAGGAGGTGCCCAGCAGCGCAGCGATCTGCGGCAGGTCCAATTGCAACTCCCGCGCTACCGCGGCAGCGGCCAAGGCGTTGGAGACTTGGTGCTCACCGAATAGCGCTAACGCCACCGGCACCTGCCCGGTGGGCGTGCTGAGCGTGAATCGGGGGCGCCCGGCGTCATCGGTGCTGACATCGCTGGCTTGGACTTCGGCTCCGGAACCGGTGCCGTACACAACGGTGCGTTCACCGGCCACGAGTGGCGCCATGGCCGCGACCCGCGCGTCGTCGCCGTTGAGGATGGCCACGCCCTGGGGTCGCATCCCTTGAACCAGTTCAGCTTTGGCGGTCGCAACCGCTTCGATCGTGCCGAATCCGCCCAGGTGCGCACGACCCACAGCAAGGACGACGGCGATGTCCGGTGCGGCGATCGAGGTCAGGTAGGTGAGGTTCCCCGGTGCGTCCGCGCCCATCTCTAGAACCAGCACGGCGGTGTCGGCGGTGGCGCGCAGCACCGTCAGCGGCAGGCCGACTTCGTTGTTGTAGGACCCGGCCGGGGCGATCACTTCACCCTTGCCCTCGAGCACCGAGGCGAGCAGGTCCTTGGTGGAAGTTTTACCCACAGATCCGGTGATGGCGACCACCACCGGCGCCTTGGGCTGCTGGCGGAGCTGGTCCAGGACGAAGCGGGCCAGGTCTCCCAGAGCCGTCTCGGTGTCGGTGACCACGACCTGGGCCAGCGCGGCACCGTGGACTTCGCGAGAGACCAGCGCGGCGACCGCGCCACCCTCGCTGGCCGCGCCCAGGTAGTGGTGCCCGTCCACGCGCGCGCCGCGCAATGCCACGAATAGGGAGTTGTGGGCCACTCGGCGGGAGTCGGTGACGACCGGCCCGTCGAGTTGGAGCCCGGGGTCACCAACGACCCGCCCGCCGGTCGCGTCGGCGATCTGGGCCAGCGTCAGCGCGATCATGGTGTGTCCTTTGGGGTCGCAGCCTCGCCTCGCCGTGCCATCGCGCTGCGTACCTCCGCTCGGTCATCGAGGTGATGGTCCACCCCGGCAATCTCCTGCACGGTCTCGTGTCCTCGACCGGCTATGAGAACCGTATCCGCTGCGGCGGCCAATTCGATGGCACGCGCGATTGCCGCCTGTCGCGGGGCGACCTCTTGCAGTTCGCGTGGTCGGCCGGCTGCACGCTCATCTTCCAGGGCCTGGGCCGCGCCGGTGAGCACCTCCCGGCGAATCTGAGCGGCATCTTCATTGTGTGGATCGTCGTCGGTGACGATGGTCACGTCCGCACCGCGGACCGCGACTGCTCCCATATGCGGGCGTTTGGTCTTATCTCGATCGCCGGTGGCCCCGAACACGAGCAGGACCCGACCCCGAGCACCGGCGCGTGCCGCAGCCAGCGCCTGTTCCAACGCTTGGGTGTTGTGGGCGAAGTCCACGATCACCCGGGGTTCGGTGGCCACCACCTGCATCCGGCCGGGCACCACCGGGTTCAGCGTGCCGCCAAGGGCGGCGTGCACCTGCTCGCAGGTGTAGCCGGCGGTGATGACCATGACGATGGCCAGGGCAGCGTTGGCCACGTTGAAGTCACCGGGTAGCCCCAGCGACACCCGTAGGTGCTGCTCGCCCGGGCCGGTCAGGGTGAGGTCGGTTCCCGACGGCGAAGCATCGGCCCGCGTGATCATCCAGTCCGCGGTGGTGCCGTTGGTGGCGACCGTGACCATCGGCAGGCCCGAGCGCTCCGCCAGCTGGGTGCCCCACTCGTCGTCGATGAGCACCACCCCGCGGGCGGACCGCTCGGCAGTGAAGAGCGAGGCCTTGGCCTCGAAGTAGTTGCGCATGTCACCGTGCAGGTCCAGGTGATCGGGGGTGAGGTTGGTGAACCCGGCAACGTCGTAGCGCAGGCCATCGACCCGGTGCAGCGCAAGAGCGTGCGAGGAGACCTCCATGACGGCGTCACTGACGCCGGCGTCCCGCATCTGGGCGAATAGCCCATGCAGGGCCGGGGCCTCGGGGGTGGTGAGCTTGGCCGGCTCACGATGGGTGCCGACCTTGAGTTCTACGGTGCCGATCATCCCGGTGGTGGCGCCCAGAGCACTCAGGATGTGTTCGATCATGTAGGACGTGGTGGTCTTGCCGTTGGTGCCGGTGACCGCGAACGTCGTTAACGCATCCGCTGGGCGGTTGTGCACCCATGCGGCCAGATTTCCAAGGATCGCGCGGGGCTCGCTGGCGATGAGGACCGGAACGTCCGGCACCGATCCTGCCAAGGAGGCGGCGCCGTCGTCGTCGGTGAGGATCGCGACCGCCCCACGGGCGGCCGCATCGGCAGCGAACCTGGCGCCGTGGGTGTGGGCTCCTGGGAGCGCGGCGAACAGTTGCCCGGGGCCCACGGACCGGTTGTCGAGGCTGACGCCGCGAAGTTCGGCGTCGCCCACGTCCCCGTGGCGCACCTGAAGGCCGAACTCACGGGTGAGTTCGGCCAGGGTGCGCCGGGACTCGGCACCTGACATTGCGTTCATGATTCCTAGTATCGGGCCTCAGGAATCGTCTTGCGGATACAGCGGGTACAAGTCCGGCTCCTGCGTCGAGGGCGGTACCCCCATGTCCTGCAAGGTGAAGGCGGCAACGTCGTGGAACACCGGGGCGGCCACGACCGAGCCGTAGATTCCTTCGGGGTTGACCACGACCACGCCGATCGCGATCTTCGGGTCCTCCGCTGGTGCGACGCCCACGAAGGACGCGGCCCGGCCATCGAGGCCACCATTACCGTCGGGGATTTCTGCGGTTCCGGTCTTGCCGGCCACCCGATAGCCCTCCAGGGCCGCCCGGGTACCGGAACTGCCCTCACGGACACTGGATTCCAGCATGGTCACCAGTTCGCCGGTGCTTTCGGGTGAGGCAACCTGGACCGGATCGTCCGAGGCCACCTCTTCGTACCCGTCTTCACAGGAGTACCCATCGATGATCCGCGGTGTGACCGCCATCCCCTGGTTGCCGATGGTGGCGAAGACCTGGGTGTTGGCCACCAGGTTGACGTTCACGCTCTGCCCGAACATGGTCACGTACTGGGTGCGTCCGTCCCAGTCGGAGTAGTGGCTGAGCAGACCGGCGCTCTCCCCCGGCAGTCCCATGCCGGTGCGGTCGCCCCAGCCCATGGCCCGCATGTAGTTGTAGCGGGTCTCATTGGACATCCGGTCACCGATCATCACAGTGGAAGTATTCGCGGACTCGGCGAGCACACCGGTCGCGGTGAGCTGCTGGTCGGGGTGATAGGTGTGGTCGGAGAAGGTTTGCCCGTTCGGCATGGTGTGCCGGTAGGGGTTATCGATGACTTCATCGGGTTCCACGACGCCCTCTTCCAGGGCCGAGAGCATCGTCAACACCTTGCCCGTGGAGCCGGGATCGAAGGCGGCCTGTACCGACCGGGCTCCCCGATCTTCCTCATCGGTGTCCATCGGGTTGTTGGGGTCCACGGCGCCCGAGTCGGCCAGCGCCAAGATTCGGCCGGTTCCGATTTCGATGGCGGTCACTGCGCCCCAATCGGCGCCTTGTTCCTCGACCATGTCGTCGATGACTTTCTGGGCGTTCCACTGAACATCGGCGTTGATGGTCAGCTGCACGTCACAGCCGGGGATCGCGGGGGTGCTCTCCTGGCGGCCGGTCGGGATGATCTGTCCACCAGCACCGATCTCAACCTCGCTGGTGCCGGGGGTTCCGAGGAGTCGTTCGTTGAGGGTGGATTCCACGCCCGCGGCCCCATCGCCCTCGGAGTTCACCCACCCCAGAATGTTGCCGGCGGTGGTGCCGTTGGGGTACACCCGCTGCGGGGAACGCTCGGGAGTGATTCCGTTGATTCCCAGTTCCCGGACCGCTTGCCAGGTCTCGGGAGTGACGTTGCGGGCGAGCCGGTGGTAGCCCTTGTCTCCTACCAGCTCGGCGCCCAAGGTGGCGGGGTCTCGGTCCAGGATGGGCGCCAATGCTTGGGCGGCGGCGACAGCGCCGACGCCCACCACCTCATCGCCATCGCGCAGGGTGAAATCTGGGATCTGCCGCTGGTCGACGATGATGTCGTAGGTTTCCACGCTGGTGGCCAGCACGGTTCCTTCGGAGTCCAGGATCTCCCCGCGCGGAGCGGACAGGGTGCTGGGTACGGTCCGCTCGCTCATCGCCGCCTCGGCGAGACCCGGACCGGCGATCGCCTGCACGTACACCAGCCGGGCAGCGAAAACCAGCACCACCACGAGGATCATGGCCAGCAGGATATTTTGACGCCGAGTGGGTGAACCGACCCCGGTCAACGATCCCGCCATCAGTCATCTCCGATCAGGGTGCTCGCCGGCCCCAGGATCGAGCCGTCGGACAGGTTGAGGTAGCTGGTCTCTTCGGCTTTCTCCATGCCCAGCTCCTGCGCAGCCGCGGCGAGGGTCGCGGGCGAACCCGAGGCCACCACCTGCTGCGACAGGGTCTGTTGGTGCTCGGACAGGCGCGCGAGCTCGGCCCGCTGGTCATACATTTCGTAAGCGGTTGAGGCCATCGCGGTGTTCAGCATCAGGGCCCCCAGCAACGCGCCGATGAGGATCGTCACGCATAGAAAGGCGAACGGCACGAACGACCGAGGGCTGGAGGGGCTGCGGACAATCTGCAGCCGCGGGATTCGGGAGCTGACTCCGCGGGTGGCTGGCGCTCTCAGCGGCACTGCACTCATTGCTGGCCTCCCAGATGTGTCGGTGTCGGTCGCAGGCGTTGCACGGCACGGAGTTTTACCGAGGCCGACCGTGGGTTGGCTTGTTGCTCGGCGGCATCGGCCGATTCGGCGCCCCGAGTGAGGTTCTTCAGGTACGGCTCGTGGCCGGCGAGCTCGGTGGGCAAATCCAAAGGAGTGGTAGAGGTGGTGCCGGCGCGGAACGCGGACTTCACCATCCGGTCTTCCAGGGAGTGGTAGGACATCACCACTACCCGGCCGCCCACGGCCACCGACTCGATGGCCGCCGGCAGTGCGCGGCCCAGGACGTCCAGCTCGGTGTTCACCGCGATCCGCAGCGCCTGGAAGGTGCGCTTGGCAGGGTTGCCGCCGGTGCGCCGACCGGCCTGCGGAATCGCGTTGCGAATGAGGTCAACGAATTCGTCGCTGTGAGTGATGGGCGATTCTGCCCGGCGGCGCACGATTGCCGAAGCGATCCGGCCGGCGAACCGCTCCTCGCCGTAGTCGCGAATCACTCGGCGCAGTTCACCCTCGGTGGCCTCGGCGAGGAACTGTGCCGCGCTGGTGCCGCGGGTTTGGTCCATCCGCATGTCCAGCGGGGCGTTTTGGGCGTATGCGAATCCGCGCTCGGGCCGGTCCAACTGCAGGGAGGAGACGCCCAGGTCGAACAGGATGCCCGCCGCTCCTTGCGAGCGGCTCGCCACGACGTCGTCGATCTCGTCGAAGACGGCGTGCACGGCTTCGAAGCGGTCACCGAAGCGAGCCAGGCGCGCCGAGGCGATCTCGAGCGCTTGGGGGTCGCGGTCGATTCCCACGACCGTCAGGTCGGGGTGGGCCTGGAGCATCAGTTCGCTGTGTCCGCCCATGCCCAATGTGGCATCGACGGCGAGCGCCCCGGGCGCCTGGATCGCCGGGGCCAGCAGGTCGGCGCAGCGCTGCGCTAGCACCGGTGTGTGCAGGTCACCGGCTGGGTGCTGGGAGCTCATCTGCCCTTCCTGACGCTCGTTGTACTCGGTGGATCGCATGAGGTGGCCGGTCCGTGGCGCACTGTGCCGCCCAACCAGGACTCCCCCCGCTTGCTCTGGCGCCGGGGAAGTGCGCCAGAGTTGCGGTGAGAGACCTCGCTGGGCGGAAACAGTTGTCATCACAGTCCGGGCACAACCTCTTCGGTGAGTTCGGCAAATGCCTGCTCAGAGGTGGCCAGGTACTCGGTCCAGGCACCCGCATCCCAGATTTCGATCTTCGATCCAGAACCGATGACCGCCAACTCCCGGTCCAGTGCTGCGTACTTGCGCAGGATCGGTGGGATCGTCAGCCGGCCTTGCTTGTCCGGGATTTCGTCGCTGGCGCCGGAGAGGAACACCCGCTGGAAGTCCCGCGCCTGCTTGGAGGTGAGCGAGGCGGACTGCATTTGGGAGTGAACCCGCTCGAACTCCGAGCGCGGGAACCCATACAGGCACCGCTCCTGGCCACGGGTAATCACGATCCCGGGGGCGAGCGCCTCACGGAACTTGGCAGGCAGGATCAGGCGGCCCTTGTCGTCCAACCTCGGTTCGTACGTACCAAGAAACATGTGCCACCCCCTCCTGCGTGTGACGCCCTATCGATCCGGATCACCCCACTTTACTCCACATCTCCCCACAGTCAATCGGAATCAAGGCTTTGTGGCCGCGTGTCGTAGGCGTTTTCGCAGGTCAGGAGTGGTGGTTTGAAGTGGAGGGAAAAGCCCGCTCCCTCCCTGCGTTCAGGCGCGCCGCCGCGCTTTGGCGGGACACAGATCGTGTCTACTGCCGCGATTTCGCAGATATGCTCAGCCAAAGCAGCAACCGTGGAGGAAAGTGGGGAACCCCAGTGAGAGCGACCACCAGGCCAACTCCGCGCCAGGAGCAGACACAGCCCTCGCCCAGGTGTGAAACGGTTGTCGTATGACAACTTCCGCGGCCACCTCTGCTGTGCAGGTCAGCACGGCACTGACCACCAACCTGTCCGCCGTGTTGCGGGGGCGCCCGGACACCGTGCGTGCTGCGGTCGCCGCATTCCTCGCCCAGGGGCATCTGCTCATCGAAGACGTGCCCGGGGTGGGTAAGACCACGCTCGCCAAAGCCCTGGCCCGGGCGGTAGGCGGAACGCTAGGTCGGGTGCAGTTCACCCCCGACCTACTGCCCAGCGACCTGACCGGCGTCAGCGTCTACCGCAGCGAGTCCGGCGATTTTGAGTTCCACCCCGGACCGTTGTTCGCCACCGTAGTGATCGGCGATGAAATCAACCGCGCCTCCCCCAAGACTCAATCGGCCTTGCTGGAGTGCATGGCCGAACGGCAGGTCACGGTCGATGGCACCTCCCACCCACTCCCTAAGCCGTTCATGGTGATCGCGACCCAAAACCCGGTGGAAATGGCGGGCACCTACCCGTTACCCGAGGCGCAGCGGGACCGTTTCATGGCCCAGGTCAGCATCGGCTACCCACCCGCCGACGCCGAGCTCGATCTCCTGGCGACCGGCGGCTTCGCCGATCCGCTCGCAACCCTGGGCGCCCCCTTGAGCATCGAGGAAGTGCGCGCTGCTCAGCGGGCGGTCGAGGGCACCTACGCCTCGAGTGCGATCGCCCGATACGTTCTGGAACTGTTGCGCCGCACCCGTAAACACCCCGATGTTGCTTTGGGCGCCTCGCCCCGGGCTGGTCTGCAACTGCTGGCGATGTCCAAGGCCATGGCGTTGATCGGGCAACGAGACTTCGTCATTCCCGACGACGTGCAATCGGTTGCCGTTCCGGTGCTGGCGCACCGGCTTGCCTTGCGGCGTAGCGCGTCGGTGGGCGCACCAGACCTGATTGCTCAGATCCTGGCGGACGTTCCGATCCCCAGCGCGAACTGACGATGCGCCCGACTCCTCGCGGGATCGCGCTCGGGGCCGCAGGTGCGGTCCTGGCGATCGTGGCTGCCTCCACCTCCAGCCTGGTCCTGGCGAGGATCGCGGCGGTGCCGTTGATGGTGGTGGCGCTGGCCGCCATCTGGATCGTGGTCAGCCGTAAACAGAGCGAACGAGTGCGGCTGCAGCGACGTATCAGCCCGCCGAGGCCCACTGTCGGACAGATCGCCACCGTGCACCTGTCGGTCGCCGGTGGAACCCTTCCCACCTTCGCCCGGCTGCGCGAGCGCACCCCCTCGGGCACCGTTCACCAACGGCCCACCGCAGTGGGCAATCGGCGAAACGAATGGGCCTACAAGGTGCAGCCCGGGCAGCGCGGTTATCACCTGCTGGGTCCCTCCACTGTGCTCCATGGTGACCCGCTGGGTGTGCTCCGATGGAGCGTCCAGGGTGACGCCGGCGGACACATGTTGGTGTGGCCGCGCCGCGCGCATCTAGATCAAAGCTTGCCGCTGGCGGACCTGCAGGGCTCCGAACACTCCCCCACCGGCACCCCGCATCGGTCGGTCGAAGACTTGACGCTGCGGGAGTACGTGGTGGGCGACGACGTTCACCGGGTGCACTGGCGGTCCTCGGCACGGCGCGGCGAACTCATGGTCAGGGCCGACGAGCCGTCCAACCCCTTCACCATCGATATGTTCCTGAGCGTGGGCCGCACCGGGATGGGCACCGAGTGGGCCACGAGCGCGTTCGCCTCGCTGGCGGTGGCAGTGATCGATTCCAATATTCCGGTCCAACTGCACCTGTGTCGTGAGGTGTGGCAGTCCACCGAGCCGGAGTTATTCAACGGACATGTCACCGACACCTTCGATGCCCTGGACCAGATTGCGCCGGCGACGCGAGCGCCCGCCGCCCTACAGGCCGAGCAACTCACCGGCCTGCGGCAGGCCGGCCCGTGCCTGGTGGCCGTGCTCACCGAACCCGACGAATCGCTCATCGAGAACTTGGTCGGGCTGGCGAACAACCGGCGCGCTTACGCCTTGATCGTCATGGAAAAGGGGCAACTGCCTTCCGGGGCCCGCCACCTGCAGCGGCACGGGTGGATTGTCATCGGGGTACGCGCCCAGGCACACACCCAAACGATCGCGGCGGTATGGAAAGAATTGCTGGACCCGGCGATGGCGGGGCGATGATGAACCGGGTGATCACCGCGCAGGCGCTGGTCGCGCTCGCAGTCGTGATCGGTGCCCTGAGCATCGGCAACCTCGTTGATCCCGGCTCTTGGTTCTGGCCCACGGTGCTGGCGGTGGGGGCAGCGCTGGGGACTTGCGGCTACCTCCGGACCCGAACTGAGTTGATCTCCACTCCGGCGGTGTGCGGACTGGTGGTCGGTGGGATCGTGCCCGTCATTGCCTACGCCCCGCCGACGATCACCGCCAACCCCCTCACGTGGCTGAGCATCCCCGGCGAAATGTTCGACCTGCTGCGCCAAGGGGCAGAAGACGCCACCCAGCGCGCCCCGGTGTTAGGCAGCGACGGCCTGGGGCTGATGGTCTGCGCGGCCACCTTGCTCGTCTTTGTGTTGGCCGAGTTGCTGGCCGTGGGTTGCCGCGCCCCGGTGTGGTCCGGCATCGCCCTGTTGATCGTGTGGACACCCGCCGCAGCGTTGTCAGCGCACGTGCCACTGTGGGTGTTCGCCGGGTCGGCGGCGTCTTTCGTGGGCTTGCTCGTGGTGAGCAACCTGTCCAATGCTCCGACCGCTTCCCGGCGTCGCGCCGCCCGATCGGCGGTCATCGTCAGCGCAAGCACCGTGGTCCTGGCGCTGATCATTGCCCCGGCGATTCTGCTCATTCCGGTGAGCCAATGGAACCTGAGCGGTGGCGGGATCGGCGGCGGTGGGGCCGGCTCGACCACCCGGCTAGACCTCGGGCTCGACGTGCGCGATCAGCTGCGGCGGGGCCCGGAGAGCGAGATCTTTTCCTACACCACCGATATCCCCGACCTTGGCCCACTGCATGCCTACACCGTGACGGACTTCGACGGGTCCCAGTGGCACACCGATGAGGCGGCCGATGATTCCGAGGAGCCGCAGGCGGTGGAGCAGAGCCAGACGTTGTGGCCCGATGAATCCTTCGGCGATTCGATCGGCTCGGTGCAGATCAACATTCCCGAGCTCGAGCAGGACCGTCTGC
This sequence comes from Beutenbergiaceae bacterium, assembly GCA_048594865.1. Lineage (GTDB taxonomy): Bacteria > Actinomycetota > Actinomycetes > Actinomycetales > Beutenbergiaceae > CALKWS01. The sequence goes on from JBMDWZ010000076.1 coordinate 26,558, forward strand.
TGGTGCCGGGGCACCCACGCCAGTTGGACGTACAGGGCGAGTGGGTCTACGCCGCCGGGCGCGATGAGATCATCGGATCGGGCCCGTCCCCGTTGACCTATACGGTGCAGGTGCTCGAGCGGGACATCGACTCCTCGGTGCTAAACGGTGCCGACAACTCCGATGCCGCCGAGCGCGTCGATCCCGAAGCGCTGGCCGTCCCGGACACCGGGCACGCCGAGCAGATCGAGGGCGTTGCGCAGCGGGTCAGCGACGCGGCCGAAGCAGAGACCGACTACGAACGCGCGGTGGCGATCCAGAACTACCTGCGTTCGTCTTCGGACTTCACCTACGACGTCGACGTCGATCCCCCACAGACCGACGATGCGGTGTGGGACTTCTTGGGAAGTGGACGCGGCTACTGCGTCCAGTTCGCCACCGCCATGGTGATCATGGCCCGCACCATGGACATCCCGGCCCGGATGGCCGTGGGGTTCCTGGAGGGAACCCCGGGCGCCGACGGTACCTACCAGGTCACCGGGCACCGCGCTCACACCTGGCCGCAGCTGTACTTCGAAGGCACCGGTTGGGTCCGATTCGAGCCGACGCCGGCGACCCAGTCCGGCGCAGTGCCCGACTGGGCTGCGGGCGTGGGGGCAGAATCTGCCGACACCCCCAGTGAGGTCCCAGAGGGGCAGACGATCGAGGAACCCCAGACGGCTCCCGAAACCCAGGACACCGGGGCGCAGCAGGACGAGGGCACCACCGGCCAGGGCGAGCACAGCTCCTCAAGTTTCGCCTTCTGGCTGGCCGGGCTGGCCGTCCTTGTTGCCGTGGGGCTGGGGCTGTTGTGGTGGCGCTATCGCACTCGGCGATTCTCAGATATCGACGCGGCGTGGGCCCGGGTGACCGGTGCGCTGCGCTCGGCGGGGATCGCGAAGGACGAGGCAAGCCTCACTCCCACCAGGGTGGCCAGCGGAATGGATCTTGGCGAGGAGTCCGATCGGGCCCTGCGCGACTTGGCGCACGCCGTTCAGGCCCATCGGTATGCACGCCCGGACACTGCGGGCGTGCAGGGCAGCGACATCAGGCAGTGGCAGCAGGCGGCGATGCGCGGGATCCGCCGGAGCGCCCGCCGAACGAAGGACGGCGGGTCCTAAGGCGGCGCTACTCTTCGCGCCGGCGCTTTTCCCAACGCTCTTCGAGGCGGTTCATAAACGAACTGGAACTGCCCGAACGCGGCGCCCCCGGTCCCGACGATCCTGGCTTGCCGCCGCGGATCGGGTGGACGTTGCTGGCGTCCTGCGCTTGGCCTTTGGGCCGGTACATCGCCACGATTACCCCGGCGAACATCATGACGAAGCCGACGGCGCTGAGCCACAGTTGCCCGCTTGCCGAGCCGCCGACGAGGGCGGCTAGACCACCGAGCAATCCGACGATGCCCAGACCAATGAACAATGGTTTACGGCCGGCGCGTCCGGAGATGGTTTCGGCGAGTTTGGGGTCGTCGGAGCGCAGTTGCTCCGCCAACTCATCCAGTACGCGCTGCTCATACTCGGAGAGAGGCACGGCACCTCCCATGGATCGAATCCGAACGCCTCGGTCTAAGGCGTTACCCCTAGGATAAGTCCCCGACGGCGATATCGGTAGCCGAACGTGGCCCAACTTACTCACGAACCAGTGAACCGGCTTGCACGGCCCCCGTTCCGTAGCGAGCTCGGACCGTGTCCATGGCCATTTCGGCCTCGCGCCGGGCGGGCGAATCCTCCTCGAGCATCCCTTGAACCGCGGTGGTTGCGGCGGGGCTCAGCGCATCGCAGCGGACACCGAGCAACCGGACCCCATCGGCGGGAATGCTAACCCCGGCGAGCAGTTCGCGGGCACTGGTGTACAGGGCGTGCGCCACATCGGTGGCAGCGGGAAGCGTGCGGGAGCGGGTCAGGGTCGTGAAGTCCGCGTACCGGACCTTGATACTCACGCCACCGCAGACCAACTGCGCCGCCCGCAGGCGGGCCGCGCACCGGTGCGCCTGATCCAAGAGCACGGCGTTGAGTTCGGCGGCCTCGCGCAGGTTGGTCGCAAATGTTTGCTCGTGCCCGATCGACTTTTCCTTGTGGTGCGGTTGCACCGGGCGCGGGTCGCGGCCCCAGGACAAGTCGAGCAGGCGCTGCCCGGCGGCCACCCCCAGCACCGAGTGCAACACCTGGATGGGCGTGTGGGCCAAGTCGGCGACGGTATTGATCGCCCGGGAGGCGAGCACCTGTTGGGTACGTTCCCCCACTCCCCACAGCGCACCAACCGGCAGGCTGTGCAGGAAGTCCACGGTGGAGGCTTCGGGGATCAGCAGCGTCCCATTGGGTTTGGCGTGGGTGGAGGCGACCTTGGCCACGAATTTGGTCGAGGCGATACCGACCGAGGCGTTCACCGACAGTTTCCGTGAGATCTGCGCGCGCAAGTCGTGGGCGATCTTCTTGGGCGACCCCAGCCGGCGCCTGGCACCGGAGACGTCCAGGAATGCCTCGTCGATGCTGAGTTGCTCCATCACCGGGGTGATCGAGGACAGGATGTCCATCACCGCGGCCGACACCTCGCGATATCGACTGTGCCGTGGCTGCAAGATGATCGCCTGCGGGCACATCGCCCGGGCCCGGTGCATCGGCATCGCCGAGTGCACCCCGCTGGCACGGGCCTCATAGGTGGCCGCGACCACCACTCCACGTTCGGCTCCGCCGACGATCACCGGTTTGCCAACCAACTCGGGATGGTCGATCAATTCCACCGAGGCGAAGAACGCGTCCATGTCCACGTGCAGGATCGAGGTGGCCGCATCGTCCTGGCCCCAGTCCCTGCGAGCATCCGGCGATCGCACCGACCTGCTCACGAGGCCATCGCCGGCTGCTGGGCTCGGGCCGCGGAGACGGCGTCGGTCACGATCCCGACGAAGTCGGTGGCCGCTTGTTCGGTGTGCACCACTTGATCCTGCCCTAGGCTCACGCCCCGGCCGGTTTCAATCGCCGCGCGGATCGCAGCTCCGGATGCAAACAGTGCGGCCCATGGCTCCCACACCTCATCGAGTTCGGAGATCTGGACCCACACACTGCGAACCGGCCCTCGCCGTCGGCCCGTCTGTGGTGATAGGGCCAGCAGCGCGGCCCCGGCCCGCAGCGCCGCCATGTGGGCATGCAGGAAGTTGTCCTCAAGGGGCGCAGTGGCACTGAGTTGATCCAGCTCGTCGTATGCGCGGCGAAGCAACTGCTCTGGTTTGCGATCCATCATTGGGGGGCTCCTTCCCGTTCCATCATTATCGAACGTTAGTGCGACTGAGTCAAGGGGTAGTTAGTCCTCGGCGTGCCGCGGGCGCTACATTCGTACCTATGGCAGCGCGTCGGCGATCGGGGAACTCACGTTCGGCTCCCACGGCCGGGATGATCACGAATCAACGAGACCTTCCCGAACCCACTGCAACCACATTCGCCACCGTAGAGCTCACCCCTGACACCGAGGATCCGCACGGGGTACTGCTGCTCCTAGACGGGGTCCAAAGCTCCCATATCTACCTCGATGACCCCACCCGGGTGATGTTTGAGTATCTGCAGCAGATGCTCGTTGTCCTCACCGAACGCGAACCCGCCGATGCGGCCTTGAATGTGGTGCATCTGGGCGGCGCCGGTTGCGCCCTACCGCGGGCGATGGCGCATCTGTGGCCGGAGTCCCGGCATCTGGTTGCCGAGATTGACGCCAAGCTCGCCCAGTACGTGCGCCAATGGTTCGACCTGCCCCGCTCCCCTCGTTTACGGATCCGGGTCGATGACGCTCGCTCGGCATTGGCGTCGCTACGCCCTGGCGGTGGGGATGCGATTGTGCGGGACACCTTCGCCGGCGGCGCCGTGCCGCCGCACCTGCGGACAGTGGAGTTCACCACTATGGTTCGCGACCGGTTGCGCCCGGGCGGGAGCTACCTGCTGAACCTCGCCGACAACCCGCCGCTGCCGGTGGCCCGACGGGAGGCGGCCACGGTGGCACAGGTCTTTGCGCACACGGCGATCATCGCCGAACCGGGAGTGCTTCGGGGCCGCCGCTACGGCAACGTGGTGATCATCGCCAGCGACCAGCCCTGGGAGGTCGGATCGATCACTCGCGGACTTCGCCGGTTGGTTCCGCCGGCCCGGCTCATCCACGGCGCTGACGTGCAGGACTTCATCGGCACCTCGGTACCGTTCACAGACCCCAGCGATGAGGACCAGTGGCGGGCCGGCGCCGAACCCTCGGGAGCCAGCGAGTCGAGCGAGGAGCGCCTGGCGAGCATGCTGCCCGACACCCGCGAGGATCCCGATCAGATCATTCCGATCCCGTAACTCGCGCGCCGAGTCAATCAGTCCTGGTGGGCCGCGCGCAGGTGCGCAATGATCCCTACTAGCCAGTTCCGGGCCGGCGCCCAGGACCCAGTCAGGAGCGCTGAGTCATGAAAGGCATGTGGCACTAGGCTCAGTTGGCACTCGATCCCGGCGCGCCGGAGCTGGCCGGCGAACGCGACCGCGTCGTGGCGCAGCGGGTCCTGCCCGGCCGCCACGAGGTAGGTGAGCGGGAAGGCCGTGAAGTCCTCGGCCTTGAGCGGTGAGGCCAACGGGTCAGCGGGCTGCACAAGGTCCGCGCAATACATCCGGACCAGCTCCAGCGCCGCACCCAGGTCCAGGCCAGGTTCATGGGCCTGCATGGTGGCGCCGGTGAGGTCCAACACTGGCACCCCCAGCACCAGCGTCTTTAGTGGGACCGCCGCCTCGCAGAGGCAGTAGGCGGCGGCGATATTCGCCCCGGCACTGTCGCCCCCCAAGGAGATCGAGTGCGGCGCGATACCCAGGTCCTCACCGCGGCGCTGCAGATACCGAATGGTGGCGCGAGTGTCTTCGATGGCGCTGGGCCACGGGTGCTCCGGGGCTAGTCGGTAGCCCACGCAGAGCACGGCCACTTGCCCACCGGCGGCGATGTGGCGCGCGGCGGCGACGTTCACCTGATCGTCGATCGAGCCGGCCACCCATCCCCCGCCATGCAGGTAGACATGCACGCCGCGCGCACGACCACCGGGATGGAAGAGACGTGCGCGCACCCGGGTGCCGGGACTGGAATGTCCGACGACGGCGTCACTGCTGTCGATTTCAATGCTGAGTTCGCGCTCGGTTGCGACCGCGTCAGCGGGCAGCCCGAAGCGAGCGAAGTTGCGGTCCAGTTGGGCGCTGATCGCGTGGCGATGCTGAGCGAGCCCGGCGTCCAATCCGGGCACTGGCGGTTCGGCCCGGTGGTGGACGCTGGCGGCTGCTAGCTCGCGCTGGCCGTGCGCGGCCTCGCCCGGTGCATCCTTCTGCACGTTGGCCCTCCTGCCCGGGAAAGACAGCGGCCCGGCCGGTGCGAGTGCACCAACCGGGCCGTTGCCGAGGATTTACAGAATCAGACCGCGCGAACGCTCTCCGCCTGCGGGCCCTTGGGTCCCTGAGTGATTTCGAACTCGACGCGCTGCGCTTCTTCCAGCGAGCGGTAGCCGTCCGACTGAATTGCCGAGAAGTGAACGAATACGTCGTCACCGCCGCCATCTTGGGCGATGAAGCCGTAGCCCTTCTCAGCGTTGAACCACTTGACGGTTCCTTGTGCCATGTTGTGCTTGTCCTTCCGGGGACGTTGTGGGGCCAACCGGTGTGTCGGCCCCGTCTTGCCACATGCTTCGCCCCACGAATGCTGCTCCCCGGTATGGGTCAATCAAACAACGCAAGTGAAACACCTAACCGAGCAAGTGTGGCACGACACCGGGCCGATCCGCCACCACTTGCGGCCGAAAAGTCTACTCGGCGTGGCGCGGGCCCCAGCAAATCAGTCGTTGGTGCCGTCTCTGCCGGCGAGGTACTCGGAGAATCGGGCCGCGATTTCATCGGCACTTGGCACGTCTTCGGGCTCGGCTGAGGTGCCGCCCAGGGCGTCGTCACCGGTGGCCTCGGCGAGGGAGTCAAACTGTTCCTCCAGGGCTTTGACCACGCTTCGCACCTCGTCGGAAGCTTCGACCTGCCGGTCGATTTCGGCTTCCATCCGGGTGCCGTCGGCCTCCAAGTCACCGACGGGCAGTTGCAATCCGGTGACCTTGCTGATCTGGCGAAGCAGCTCGGCGGCGGCCTTCGGGTAGTCCGACTGGGCGAGGTAATGCGGCACGTGGGCCGCGAAGCCCATGGCGTCGTGACCCGAATGCCCTAGGCGCAACTCCATGAGCGCGGCTGCCGACCCGGGCACCCGAACCGAGGAGATGTAGTTGGGGTAGTCCTCCACCATCTCTGGCCGAGTCCCGTGCGCGGTCACCGTGATTGGCCTGGTGTGCGGCACGCCCATCGGGATGCCGTGCACGCCCACGGTCAGCTCCACGCCGAACCAGTCGATGAGTTCGCGGACGGCCTTGATGAACCCTTCCCAGCGCAGGTCGGGTTCAGAGCCGTGCAACAGCAAGAGTTGTTGGCCGTTGTCGTCACGCAGCAGGTCCACCACGAGCTCGGGCTGGTCGTAGTCGGTCCAGGCACCGTCTTCATACGTCATCACCGGACGACGGGAGCGGTAGTCCATCAGCGCGTCCAGGTCGAAGCTCGCGACCCGGGTGCTCTCAAGCTTCTCGGTCAGATGCTCCACCAGAAGCGATCCGGCGTGGCCAGCGTCAATCGAGCCGCGCATGGCGTGCACCAGCACCGGAACCGGCTGGGTCGTCTCCTGCCCTTGGGGGTTTTGCAGGGTGTACAGCTCTTGCCCCCGTGCAGCCATGAGCTCTCCTTCACCTTGTTCAAATCTTTTCACGCCCTGTACAACACCACGACGGTGTGACACATTCCCGTCCGATCAGCTGTGAAGAGGTGAGTGCGAAGTTCAAGCCTACGGGGCATAATGGACGGCTGCCGGTTCGCCCACCGGCGCGCCATCAGGCAAAGACTCGGCTCGGCCCATTGAGTACCGGAGAAGCACAACAACCGTGACCACTAGTGACATCCGATCCCGCGACGCGATGAATCGAGAGCAGTCATACGTTGACCTCGTCTACTCGCGTCTAGATGAGTTGCGCGCTCAGGTGCGCCAGCGCCTGCAGGCCATCCGCAGGCAGGGACCCAGCGGTTCACCCCAGAACCGGTCCGAGCGCGACGCCTTCGCCACCCTGTACGAGGACCGGATCGCGGCCCTCGACGCGGTGGAGGACCGGCTGGTGTTCGGACGCCTCGATCTACGCGACGGCGAACGCCGCTACATCGGGCGCCTCGGCATCTCCGACGCCGACCACTCCCCCGTTTTGACCGATTGGCGCGCGCCCGCCGCTCGCGCTTTCTACCAGGCCACCGCCCACAACCCCGGCGACGTCACCCTGCGCCGCCACCTGCAGACCCGGTCGCGCCAGGTGGTCTCGGTGGAAGACGACGTGCTGGATCTGGACGCACTGACCCAAGCCGCCGGCGACGACGTCGAACTGTCTGGCGAGGGTGCCCTGCTGGCCGCGTTGAACGCCTCACGAACAGGACGGATGGGTGACATCGTCGCCACCATCCAGGCCGAGCAGGACGCCATCATCCGCAGCGACCTGGACGGTGTGCTCGTGGTTCAGGGTGGGCCCGGCACCGGCAAGACGGCCGTCGCGTTGCACCGTGCCGCCTACCTGTTGTACTCCCACCGCCAGCGCCTGGAACGCTCCGGGGTGCTGCTGATCGGGCCCAGCCCGGTGTTCCTGCGGTACATCGAGCAGGTGCTGCCATCCCTGGGTGAAACCGGCGTGGTGTCCTCCACGATGGCGGACCTGGTTCCGGGCATTAGCGCGACAGCCACCGAGGCCCCTGCGGTCGCCCGGATCAAGGGGCGCGCGGAGTGGGGTCGAATCATCGCCCGTGCCGTGCGCAACAAGCAGCGGGTGCTGGGCGAACAGGACCTCAACGTCGAAGGCGTGCGGCTACGGCTGCGGCCCGCCGACGTCCGCGAGGCGCAGGCCAAGGCCCGCCGCACCGGACACCCGCACAACCGGGCGCGAGTCACCTTCGTGCAGACCATGCTCAACATCCTGGCGCGGCAATACTCCGAGCAGATCGGCAACGACTGGGACGAGCCGGGCACGGTCATCGAGGAGATCCGCACCGCACGCGACGTGCGCGTTGCCCTCAACCTATGTTGGCTTCCGCTGACCCCCACCGGGCTGGTCTCAGAACTCCTCGCAAAGCCGCACAAGCTCTCCGCCGCGGCACCGCGGATGTCGGCCGCGGACCGTCGCGCCGTCCAGCGAGATGCGGGCGCCGCCTGGACGGTCGCCGACGTTCCGCTCATCGACGAGGCCGCCGAATTGATCGGCTCCGACGATGAAACCGATCGCGCCCAGGCCAAGATCGACGCCGCGCGCCGCGAAGAGGGCATCGCCTACGCCCGGGAGCTGTTGGAGGCCGGCGATGTCGGCGGCGGGATGGTGAACGCTGAGATGCTGGCGGACCGGTTCGCCGAGTTCGGCCCCCGTCTCACCACCGCCGAACGTGCCTACCGGGACCGCTCGTGGACCTACGGCCACATCGTCGTCGATGAAGCTCAGGAACTGTCGGCGATGGCGTGGCGGGCGTTGCTCCGCCGATGCCCGTCGCGTTCGATGACGGTGGTGGGCGACGTCGCCCAAACGTCCTCCACGGCCGGCACCCGGGCGTGGGATGCGATGCTCGATCCGCTCTTGCGCAGGGGGTGGCGCACCGCGGAGTTGACCGTGAATTACCGCACCCCGGCCAGTGTGATGGATGCTGCTCGGGCCGCCGCGACCGCCGCCGATCCCGAGCATCCGCCGGCGCCGTTGCGATCGGCACGGGAGATTCCCGATGCGCTGCTCACCACGCGGACCGATGATCTGGCCGCCGGGTTGTCTGACGTGCTGGCTTCGGAACGGAACCAGGAGCAGGCCGGCACTATCGCCATCATCGCGGCCACCCCGCGCCTGGCAGAACTCGCCGCCGCGCTGGACCTGCCGCAGGGACCCGCCGACCTCAGCTCCCAGGTGGTGTTGCTGGATCCAGCCGGTGCCAAGGGCCTGGAGTTCGACCGGGTGATCCTTGCCGAACCGAGCGAGATCATTGCTCAGGGCGACGTCGAAAGCGGAGCCGCGGATGTCTATGTCGCGATGACCCGGCCCACTCAACGGCTGCACGTGGTGCACACCGGGGAACTGCCACAAGGAATCGAAACGTCCACCGCGTGAGACGATTCGGCTCAAAACTCACTCCTAGAGCACGATAGGACCGTGGTGAAGGCCTTACTTTTAGAGAACATCCACCCGCTCGCCGCTGACATGCTCAGCGCCGCTGGAGTCGAGGTGTCCACCAGGCGTGGCGCCTTGGACGAGGACGAGCTCATCGAAGAGCTCCAGGGTGTAACGCTGCTCGGTATCCGGTCCAAGACGACCGTCTCGCAAAAGGTGCTCGACGAGGCGAAGGATCTGCAGGCGGTGGGGGCGTTCTGCATCGGAACGAACCAGATCGACCTGGCTAGCGCGGTGGACAATGGGGTGGCCGCGTTCAACGCCCCGTTCTCCAACACCCGCTCGGTGGTGGAGTTGGCGCTGGCCGAGATCATCGCGTTGACCCGGCGCCTGACCGAGAAGGACAAGGCCCTGCACAACGGTGTCTGGGACAAATCCTCCGACGGCGCCCACGAGGTCCGCGGCCGCACCCTGGGCATCATCGGCTACGGCAACATCGGCACCCAGCTCTCCGTGGTTGCCGAAGCCTTGGGAATGCGAGTGATCTTCTTCGATACCGCGGAGAAGTTGGCGCTGGGTAACGCCCGGCGGGTCGCGACCCAAGATGAACTCTTGCAGACCGCCGATGTGGTGACCCTGCACGTCGACGGCAGGCTCGGCAACGCCGGCATGTTCGGAGCCAAACAGTTCCAACAGATGAAGCCCGGGGCGATCTTCCTCAACCTTTCGCGCGGGTTCGTGGTGGACTACGCGGGTCTGCGTGAGGCTATCGAATCCGGTGCGCTGGCGGGCGCCGCGGTGGACGTGTTTCCCGATGAGCCCAAAAGCAACGGCGACCCCTTTGACTCCACGTTGCGCGGCCTACCGAACGTGGTCCTGACCCCGCACGTGGGTGGATCGACCGAAGAGGCTCAACAGGACATTGGCGTGTTCGTGGCCGGTAAGTTGCGCGATTACCTTTACGGCGGGTCCACGTCGCTCAGCGTCAATATGCCCACGCTCACCCTGGGCACCCCAGAGCCCGGAAGGCACCGCCTCACGCACCTGCACCGCAACGTGCCCGGAGTGCTGGCCGATCTTAACCAGGTGTTGTCCGCAGGCGGGGCGAACATCGATTCCCAGATGCTCGCCACCGCCGGGGACGTGGGTTACGTGGTCACCGATATTTCGGTGCCGCTACCGGCCGAGGCGCTGCGTCACCTACGCTCCTTCGACAGCACCATCCGCGTTCGAGAACTGGGTGCCTAGTAACGACAACGCTTACCGACAGCTACACCGCTTTGGTCAGCCCGTCTTTCGTGGCTTGAACGTGCGCTTGGCGTCACCGACCACTTCAGGTCCGTGCACCGCACCGGTGTTGCGCGCAGAATCTCCGGTGGGGTGTGAGCCGCCGGACTTGCGCTTTAGCGCCTCCCGCATCTTTGCTTTCGCCTCATCGAGCGCCTGAGCGTCATCGGCCGAGGGCTTAGAACTATCTGAAGACGGCATATCTTCCTCCTGTGCGTAGGGGCACTACTGTGCCTCGTTGTCACAGGGCGCGCCAGCGTATTTCGTTCCCACGCCTCCCCCAGCACCAAGCACCGGCACAGCGGACATGGTGCACAGCCGTGGCGCGTTAGTCGAGTTCGACCTCGCGACCGGCTCGGTCTACCCGTAGCGCGGTGATCGCCGCTTCGAAGTCCTCCAATGAGGCGAAGGCCTGATACACGCTGGCGAACCGCAGATACGCCACTTCGTCCAACTCGCGCAGCGGACCCAAGATCGTCAGGCCCACCTCGTGGGCGTCGATTTCTGCGAGCCCCATCGCTCGGATCGCTTCCTCAACCTGTTGAGCCAGCAGCGCCAGGTCGTCATCGGAAACCGGACGTCCCTGGCATGCCTTGGCTACGCCGTCGATCACCTTCTCGCGACTGAACGGCTCGATCGCCCCTGAACGTTTGACCACGGTCAGACTGGTGGTCTCCAGGGTGGTGAACCGGCGCGAACACTCCGGGCACTGCCTGCGCCGGCGAATGCTTCCGCCGTCGTCCGCGGTCCTTGAATCGATCACGCGCGAGTCCGCGTGCCGACAGAACGGGCAATGCACGTGAGGGTTCCCTTCGCCGAAGTCCTAGGGAACCGTAGGCCCTGCCTTCCCCGGCGCGCAACCAGGTTTCACTCCCCGGGTACGGTCAGCTCCTGACCGGAGTGAATCGCCGAGGTCTGCAAGCCGTTGAGCGACTGAATCTGGGCGACTACCTCGCGCACGTCCTGGCCGGGTGCTGCGACCCCGCTGGCGATGCTCCATAGGCTCTGTCCCTGTTGCACCACCACGACATCCACGCTCGCTGGGTTCGCGGCAGGCGTGGGGCTGTAGAACGCCGCACCGAGTCCGGCACCCAGCGCGATCGAGATGACGAACCCCAGCGCGATGAGGACTCGCCGACCGCGGGTGGTCAACCGCAGGGGTGCTTGTGCCGCAGACGCACGGGCGGCGACCGGAGCATCGGGCACCGGGTTGTCGATGACCGGGTTGTCGATCACCGGCACGTCGACCACCGGAGGGTCGATGACCGGGGTATCGATGACCGGGGCGTCGGTCGTAGGCAGGGCGGGCACCGCGCGCAGTGACCGGCGCCGGCTCGGTGCCAAGCGACCGGGCATGCTCCGGATGGGTACTGGGTGAAGGGCTAGTGCGCTCATCGGGCTTCTCCTTGATCGAGCGTAGAACTGGCGTACGTAGAACAACTGTTGGTACAGTAACACGAGCGTTCGACGACGCGCCAGTCGAACACATGTTTTGCGTTTGGCGCTTGAGCGCCTAGAGTGGTTGGTGACATGACCGCAACTTCACCACCGACCACTGACATTCAGGCCGGAGCAGCCCTGAAGGCCCGTCAGGGTCCCAAATCCACAACTCGATCCAGGAGGACACCGTGAGCGAGAACAACACCAACTCAGCCGAACCGGCGAAGAGCAAGAAGGCCGGACAACCGCTGTCCCCTCGGCAGCGCCAGATCATGGACTTCATCCGTTCGAACATCGAAACCAAGGGTTACCCGCCCACCATGCGCGAGATCGGATCGTCGGTGGGCCTGGCCAGCCCGTCGTCAGTGAAGTACCAGCTCCGCGTACTAGAGGAGAAGGGCTACCTGCGGCGCGACCCGATCTCCACCCGCGCTATCGAGGTTCTGAACTCCGGTGACAAGCCAGAGACCAACGCCCCGGCGAGCGTGCGCGGCGCCCGGCAGATGTTCGTACTGGGCGAAGGGGAGCACATCGATGCCGCCCCCTCGTACGTGCCGGTCGTGGGCCGAATCGCCGCCGGCGGTCCGGTGCTCGCCGAACAGGCCGTGGAAGACGTCTTCCCGCTGCCCCGCCAACTGGTGGGAGACGGCGAACTGTTCCTCCTCAAGGTCACCGGTGACTCGATGATCGACGTCGCGATTTGCGATGGCGACTTCGTGGTCGTCCGGCAGCAGGAAGTCGCCGAGAACGGTGAGATCGTCGCCGCCATGATCGACGGCGAAGCAACCGTTAAGACGCTCAAGCGCACCAAGGATGCGGTCTGGCTATTACCCGCCAACTCCAACTACGCACCGATCGATGGCACCGAGGCGCAGATCCTCGGCCGAGTGGTGAGCGTGTTGCGCTCTCTCTAGCTACTGTGTCACTTCGACGGTGAGGTGTCCCGGAGCCGCGTGAGCGCCGAGCGCACCAGGGCACCATCGGTCGTCGGCCACAGCGGGGGCAGGGAGGCCGCCAGGTAGGACCCGTAGCGTGCGGTGCGCAGCCGCGGGTCCAAGATGGCCACCACGCCTCGGTCGCCGACTCCGCGCACCAGGCGGCCCGCGCCCTGTGCGAGCAGCAGCGCGGCGTGTGAGGCAGCGACCGCCATGAACGCGTTACCGCCAGAGGCGGCGATGACCTCCTGGCGGGCCTGCCGAATCGGGTCATCGGGGCGCGGGAACGGGATCCGGTCGATCACCACCAGCTGGCAGGAATCTCCGGGCACGTCCACGCCCTGCCATAGCGACAGCGTCCCGAACAGGGAGGTCGCCGGGTCGGCGGCGAAGTCGCGGACCAGGGAGGCGATGGTGTCCTCACCCTGCATCAGCACCGGCGTATCGAGCCGTTCGCGCATCGCATCGGCGGCGAGTTGGGCTCCGCGGCGGGAGGAGAACAGGCCCAGGGTTCGCCCGCCCGCGGCCTCGATGAGCTCAGCGAGTTCGTCCAAGGTTTCCTCCGCGGTCCCGTCACGGCCGGGCGGTGGCAGGTGCTTGGCCACGTAGATGATGCCTTGTTTGCCGTAATCGAACGGTGAATCCACCTGCAGTGCCCGGTAGTCCCCAAAGGACATTCCGACGCTGCGGGCAGCGTGCTCGAAGCTACCGCCGAGGGCCAGGGTTGCCGAGGTCAGCACCGCTGAACGATCGGTGAACAGGTCATTGGCGATCGGGCTGGCCACGTCCAACGGGGCCAGCTTCAGCCGCGAGCCCTCCCCCGGTTGGCGGCCACGCTCACACCACAGCACGTCCACTCGGTTGCTCACGCGATCGGAGAGCAGGCGATCGGCTATCTCAAAGAGCACCAGCAGCGCCGAGTTCACCTGGGATCGGGCGCCGGCTTCCTCGGCCTTGGGCTTGCCCGAGTTCTCCGCGCGCATCGTGCTCATCGCCTCTCGGCAGGCGTCGGCGATCGACTGCACCAGCGGAACCATGGTCGCGGGCAGTCCAGCGGGCAGGCGCCCCTCGGGAACGTCGTTCAGCGCATCGCGCAGACCCACGGCGGCGTCGTCCAGGGTCTTCAGTGGTAAGCCCGCGTGCCGCCGTGCCATCCGCGCGGTCCGGTCGATGGCGGCGGCGGACAGTTCCACGGTGGCCTGGGCGGTGACCCGGTCGGCGAGCTCGTGGGCCTCATCGACGATCAGGTGGTTGTGCTCGGGCAGCACCTTGGGCGAACCGGAGGCCGCGATACCCAAAATCGCGTGGTTGGTGACCACGACGTCAGCCAGCCGGGCGTCGGCTCTGGCGCGCTCGGGGAAACACTCGGAGATCAGCGGGCACCGTTGCCCCAGGCACTCCAAGGAGGTCACCGAGACCTGCCGCCAGGCCTTATCGCTGATGCCGGGGACCATGTCATCTCGGTCGCCGGTCTGGGTTTCCTTGGCCCACTCCCGCACGGCTACCACTTGGGCACCTAGGGAGTCATCGCGGGGCGCGGGATGCTCCTGCGCATCGGAGGGCCCAGCCTCGGAGGCCGAGAACAGGGCGTTGTCGTCATCCTGGGGGTAGCCACCCTGAATCTTGTGTAGGCACAGGTAGTTATGCCAGCCCTTGAGTAGCGCCACGTGTGGGTCACGAGCCAGGTAGGGCCGCACCGAATCAGCCGCCAAGGGCAGATCATGGCCGAGGATCTGGCGTTGCAGAGCCAGGGTCGCAGTAGAGACCACGGCCCGCTCACCGGAGTTGATGGTGCGCAGCAACGCCGGCACCAGGTACGCCAGTGACTTACCGGTGCCGGTGCCCGCCTGAATGAGCACGTGTTCGGAGCCCTTCAGCGCACTGGCAACCTCGCGGGCCATCTGGTGCTGCCCCTCGCGCCGCGCACCGCCCATGGCGGCAACGACGTCATCTAGGACCCGATCGACGTCGGGTGGGCCATCCTTGCTCATCCGGCGACGGCGGAATCCAAGTCTGCGGCCAACGCACCGTCGACCCGGGCGCGCAGTCGGGTGCCTTCGGGCAGGTGTTCGGTGCTGATGACCTCACCGGCCACGTGCGCCCGGTGCACCAGGTCTCCGCGCTGGTACGGAACCACCAGGTCTACCTCGACCTGGGGTCGCGGCAGGGTCTGCGCGATGAGCTCCTTCAGTTCATCGACCCCGGCCCCGGTGCGCGCCGAAACGGCGACCGCGCCGGGCTCCTTGGTGCGCAACGCGGCCAGCGCCTCATCGGCGGCCAGGTCGCTCTTGTTCAGCGCGATGAGTTCGGGCAGGTCGCTGGTGCCCTCGATCTCCCGCAAGACGGCGCGTACGGCTTCTATCTGACCGCGCGGGTCTGGGTGGGAGGCATCGACGACGTGCACGATCACGTCACTCTCGGCGACCTCTTCCAGGGTGGAACGGAAGGCCTCGACGAGTTGGGTGGGCAGGTTGCGCACGAATCCGACGGTGTCGGCCAGGGTGTAAGCCCGGCCGTCCGCGGTTTCACTGCGGCGGACCGTGGGGTCCAAGGTCGCGAACAGTGCGTTCTCCACCAGCACCCCGGCGTCGGTGAGCCGGTTCAGTAGGGAGGACTTACCTGCGTTGGTGTAGCCCACGATCGCGACCGCCGGTGCGTAACCGCTGCGCCGCGCGCGCCGTTGACCTTCGCGTGCGGGGGCCATCTGGTTGATCTGGCGGCGCAGCTTGGCCATTCGAGTGCGAATCCGGCGGCGATCGAGTTCGATCTTTGTTTCACCGGGTCCACGGGAGCCCATTCCGGCACCGGCGCCGATCCGGCCACCGGCCTGCCGGGACATCGACTCACCCCACCCACGAAGCCGTGGCATGAGGTATTCCAACTGCGCGAGTTCAACCTGCGCCTTGCCCTCCCGGGACTTGGCGTGTTGGGCGAAGATGTCCAGGATCAGGGCGGTGCGGTCGATGACCTTGACCTTGACCACGTCTTCCAGGCCACGCCGTTGCGAGGGTGCGAGCTCGGTATCCACAACCACGGTGTCGGCGCCGGCGGACTTCACCAAGGACGCTAATTCGGCCGCCTTACCCGACCCGAGGTAGGTGCCGGGGTCGGGGTTAGCGCGGCGTTGGATGACCGCGTCGAGGACCTGAGATCCGGCGGTCTCGGCCAGGGCGGCAAGTTCACGCAGCGACACCTCGGCCTGCTCAACGGTGCCCTCAGTCCACAGACCCACCAGGACCACCCGCTCCAGGCGCAACTGCCGGTACTCAACTTCGGTGACGTCGTCGAGCTCGGTGGACAAACCGCCGACGCGCCGCAGGGCGTGCCGTTCGGCCACGTCGAGTTGCTCGCCGTCGTGTTCGGTGTAGCCGGCGTCTTGGTCTTGGATGGAGGCGCTGCCACGCGAAAGGATCCGGTCGACTACTTCCCGAGCCCTGTCCTCGGTATCCGGCGCCGGTGTCTGCTCGCTGATCTGCGAGGTCTCGGCGCTGGTGCCGTGGCTGGTGCGCTCTTGCACCGGGTTCTGCTCGGGCATGGGTTCCTTGTCTGCTTGGCTGAAGTGGACCTCAAGTTTCCCACGCTCGCGCGAATCGTCCAATGCTTTTCCGCGCACGGCTTAGTTGGTCGCGGGCCCCGATGGCCTCCGGTGGCCGATATCCTCACCGGGTGCCGCATTACTTCGACTCCAGTCCCACCGGCCCCAGCCAGGAACGAACGCTCACCGTGAACCTGCGCGGGCAAGAGGTCGGTGTCACCACCGATCGGGGGGTGTTCTCCACCGACCGGCTGGACCTGGGCACCGGGGTGTTGCTGCGCATGGTCCCCGACCCACCGGCGGGCGGCACGCTGCTGGACCTGGGCTGTGGCTGGGGTCCGATCGCGCTCTCGATGGCCGCCGCATCACCCGGTGCTCGGGTGTTAGCGGTGGACGTCAACGAACGCGCCCTGTCCCTCACCCGGGACAACGCCAAGCGCCTGGGCTTAACGAACGTGCAGACCTTCACCCCCGAGGCGCTCCTTGCCGCCGAACCGGAGTTGGCGATCGATGAGTTGTGGTCCAATCCCCCGATCCGGGTGGGCAAACAGGTACTGCATGACCTGATGCGCACCTGGATTCCACGAATCAACGACGACGGCGTAGCGCAGTTGGTGGTGCAGACGAACCTGGGATCTGACTCGCTGCAGCGGTGGCTACAGTCCGAGCTGGAGGTCGAGGTGACGCGCCTGGGGAGCTCGAAGGGGTTCCGGGTGTTGAGCGTGCGCCGCGCCTAGGGCGGCGGATCGCTAGGTCAGTTCGCGGCGAGCACCGCGGTGCTCAATGGCGACACCTGCGCGGTCAACTCGGCGGGACCGGTGAGTTCGACGTGCCCGTTGTCCATGATGGTGACCCGTAACTGCCCGCCGGGCACCTCAACGAACCAGGTATCAGGGGCGCCATCGCCAAACCAACTGCGCACGGCGATCGCCGCAGCGCACGCGCCAGTCCCACACGATTCGGTCTCACCCGACCCGCGTTCGTGCACGCGCATTTTCACCACACCAACGGTCTCGGTGCCGACCACGTCACCGGTCTCATCGACCACTTCGATGTCCTGTTCACCAAGCGGGACCACCAGTTCCACGTTCGCGCCGTCGGCCGGCAGCGGGTCGATGACCGGCGCCGTAGACAGATCGGCCTTTTCCAGTTCGCTGGGGTCGGTGAGGGCGATGACCGCGTGCGGGTTCGGAACGGCGACCCGCAAGCCCGGGCGAGCTCCCGGCAACCCGGCCACGTCGATGCTGACGTCGGAGCCGGCCGCGAGCGCCTCGTCTCCCCCGGGGACCGTCCATGGCCCCATGTCGACGGCAAACTGGTCACCTTCACGCCGCACAATCAACTCACCGGCGCGGGTAGCGATCGGCACCACATCGCCGTCGGGCAGGTCGATCAGGCCCTGCTGCATGAGGAAGGCGACGAACACCCGGATGCCGTTCCCGCACATCTGGGAGACCGAGCCGTCGGAGTTGCGGTAGTCCATGAACCATTGGGCGTCCACGAGTGGGACGTCCAGCAGTTCGGTCGTGGCCGATTCCACCCGGACCGCACGGATCGCGCCGTCGGCGCCGATGCCGCGCCGGCGGTCGCACAGCGCGGCCACGTCACTCTGCGTCCAGGGCAGGTCCGCTTCGGGGTCCAGGGTGAGCAGGAAGTCGTTCCCGGTGCCGTGGCCCTTGATCAACGCCAACCCCTGCACCTGCGCTAGTCCGTGGGCGGCCGGTGCGTCCTGCTCGATGGGATCCATGGGGCCAGCCTAACTCTCGGCGACGAGCGCCAGCGTTTGCTCCAGTGCCCCCGGCCCGGCGGGCAGCCAAGTGATTCGAGGGTCGCGACGGAACCACTTGATCTGCCGGCTTGCCAACTGCCTGGTCGCCGTCGTCGTGGATTCCACGGCTTGGGCGATGGTGCACCGCTGCTGCAGGGCGTCGATGGCTTGGGCGTACCCCACGGCCCGGCTCGCCGTTTTGCCCTGCTGTAGTCCCCCCTGCAGCAGACGTTGCGTCTCCGCCAGCAAACCGTCGTCGAACATCGCCTGGGCGCGCTGGGCGATCCGCATGTTGAGTTCCTCCCGCGGCACCTGCAGGCCCACCTGGATCGCCGGGACGTGGTATCGATGCTGCGGCAACGAGGCCGAATATGGCTTCCCGGTGAGCTCGATTACTTCCAGGGCTCGCACGATCCGGCGGGCGTTGGCTCGGTCGATGCGCTGCGCGGCGGCGGGATCGGCGCGGGTCAACTCATCGTGCAGCACCCCGGGGCCTTGTTCGCTCGCACGTGACTCCAACGCCGCGCGAACGTCGGGGTCCGTGCCGGGAAAGGACATCTCATCTAGCAGCGCTCGCACGTACAGTCCCGAGCCCCCGACGACGACGGCGGGTCGCCCCCGGGCGGCGATAGCGCTGAGATCTGCGCGTGCGTGCGTTTGATAGGCGGCTACCGAGGCGTCCTGAGTGACGTCCAGGACGTCGAGTTGGTGGTGGGTGATTGCGCGCCGTTCGCCGATCGGAACTTTTGCAGTGCCGATGTCCATCCCCCGGTACAGCTGCATGGCATCGGCGTTGACGATCTCGCCACCCATTTCTTGGGCGAGATCCAGCGCAAGTTCAGATTTTCCGGTCGCGGTTGGGCCAACGACGGCGATCACAGGGGCAGACACGGACACGAACCTATCGGGCATATGCTGGGTAGCGATGAGCACACCCGATGCAAGTGGCGATGACGACCTCGCCCCGGATGAACAAGCCCCCAATAACCCCGAGTGGGACCTGTCCGAAGAGGACATCGCCGCAGCCGAGGTTCACCCCGTCAGCAAGGAACGGGTCCGTGACCTGATCAAGCGTCAGGGTCACAACTATCTGATCCGCCCCGACGGGCAGGCCGCCGGGATTTGGAACGGGTCGCTGTTCACCTTCACCGTGACCCAGCGGGTGTTCCAGGTTCGGGGCACTTGGAACCGCAACATCACCATCGAGCGGCGCGAAGAGATGATGGCGCTGATCAACAACTTCCACGCCCGAAACCCGTGGCCGAAGTGCCTGCTGCAGGTGCTCGATGACGGCACCATGCGGTTGACCGCGGAGATGGACACCCCGATCAGTGCGGGTGCCTCCGACCAGCAACTCGGGCGCGCGATCCGGCTCGGCGTAGGCGCGAGCCTGTCGCTGTTCAAGCAACTCGGCGATAAGTACCCCGACCCACTGATGTCAGGTGAGAAGGCATGAGCGAACCCACAGATCTTCCCGGTGTCTCGGAGTGGCCCGAGCCGGTGACGTTGGAACGCGTCGCGGAACTCGCCAAGGGTGCCGGGGTCACCATGGAGAGCACCGAAAATGGGCGACTGCGGGCGCGGGTCGGCGAGAATCTCATCGAGGTGGCCCTCACCGACGATGCCAACAAGGTGCTGCGCATCCTTGGGCTATCGGGTGGGACGGTGGCCGAGGATCGGATCAACGACCTGGCCACGTTCGCCAACAACTGGCACCGTGAGCGGGTGTGGCCCACCCTGCTGTGGACCAAAGGCAAGGACGGCCAGGTGAACCTGCGCAGCGTGTTCACCATCGATGTCACCGCCGGTTCATCCAACTCGCAATTGGCAATGGTGGTGCAGACCGGTCTGGCCGCGAGTGCTAAAGGGCTGGACACGTTCCGTTCCGCAATCGCCGACGGGATCACCGAGCCGCCTCCACCGAGCGCGCCCGCTGCCGACCAGCAGTAGTACGCCGGAGCTGCGATGACCCCCGAGGTGCGTGACCTGCGCGAATTGATCGCCGGCGCACGGAGGATCGTGGGGTTCACCGGCGCTGGGGTGTCGACGGAGTCGGGGATCCCCGACTTCCGCTCCGCCGGTGGGGTGTGGACCAAGTACGACCCGGCCACGTTCGACTTCGACGCCTTTGTCCGTGACGCCGCCGTGCGCCGGCTCAGTTGGCAAATGCGCCGGGAGTTCTTCGACGCTGGCGCCCAGCCAAATCCGGCACATCATGCGTTCGCCGAGTTGGAGCGACGTGGCGCAAGCACCGGGGTCATCACTCAGAACATCGATGGCCTGCATCAGGCCGCCGGCTCGGTGAATGTGCTGGAGGTGCATGGCACCGCCAAGGAGGTCATGTGTATCGGCACCGACCCATCTCGCGGCACTCCGCGGGGCTGCGGGTGGCGGGTGCCGCACGAACAGGTGATGGACCTCGTGGACGCCGGTGAGGACGATCCGCACTGCCCACGGTGCGGTGGGCTGGTGAAGTCTGCGACGATCTCCTTCGGTCAGATGCTGGATGAGCACGTGATCAGCGCCGCGATCAAGTTGGCTCAAAGTAGCGACCTGCTCATTACCGCGGGATCCTCGCTACAGGTCTACCCGGCAGCAGGGTTGCCGATGGAGACGCTCAACCATGGTGGGCAGCTCGTGATCATTAACGATGAGCCCACACCGTTGGACGCCTACGCCGACCTGGTAATCCGTGGCAAAGCCGGGGTGGTACTGGGCCAGGCGGTGGCGCCGTAGCCGCGTTCGGTTACTCGCTGGGGCCAGTTCGCCGCGCGTAGGCTAGTTCGCCGCGCGTAGCGTCGGGATTCCCAGGCCGACTGGCTGCGGACCCGTTGGCTTGGGCTCGCTAGCCGCGTCCTTCGCCCGCTGGCCGATCTCCCAGGCGTCCCCGGAGCGGGTTGGGCGGACCTCAAAAGTTCCGCCGTGGGCGCCGGAGTCTGCGATGAGGTGGTGCGGGGCCGAGGAGGTGACCTGCACGCTCACCATGTCCCCCGGGCGGGGTTGATCCTCGACGGGCACATCCGCGGGCATCGCCAGGTGAACCAGCCGGTTGTCTGGTGCCCGACCCGACAGCCTGCGGGTGGCGGTGTCCTTGCGACCTTCGCTCTGGGCGATGAGCACCTCCATGGTCCGGCCCACCTGCTTAGCGTTCTCCTCTTCGGAGATCCGCTCCTGGAGCTTGAGCAGCCGGCCGTAGCGTTCGGCAACCACGTCGGCCGGGACCTGATTCTCAAGCTCGGCGGCCGGGGTGCCTGGGCGCTTGGAGTACTGGAAGGTGAAGGCGCTGGAGAACCGGGAGGCCTCCACGACTCTCAGGGTGTCTTCGAAGTCCTCATCGGTCTCACCAGGGAACCCGACGATGATGTCGGTGGTGATGGCGGCGTCGGGCATCTGGGCCCGTACCCGGTCCAGGATCCCGAGGAACTTGGCGGACCGGTAGGACCGGCGCATGGCGCGCAAGATGGAGTCCGAGCCGGACTGCAATGGCATATGCAGTGAGGGCATGACGTTGTGGGTTTGGGCCATCGCGTCGATAACGTCGTCGGTGAACGCGGCCGGGTGCGGTGAGGTGAAGCGCACACGTTCCAGGCCTTCGATGTGCCCGCAGGCGCGCAGCAGTTTGGCGAACGCGCCTCGGTCCCCGAAGCCCACGCCATAGGAATTGACGTTCTGACCCAGAAGCGTGACCTCCAACGCACCCTGGCTGACCACGGCGCCAACTTCGGCGAGCACGTCCCCTGGCCGGCGGTCGCGCTCCTTGCCGCGCAGGCTCGGAACGATGCAGAAGGTGCACGTGTTGTTGCAGCCCACTGAGATCGACACCCAAGCCGCATACGCGCTCTCGCGCCGGGTGGGCAGGGTGGAGGGAAAGACCTGCAAGGACTCTTCGATCTCCACTTGGGCGCTCTCGTTGTGCCGTGCCCGTTCCAGGAGCACAGGCAGCACGTCCAAGTTGTGGGTGCCGAACACCACGTCCACCCACGGCGCGCGCTCTACGATGCCCGCACGATCCTGTTGTGCCAGGCACCCGCCAACGGCGATCTGAAAGTCCGGGCGCTCCTTCTTGATCGAAGCGAGCTGGCCGAGGTTCCCGTACAGCCGCTCGGCCGCGTTCTCCCGCACGGCGCAGGTGTTGATCACCACAACGTCGGCCCGCGCGGCCTGATCGAGCAGCGATCCGGTGGTGTCACCAGAGTCGACGTATCCGGCCTGCTCAAGCATTCCGGACATGCGCTCGGAGTCGTGCACATTCATTTGGCAGCCCAAAGTGCGCACCAGGTAGGTGCGGGCTGGCTGGGTTGGAGCGCTCACGGGCTGCGATTCTACGCGCCAAATCCGATGACCACGAGCGCGCGGCGCAATGGGCACCTAATGATCGAGTCCGATTTGTAATGTTCTGCGTGAAGCGACCGAAACATCGAGGCAGTAGGTTGCACCTATGTCAGAACAGACACCGGCCACCAGCGACCTCACCACACCGGCTTCCGAAACCGAGGCCGCCGTAGGTCAACCGTTGGTAATCCTCTCCGAGGTGCAGAAGCACTTCGGAGACCTGCACGTGCTCAAAGACATCAACCTCACCGTGCACCGGGGCGAGGTTGTCGTGGTGATCGGCCCCTCAGGGTCTGGTAAGTCCACCCTGTGCCGCACGATCAATCGGCTCGAGCCCATCGGCAGCGGCTCGATCACCTTGGACGGTAAGAACCTCCCCGCCGAGGGCCGGGCGCTGGCCCGGCTGCGCGCAGACGTGGGAATGGTGTTCCAGTCCTTCAACCTCTTCGCACACAAATCGATCCTTGAAAACGTCACGCTTGGACCGATCAAGGTCAAGAAAATGAAGAAGGCCGAGGCCAAAGAAGTCGCCATGGACCTTCTGGAGCGTGTGGGGGTAGCGAACCAAGCCGACAAGATGCCTGCCCAGCTCTCCGGTGGTCAGCAGCAGCGGGTCGCGATTGCACGTGCTCTGGCGATGCGACCCAAGGTGATGCTCTTCGATGAGCCCACCTCGGCCTTGGACCCCGAAATGGTCAACGAGGTTCTGGACGTCATGGTGACCTTGGCGAAGGAGGGCATGACGATGGTTGTGGTCACCCACGAGATGGGCTTTGCGCGCAAGGCCGCAGACCGTGTGGTGTTCATGGCCGATGGGCAGATCGTTGAATCCAACGACCCCGAATCGTTCTTCGGAAACCCGCAAAGCGACCGGGCAAAAGACTTCCTCGGCAAGATCCTGACGCACTGAACTGCACGTACGGTTCCTCACCGAACCACTCACATCGCACCCGCGTGCGAGCAATGAAGGAGAAAAGATGAAGAACACCCGCACAACATTGATCGCAGTGGCTGCGGCTGGACTGCTCGCACTGTCCGCCTGCACCGCCGAACCAGGCGAGGACGACCCGGACAACGGCGGCGACACGGGCAGCGAAGACGGTGGCGGCGAGGACGACGGCGCTGACGACGGTGGCGAAGCCAGCGGCGACGGCGTGCGCATCGGCATCAAGTACGACCAGCCCGGCCTGGGTTACCAGGACGGCGGCGACTACACCGGGTTCGACGTAGACGTGGCCCGGTACGTGGCAGACAAGCTTGGCTACAGCGAAGACGACATCACCTGGGTTGAAGCCCCTTCGGCAAACCGGGAAACCATGCTGGAGAACGGCCAGGTCGACATGATCTTCGCCACTTACTCCATCACCGAAGAACGCGACGAGGTCGTGGACTTTGCCGGCCCGTACTTCGTGGCCGGGCAGGACCTACTCGTTCGCGAAGACGAAGACCGCATCGAGGGACCGGAGTCACTCGATGGCCTCAACCTGTGTTCGGTCAGCGGTTCCACCTCCGCTCAGCGCATCCAAGACGAATACGCCGACCAGGTGGAGCTCATCGAGCAGCCCGGTTACGCCGAGTGCTTGGTGTACCTGCAGGGTGGCCAGGTTGATGCCGTCACCACCGACGACATCATCCTCGCCGGTTTGGCCGCCGATGAAGGCTCCGGCGCTTTCCGGGTAGTCGGAAACCCGTTCTCCGAGGAGAACTACGGCATCGGCATCCCCGAAGGCTCCGACCAGTGCGAAGCCATCAACGAAGCCGTGCAAGAGATGATCGATGACGGCTCCTGGGAGGAGTTCGTTACTTCGAACACCGACGGCACCGGCTACACGGCGAACGACAGCCTGAACCCGCCGACCCTGGTCGACTGCGGCTGATTTGAGCGCGTGGCGGTTGGGTGGGTGATCCGCCCAACCGCCACGACGTCGTTTCCTCGGCCGAGCGTGGCCGTTTCCGGTGGTTGTTGAGCATCGTTAAGGAGAAGTGAGTGGAGTACCTCAGCCAGTTTTGGGAGGTGTTAAGTCGCTACGACATCGCAGGTGCCTACTGGACCAACATTCAGTTGGCCATCTTCGCGATTGTCTTTTCCCTGATCCTGGGACTCTTCCTGGCGGTCATGAGAATCTCTCCCGTGCCCTCCTTCAACGTCCTGGGTAGCCTGTACGTCACCCTGGTTCGCAACACCCCGCTGACGGTCTTCGTCGTATTCGCGGTGTTGGCCCTGTGGCCGGTACTGGGAATCGAGTTCTCTTCCAGCTTCTCCACCAACTTTTTCTGGCTCGCGGTCCTGGCACTGTCGGTCTACCACGCCTCGTTCATGTGTGAGGCCTTCCGCTCCGGTGTTAACACCGTGCCCACCGGACAGGTCGAAGCCGCCCGGGCGATCGGCCTGGGGTTCGGCCCCTCGGTGCGGCTCGTGATCCTCCCCCAGGCGTTCCGTGGCGCGATCGCCCCACTGGGTAACACGGTCATCGCCCTCATTAAGAACACCACGGTCGCGGCCGCCGCCTCGGTTCCGGAGATCGCGGTGCTCATGCGCGGCATGATCGAGAACCACGGAAACTACGCCTTCATGATCTTCCTGACCGTGGCCGCCGGGTTCGTGATCTTGGTCATCCCGATCGGCCTGCTCACCACGTTCCTCTCTAGGCGTCTTGCGGTGTCCCGATGAGCGCCCCCTCGGCCCTCTTCGACCAACTTGGTCCCAAGGGCAAACGCAACGTCCTGATCACCAACATTGTTGGGGCCCTGATCGGGATCGCGATCATGGCGATCGTGGTCCTTCAGTTCGCCGACAAGGGGCAGCTGGAGGGCCGCCTGTGGTCTGCGGCCCTCGATGGCCGTGCGTGGCAGTTCTACTACTTACCGGGACTGCAGAACACCTTGGTAGCCGCCGCCTACTCGGTAGTGCTGGCGCTGGTGTTCGGCCTACTGTTCGGTGTCGGCCGCCTGGCTAGCAACGCGGTGGTGAGGTGGCTGTGCGGCGCCGTGGTGGAGTTCTTCCGCGCGGTGCCCGTTCTGATCATGATGATCGCCGGCTGGTTGATCATCGCCCGGTCCGGACTGGTGGCCCCCGAGGACTCCCCGCTGATCGCCGTGGTGGCAGCCCTGACGCTGTACAACGGTTCGGTCATCGCCGAACTCATCCGCTCCGGGGTCTACGGCCTTCCCAAGGGTCAACGGGAGTCCGCGCTGGCGATCGGGATGACCCGCGGGCAGTCGATTCGCACGGTGGAGTTGCCGCAGGCCATCATTGCGATGCTGCCGTCCTTGGTGAGCCAGTTCGTGGTCATCTTGAAGGACTCCGCACTGGGCGCGATCATCACCTACCGCGAACTGCTCGAGTCGGCTCGTCTGCTGGGCCGCGGTAGTCCGTTCCCGATGCTGCAGACCCTGCTGATCGCGGCGGTGCTGTTCATCCTCATCAATTACCTGCTGACCCGCGCCGCGGAGTTCGCGGCCCGTAAGGTCGGGGCCCGCACCTCGGGCAAAGCGAAGGCGGCGGCGCCCGCTGCCGCGATCGGGGCTTCGGCGGATACGGAGCCGAAGGCCGCTAGCAGGCAAGCGGGCGGGGACCCTGGCGGAACCTAGGTGCCACTGAGTTGCAAGTAGGCGCCACCAATAGCACGACACGCAGGCGCCACCAATAGCGGCAGATGGCCCGAACCTAGGGCGTTTCCTCGCCCAGTTCTTCCTCGCCGAGTATTAGCGCCTAAGGGTACAGATACCGCGCACGGTCACCTGCCCACTAAAAAGCGAACATACCCTCATGCCACAGACACCCAATACGTCGATTCTCCAACTGAACTAGGTTCAGGAAAGAACCCGATAATGGAAGTGATAAAGGCCGCTGCCGTGCCCCGACAAGTGGCAGGCCCCCACCACTATGTGGGAGTCGCTGTTCATGATCCTGCGTTCCTGCTGGCAGTCACCGATCGAAGACGGTGCACTAGCCTGCCAACCGGCCGGAGGCGTGTCGGCTAATGCAACACCCGAACCTACGAACGCCAGCCCTACTGCTAGACCTAACGTGGCTGTAATGGACGCTAACTTCTTTGTATTCTCCATAGTTGCCAAACTAACACGGGCGATTTAAGCATGGCCGGTTAGCGGCCACTAATACACTCGTCGCCGCTATACCTCAAGGTGCGTCCCGACCAAAGGCTGGTCAGAACAGGTCGTCGCTAGGCTCGCCCTGTTCCTCTTCGCCGAGGATCTCGTTGATCAGGCGGTAACTCAGCGAGGGCGAGTAGCCCTTGCGCGCCAGCAAGCTCATCATCCGCTGGCGGCGTTTGTGTGGTTCCACGCCGGTGGTGGAGCGCGCCTTGCGACGCAGCAGTTCCCGGGCGGCGGCTTCTTCGTCGGCGGGGTCCACGGCGTCCAGCGCCGCCTGCGCATCTTCCTGCTCCACACCCTTACGGCGCAGCTCGTGAGCTAGCGCCCGGCGCGCGAGTCCGCGCTCGGACTGCCGGGTGCGCACCAGCATCGCTGCGTACTCGGCGTCGTTGATCAACCCGACCTCGGTGAGGCGGTCCAGAACCTTGTTCGCCACCTGTTCGGGAACGTCCTTCTTGGCCATCGCCTGCGCCAGTTGGGCGCGAGACTTCGGGGAGTTAGTCAGCAGCCGCAACGCAATATTGCGGGCGAAGGACTCGGCATCCGGTTCAGCGTCCTGGGCGGCCGCACCCGTGGCCGGGGGTTCATCCGCCCGGCCACGGGGAGCACGCGATTCGTGCATGGAAACTACGTCGGCTCAGAAGTCGACGGCGGCGACTTCTTCCTCGGGGACCGCCTCGAGCTTCACGCCGATTCCGAGCTTGGTCTTGATCTTGGATTCGATCTCTTCACCTAGCTCGGGGTTGTCCTTGAGGAACCGGCGGGCGTTCTCCTTACCCTGGCCGAGTTGGTCACCTTCGTAGGTGTACCAAGAACCCGACTTGCGCACGATTCCCTGCTCCACGCCGAGGTCAATGAGGCTGCCCTCGCGGGAGATACCCACGCCGTAGAGGATGTCGAATTCGGCCTGCTTGAACGGCGGGGCCATCTTGTTCTTCACGACCTTGACCCGGGTGCGGTTACCGACCGAGTCGGTGCCTTCCTTCAGGGTCTCAATCCGGCGCACGTCCAAGCGCACCGAGGAGTAGAACTTCAGCGCCTTACCACCAGTGGTGGTTTCGGGTGACCCGAAGAACACGCCGATCTTTTCGCGCAGCTGGTTAATGAAGATCGCAGTGGTGCCCGAGG
Source organism: Beutenbergiaceae bacterium (assembly GCA_048594865.1). Classification (GTDB taxonomy): domain Bacteria; phylum Actinomycetota; class Actinomycetes; order Actinomycetales; family Beutenbergiaceae; genus CALKWS01. Next base: position 54,304 of record JBMDWZ010000076.1, read on the forward strand.
AGGACAACGCGCCGGTGATCTTGCGCAGCGCCTGGGACATCAGCCGGGCCTGCAGACCCACGTGGCTGTCTCCCATTTCGCCCTCGATCTCCGCCTTGGGGACCAGGGCTGCGACCGAGTCGATGACGATGATGTCCAGCGCGCCGGAGCGGATCAGCATGTCCATGATTTCCAGGGCCTGCTCACCGGTGTCCGGCTGCGACACCAGCAGTGCATCGGTGTCCACGCCGAGCTTCTTGGCGTACTCGGGGTCCAGGGCGTGCTCGGCGTCGATGAACGCGGCAATGCCGCCGGCGCGCTGAGCGTTTGCGACCGCGTGCAGGGCCACGGTGGTCTTACCGGAGGACTCGGGGCCATACACCTCGATGACGCGGCCGCGCGGCAGGCCGCCGGTACCCAACGCCACATCGAGAGCAATGGAGCCAGTGGGGATGACCTCCACCGGCGGACGGGTGTCATCACCCAGACGCATCACCGAACCCTTGCCGTAGGCACGGTCGATCTGTCCAAGTGCGGCCTCGAGGGCCTTGGTGCGGTCTGCTACCGGAGCAGGCATAGTTTCCACCTTCTACGTTGTGGGCGGTTGGTCCGCCGGTTTCCTTGGGGCTGGTCTGTGCGCCGCCACCCTCTCCGGGTGCCGTGGGCGTGAATCGAAGGCTATGTCCGACCACTGACATCCATGATCGGCACCCTCCACGGCTGTGGATGGAACCGTTCTTGTCCTCGATCTGTGGACAACAGTAAAAGAACGGGTGTTCTACGTAGGGACGCCGCGCCGCGACACGCCGAGCGGATTCTTTTCCTGCCCGCAGCACTTGGCTTTCCTACTCGTAGAACAATCGCTCGATGCGCCTGGTCGCGGCCCAGAGCCCAAAGGCCCCCAGGGCAAGGAGATACAGCACGTGCACGGCCAAGCCCGGGCCAACCTCACCGGTAGTCAACGACCGCACCAGGGCCACCCCGTGATACAGCGGCGTGGCCTGCACCAGCCACTGCAGCACCGGTAGGTAGGTGGACAGCGGGAAGAAGGTCGCCGAGAACAAGAACAACGGCAAGATCGCCAACTGCACGTAATCGGCGTCGTTCCAGGTGCGCATGTAGGTGGTCGCCGCCATCCCGACCGCGGCAAAGGCGAAACCGATCAGGGTGCACGCCGGAATCGCCAGTACTGCCCACCAGGAGGTCACGAACCCAGCGATCGAGGCGATGGCGAGGAATACCGTGGAGTACAGCCCGCCCCGCAGTAGCGCCCAGGTGATCTCGCCAGCGGCCACGTCACGCGCGCTCAGCGGGGTATTGAGCACCGAGTCATACAGTTTGGCGTCTTTGAGTTTGCCGAAGACGTTGACGGTGGAGTCCATCACCGCGCCGTTCATCGCCGACGTCGCCATCATCGCCGGCGCCACGAACGCCGCGTAGGACATCTGCCTGCCGTCCACGTCGATCACCCCGACCAGCGCACCTAGCCCAACGCCTAAGGCGAACAGGTAGAACAACGGCTCAAAGAAGCCCGAAACGAGCGTGAGCCACTGCTTCCCGGCGGCGGTGTAGTTGCGTTCGACCATCGCCCATGGCCGCGTCAGCGCCATGATCATCAGACCACCAACCGTCTGGTCAGCTGCCGCACCGCGAGCAGGTAGCCCACGATCACGATCGCGAGCAGCACGGCCAGGTGCAGAGCGATCCGCCACGGCTCAAGCCACTGGGCGGAGTCTGGTCCAAGACCGAAGGCTCTGGTGAGGGCTACCGCGTGCGTCAGCGGCGACGCCCAAGCCAGCGCCTGCAGCCCGGCGGGTAGTTGTTCGAGGGGGAAGAAGGTCCCAGAGAACAAGAACATCGGCATCAGAATGAAGCGCTGCAACACGTTAAACCCCGCCCCCTCCCCCGAGGACGTGGCCGAGTAGGCGAAGGTGCACGTGGCGAAACCCATACCGCACAACACCGCAACCGCCACGACGGCGATGGTCCCCCATCCGCTCATCGCACCCAGGGCGGTGGCGATGAGGGTGAAAGCCACCGCCACGGTCACCACCCGGATGGCGATGTAGACCAGTTGCCCGCGCACCAGATCGACCGCCCGCAAGGGGGTGGCGAGCATCGCGTGATACGCACCGGTCCACTTGATCGGGGCCAGCACGCTGTAGGTCGCCTCGTTGGAGCCATTGAGCATGCATTGCGCGGCCACCAGCCCGGTGGCCACAAACGCCACATAGCTGACGCCCTCGATGGCGGTGCCCTGCGGGGAATCCAGCAGCGATCCCAGGCCGTAGCCCATGCCCACCAAGTACAACAGCGGAGCAAGGAAGGAACTGACGATCGTGGAGGGCCAGAACCGCCGGTAGCGCATCAACCAGTACGCGGTCACCGCACGCCACGGCGCTGATTGCTTGTGAACCCGCCTTGGCTCCAGGCTGGGGCCCACGTGCACCGGAGCGGTCATTCGATGAGGCTTCGGCCGGTCAAGGTAAGGAACACGTCCTCCAGCGAGGCGCGCCGCACCAGACTCGATTGCGGGTGCAGACCCCGGGCCGTCAACGTCTCCAGAGCACCATCGCCATCGTGCACGTACAGCAGCGTCCGGTCCGCAAGGACCTCCACGCGTTCGGTGATCTGCCGCAGTTCATCGTTCACCTCGGCGCCGTCGGCGAACCGCAACTCCAGTACCTCGCGGGTGGCGTACTGCTCGATGAGCGCCCGCGGCGACCCGTGCGCCACGATCTTGCCGCCATCCATCACCACGAGCCGATCACAGAGCTGCTCGGCCTCATCCATGTAGTGGGTGGTGAGCACCTGTGTCACGCCACGTCGTTTGAGTTCAAAGAGCCGCTGCCACAGGTTGTGCCGAGCCTGCGGGTCCAGCCCGGTGGTGGGTTCATCCAGTAACAGCAGTTGCGGGTCGTTGACCAGTGCTCGGGCGATCGTCAGGCGGCGCTTCATTCCGCCGGACAGCTTCTCCACCACCGAGTCGGCCTTGTGGTGCAGGTCCGCGAACTCAAGCAGCGGATCCACTCGGTCGCTAGCCTCCGAGCGGCTCAGCCCGAAGTACCGGCCGTAGATGGCCAGGTTCTGCCGCACGGTCAGCTCCAGGTCCAACCAGTCCTGCTGCGGCACCACCCCGAGAGCAGAGCGAATCTTCGCGCCATCGGTGGTGGGGTCGGCACCGAGCACGCTCAACTCACCGGAGGTGGGCATCGAGGTGCACCCGATCATCCGCATCGTTGAGGTCTTGCCCGCACCGTTGGGGCCGAGGAATCCGAAAAACTCCCCCTGCGCCACGTCCACGTCGATCCCATCGACGGCGGTGAAGTCACCAAAGGACTTGGTCAGCGACCTCGCCTGGATCGGCGGCTGCGGGCTCCCTACCGCCATGCGGGGTACCCCGGGAGGGCACGACCGTCGGGCCATTCGCGCAGTGCCCTGCGCAGCGCCTCATCGGCCGCGAGCGCCAGGTTCGGCAGGTCATCGGCCACGTGCTCAAGGACCCACCGCCACCGCTTCACCAGCAGTTGCCTGGCCGAGGGCGCGATCGCTCCGGTGGGTCCGATGCTGGGCCGGGCGGCTTGGGCCGGGGGCAGTAGCCACGCCCCGGAAGCCACAATCCACAACACGATCGCGTGGCGTACCTGCGCCGGCCAGTTCGGGTCCTCGCCGAGGTCGGCGAACGTGCGGGCAGCGCCCTGCGTGAACGCCTGGAGCATCGCATCTGTAAGCCCGCTCGGTGGGGTGAACACGCACCAACAGCTACTGAAGGGTTCCAAGGCGTAGGCGGCGTCCACCGCGATCGGTTTCAGGCTGGTGCCTTCACAATCCAGGAACCTCACCTGACCCTCGACAAACAGGGCGTTATCTGGGCAGGTGTCCCCCACCGACAACACGAGTCGGTCGGTTCTGCTCCACAGCCCGCTGGCCGCTTCCTCCACCTCATCCAGCGCCGCAGCAGCGGACTTTACGCCCCAATCCGCCAGCGCCTGCAGACCCTGGCCCGGCAGCGCGGCTATCTCCCGCCGGTTGCGTTCCTCGGCCTCCCCAAGCTCTCGTGACACCATCGCCACCGCACCGGCATCGGCGTCCACATGCTCACCCAACGCGCGAGCCCACTGCAGGCATGCGTCCCACGCGGCCTGCGGGTCAGAGCCGGTGAGGAAGTCAGCGAGCGTCGGGGCGCCCCCCAGATCCTGCATGACGACGGTGGTGGCCTGTGGATCGTGCGCGAGCAGATCCGGGGTGCCGCGCAGGTAGGTCAGTCCGGCGTACTCGCGCAGATAGGCCTCGGCGGGGTTGTGCCCGGGGATGTCACTGGGCACAAAGGACTTCACCACCACGCTGCTACCCCACGACGTCGGACCCTCAAGCACGCGATGGCGGCTCACTTGGGAACGGCGCGAGCCGCCCAAGTCGATTCCGGGCGCCAAGACCGCTTGAGAAAGCGTGGGTGGGGAGATGTCTGCACCGCTCAACGCTTCTTGCCCTTCTCCGGTTGCCGGTGGTGCCAACGCACCTGCTCGGGCAACTCGTTCACTTCGCAGATCGCGGCCCAGACCTTATCTGGCCGCGCCCCATCGGCGAGCGCCTGCTCCGCCGTGCGTCCGCCCATCGGCCCCAGGGCCATGTCCTTTGCCAATGAGGGCGCATAGGACCCGAAGGTGTCCTGCATAGCGGCCCAGAACTCGGAGTGCTTCACACTCTTCACCCTAGTATCGAGGGGTGACAGCAAACGAACTCACCTGGTTACCCACCGCCGATCATCCCGAACTGCTGGCCGACCCGGTGCGCGCCCAGTTAGCGGGCTCCGAGCTGGGCACTCACGCTCAGGTGGCGCAGATCGACCCAGAAATCGCCGATACCGCCGCCCTGGTCCAAGCCACCGATGTAACCCTGGAATCCAGCGCCAACTGTCTCATTGTGCGTGCTCGCCGGGGCGGTGAGGAGACGTTTGCAGCGGCGTTGGTGTTGGCCACCACCAAGGCCGACATCAACTCCACCATCCGCAAGACCCTTGGCGCCCGCAAATGCTCCTTCATGTCCATGGACGACGCCGTGGAACTCACCGCCATGGAGTACGGCGGGATCACCCCGATTGGGCTGCCGGACGGGTGGCCGGTGCTCATCGATTCGCGGGTGGTTGCCACCGAACAAATCGTGATCGGCTCGGGCCTGCGAACCTCCAAGGTGCGGATCGACGGAGCCTGCGCCGCGCAGCTGCCCGGAGCACAGGTGATTGAAGGGCTGGCGATCGAGATCGAATGAGCCGATGGCTGCCCTGTCGGTGCCGACTGTGACAATGGGCCAGTGACCGAGCCAGACCTGCCCTTCTCGCCGCCGACGCGGTCCTGGTTCGCTGACGCCTTCGATGCGCCGACCGCGGCCCAGCGTGAGGCCTGGGACGCGATCGGCTCCGGTGACCATGCCCTGGTGGTGGCCCCGACCGGTTCGGGTAAGACTCTGGCGGCATTCCTCGCCGCCCTGGACGCACTTCTCACCGGCGAAGCCAGCGAGCCCGCTGCACCCAAAGAGCGCTGCCGGGTGCTGTACATCTCCCCGCTCAAGGCCCTCGCCGCCGACGTTGAGCGCAACCTGCGCTCCCCGCTGGTGGGCATCACCCAGGCCGCGCAGAGTGCCGGTGAGCACGTTCGTGACGTTCAGGTGGGTACGCGCACCGGCGACACCCCCGCCGCCCAGCGCCGCGCCTTTGGCACCAAACCACCAGACATCCTCATCACGACCCCCGAGTCCCTGTTCCTCATCCTTACCTCCTCCGCCCGCGAGGGGCTGGCTGGGGTGCAGCAAGTCATCATCGATGAGGTGCACGCACTGGCCGGCAATAAACGCGGTGCCCACTTGGCGTTGTCCTTGGAGCGCCTGGACCAGATGCTTCCCGCCCCGGCGCAGCGGATCGGACTGTCGGCAACGGTCAACCCGCCACAGGTGGTCGCGGACTACCTCAGCGGAGCGCGCCCGCTTGCCGATGGTGGACGCAAGGTGCGCATTGTCCAACCGCACATCGATAAGCAACTGCAAATCGACGTCGTCGTCCCGGTTCCTGACCTGTCTGATATTCCGAGCACGCAGGCCGATTCGGCCGATGACGCCGGTCTGGACCTGAGCGGTTCGGCGGCCGGCACCCCACCGGAACTGCGGCAAAACCAGGGCGCGTCAATCTGGCCCCACGTCACGCAGCGAGTCACCGACCTCATCGCCGGGCACCGTTCCACGATCGTGTTCACCAACTCCCGACGCGGCGCCGAACGGCTCACCTCACGGATCAACGAGGAGAACGCGCGCCGCCTCGGCCTGATGGACCCAGACCCGGCAGCGGAGGTCGCTGCGCAGGTGCCCGGGCAGTCGGGAACCAGCGCGCAGGTGCCTGCCGAAGCGATCATCGCCCGGGCGCATCACGGGTCGATGAGTCGCAGCGAACGCACCGACATCGAGTCGGCCCTGAAGTCCGGTGCCTTGCCGGCGGTGGTCGCCACCAGTTCCTTGGAGCTCGGGATCGACATGGGCGCCGTGGACCTGGTGATCCAGGTGGGCTCACCGCCGTCGGTGGCCTCGGCATTGCAGCGCATCGGACGCGCCGGGCACCAAGTTGGCGAGGTGTCCACCGGGGTGGTCCTGCCTACACACCGGGGCGACCTGCTCGCGGCGACCTCTGGCTCTGCCCGGGCTAGGGAGGGGAGGATCGAGTCGATCAAGATTCCGGCCAACCCCCTCGATGTCCTGGCTCAACAAGTGGTGGCGACGCTTGCCATCGAGGATTACGACGTTGATGACTTGGCGGCGATGGTGCGTCGCAGCGCACCGTTCGCGTCGTTGCCCGACGGGCTGTGGCGCTCGGTGTTGGACATGCTCTCCGGCCGCTACCCCAGCGAAGACTTCGCCGAGTTGCGCCCACGGGTGGTGTGGGACAGAGCGTCGGGCACCCTGCGCGCGCGGCCCGGGGCGCTGCGGCTGGCAGCAACGTCGGGCGGGACCATCCCCGACCGCGGACTATTCGGGGTATTCCTGGTCGGCGAAAGCGACCCGGCGCGCGGCGGAAAACGCGTGGGTGAACTCGATGAGGAGATGGTGTTTGAGTCCCGGGTCGGGGACACCTTCACGCTGGGCTCCTCGACCTGGCGGATCCAAGACATCACGCCCGATCGGGTGCTGGTCACCCCCGAGCCGGGGATGCCCGGCCGGTTGCCGTTCTGGAAGGGCGACGCCCCCGCGCGGCCCGCGGAACTCGGCCAGGCGCACGGGGAAATGATCCGCACGCTGATCGGCGATGATCTGTCCGAGGACTCCTCGGCGCTGGATGGGTTGGATGAGTGGGCCGCGCAGAACGTCCTTGCCTACCTGCGGGAGCAGCGTGAGGCGACCGGCGAGCTCCCGAGTGATCAGACCGTGGTGGTGGAGCACTTCCGCGACGAGCTCGGCGACTGGCGGATCGCGATCCACTCGCCGTTCGGGGCCGCGGTGCACGCGCCGTGGGCGCTGGTGCTGCGGGCCAGATTGGAGGAACGTTTCGGCTTGGACGCTCAGACGATGCACGCCGATGACGGGATTGTGCTGCGGCTGCCGGACACCGCCTGGGACGAACCGGAGTCCACCAGTCAACTCGACCTGGCGGATCTGCTCATCGACCCCGATGAGGTCAAGGCCCAGGTGGTGGCGGCGCTGGGGGCCTCGGCGCATTTTGCTGGCCGGTTCCGGGAAGCTGCGGCCCGGTCGTTGCTGCTCCCCCGCCGGCGTCCCGATGGCCGACAGCCGCTGTGGCAGCAGCGTCAGCGCAGCGCCCAGTTACTGTCGGTCGCCTCCCGGTATGACGACTTCCCGGTGGTGCTGGAGGCCGTGCGCGAATGCCTGCAGGACGACTTCGACATCGACGCCCTCACCGGCATCATGACCAGGCTAGACAACCGCGATATCCGGCTCGTTGAGGTGCGCACGCCCCACCCCTCACCATTCGCCAGTTCGCTGATCTTCGGCTACGTCGCCCAGTTCCTGTACGACGGCGATGCTCCCCTTGCCGAGCGTCGTGCGGCGGCGCTCAATCTCGATGGCAAACTGCTGGCCGAGTTGCTGGGTGATGGCGCCGAGATCGCCGATCTCCTCGATCCGGCGGCACTGGCCACCGTCGAGGCTCAAGTGGGTCTGCGCACCCGCGGCGTCACCGATGCCGAGGGGATCATCGACCTGATCCGCCGATTGGGCCCGGTGCCGACGAAGGAACTCGCGGCACGGTGCACCGACGACGTGGATCCCGAGGTGCTGCAGGTGTGGCTGACAGGCCTGCAGTCCGATCGCCGGATCCTGACCGTGCGGGTCGCCGGGGCGGATCAATGGATCACGGTGGAGGACGCCGGCCGGATGCGCGATGCGTTGGGGGTTGCGCTTCCCATGGGGTTGCCGCAGGAGTTCACCGAGCCGGTACCAGCGGCGCTCAGCGACCTGGTGCAGCGGCACGCGCGCACGCACGGGCCGTTCCGGGCCGGGCAGGTTGCCGCGAGATTCGGATTGGGGGTGGCGGCGCTGACCCCGGTGCTGGCCGAACTCGCCCGATCCGGGACGCTAGTGAGCGGTGCGCTGCGGCCAGCCGAGTCACACAGTCCCGAGAGCGCGGGCATGCCCGGGCCCGACTATTGCGACGCGGAGGTGTTGCGCCGGGTTCGCCGTGGCTCGTTGGCGGCGCTGCGCTCGGAGGTAGAGCCGGTGCCGCACGCGGCCCTTGGTCTCTTTGCCCCGCGGTGGCACCAGTTCGGCCGGCTGCGCGGATTGGACGGGGTGCGCAGCGCCTTGGAGCAGCTCGTGGGCACCACCATGCCGCTCAGCTCTTGGGAGTCCCTGGTGCTACCGGCGCGGGTGGCCGACTTTCGGGCAAGCATGCTCGATGAGCTCACCGGCTCCGGTGAAGTGGTGTGGGTGGGCCAGGATCAGAACGTGGCGCTGCTGCCAGCAGATGCGGTGGCTGACCTCGCCCCAGCGGTAAGGGAGAACCTTGAGGCGAACGGGGCCACGGCCGCGATCCTGGGGGCGCTGTCTGGAGGGGGCGGGTTGTTCTTCCGGGACCTGCTGACCGCCGTGCGGGAGTCCGAGGGCCTGTCGCAGATCGCGGCGGTTGACGTCATCGACGCGATCTGGGAACTGGTGGACGCCGGCCAGGTCACCAATGACTCACTCGCCGCCCTGCGGGCCCGCGAGGCGCCGGCCGGCCGTGGCGCTCGCTCGGGTTCTGGCGCGGGTTCAGGCGCAGGTTCGGGCGCAGGTTCAGCCAGGGCGCGGGGTTCGCGGGCGGCGGGCACACGCGCCGCGGCGAGTGCGGGGGCTGCGCCGCGCACCCGGTCACTGCGGGCCACCGCACTGCGGACCGCCGGGGCGCAGGTGTCCACACCGCCGTCGGCCGCGGGGCGGTGGGCGCTGGTGCAGGAGCGCTCCAGCGCCGAGCAGCGAACCGTGGCCGCGGTGCTGTCGATGGCGGATCGTGATGGCGTGCTCACCCGTGGCGGGGTGCGGGACGTGCCCGGTGGTTTCGCGACCGCCTACCGCATTCTGGCCAGCGCGGAGGAGAACGGGCAGGTTCGCCGGGGCTACTTCGTAGAGGGACTGGGAGCCGCACAGTTCGCCCTACCCGACGCTGTGGAGGAGTTGCGCTCGGAGTCGCGCGCGCTGGAGCGTGAGGAGGCACCCGCGGTGTTCCTCGCGGCAACCGATCCCGCCAACCCCTATGGCGCGGCGTTGCCCTGGCCACCGGGCTCCGGTGAAGCCAGCACGCACCGGCCCGGGCGTAAGCACGGCGCGGTAGTGGTGCTGGTTCGGGGAGAGCTGATCTTGTACCTGGAACGTGGCGGAAAGTCGCTGCTGTCTTTCGAGGCGGACTCTGCGGCGTCGGGAGCGGGCGGCGCGCCATCCGGTGGCTCGGCCTCCCTACGCGCCGCATGCGAGCTCCTGGCGACCAAGCTCGGGACCGGCATCATGGGCCGAGTGACGCTCACCAAACTCAACGGGGCACAAGCGCTTGGCGACAAGAGCGCACTTGGCCAAGCGCTGAGCGACGCGGGGTTCCTCAGCACGCCCCGAGGGCTGCGGTTACGTGCCTGAGGGTGACATCGCCAAGCGGGTATCGCGGCGCTTGACCCAGGCCCTGGACACCGGGGTCCTGATCCGCACCGACCTGCGATGGGCGGACCTCGGCGGCTCAGACCTGCGCGGGCAACGGGCCCTGGAGACCGTCAGCTACGGCAAGCACATTCTGACCCGCACCGACGCGGGCTGGACCCTGCATAGCCATCTTCGGATGGACGGGATGTGGCAGATCCGGCGCACCACCAGCCCGGCGCAGCGGCTTGCGCGCCCGAGCATCCGGGCGGTGCTCGCCACCGAGTCCTGGACCTGCTTTGGCGACCGGCTCGGCGAACTGGACCTGGTCCGCACACGGGATGAACGCCGTCTGATCGGCCACCTTGGCCCGGACCTTCTCACTGAGGACCCCGACATCGCCCTCGCCGCAGCGAACGCCGCGAAGCGGGCGACCGAGACGATCGGCTCGGTGTTGCTGGATCAGCAGGTGGCCGCCGGTATCGGCACGATCTACATGGCCGAGAGTCTGTGGCACCACCGGATCAACCCGTGGCGGCCCACCGGCCAGGTCGACGACCTGGCCGAGCTATTCACCACCGCATCGACCTTGATGCACCGCAGCGCAGACGCCCGGCTGCCGACGGCGACCGGACAGTTCGAGCGTGGCCGCACCACCTACGTCCATGGCCGAGGGCAACTTCCGTGTAGACGCTGCGGCGCGCTCATCGTAGAAAAGGAAGTAGGCCGGGCGCCTATGCAGCGCCCGGCCTTCTTCTGCCCGGTATGTCAGCCTTCCTGAGGTGCAGGAATCTGAACCTAGACTCGGGCGAAATCCTCGTCGTGACCGAATTCGCCGGTGATGTGATCGGCGAACGTGAACGGCACGGTGTCTGGAACGGCGATCTGTTCGGTGATCGCCACTCGGTCCGAAACCTCGCGCAGTACCAGGGACATCGGCATGCTCAGTGCCGCGCAGATCGCGCTGAGCAATTCTGAGGATGCCTCCTTCTGGCCTCGCTCTACCTCGGAGAGGTACCCCAATGAAACCTGGGCCGCTGAGGACACTTCACGGAGCGTGCGCCCTTGACGCTGGCGCACGTCGCGGAGGACGTCACCGATCACTTGTCGTAGGACCACCATGGTGTTGCCCTCCTCTCGTTGTTGACCCGCGACGCGTTGCTGGCCGTGGGTTCGCTGCTGTGCGTTCTTACCGTACCCCGTCAATGTGTCGGGGATGTTCCTTGGTGTGGATGTGCGGTGAAGAATGGAGTTACTTGTGGGAACTGGTCGCTGGATCATTACTACCTACAACGCACGCGGGGTCGATATTTGTTCCCGCGCCCGCTGAGCCCGCGCCGCTCACTCCCCTGCTGGCACTCGCGTCCCGCACTCACTTCACGATCGGGTAGCCCGCTGCGGCCGCGCCGAACGCCAGGGCCAGCGCGGTTACCGCGCGCCGGGTCACCTCCCGGCCACCGGCCAACCGGTAGCGCTTGGTGAAGACCCTGCTCCCCAGTGCACAACCGATGTAGACCACCCCAACGTCCTGACCACCTTGAGGCGATGGCCCGGCCACCCCGGTGGTGGCCAAGCCGACGTCCGCCCCGAAGAGGCTGGCTGCCCGTTGGGCCATTTGGGCGACGACGTCGGAGTCGACGGGGCCGCGATCGTTCAGGAGGTCGGGGTCCACGCCAAGCACCTCGGCTTTAGCGTCAGTGGCATAGGCCACGACTCCCCCGCGGTAGACCGATGAGGCCCCGGGGACACCGACAATCTCGGCACTGAGCAAGCCGCCGGTGAGCGATTCGGCCACCGCCAAAGTCAGCCCGCGGCCCTTGAGCACGTCGAAGAGGCGCGCGGCGGCGGGTCTTATGGCGGCGTGCTCTTCCCCCGCGGCGTTTTGCGCGACGTCTGCGTTCTGCGCGACGTCTGCGTTGTGCGCCGCGACCATCTCAGCTGGGCGGCGCCGCACCACGGCGCGCCACCGCAATCGCGCGAACGATGTAATCGATACCGGTGATCACCGTTACCGCGACCGCGGCGATCATCACCACGAACGCGGCGGTCTCAAACACCGACCCGAACGTTGCGCCGAACATTCCAGCGGCCGGCAGCAGCATCATCGCGATAAACACGATCTGCAGCACGGTCTTGAGCTTGCCGCCCTTGGACGCGGCCATCACCCATCGGCGCACCATGATGAACCGCAGGATCGTGATGGCGGCTTCCCTGACAATGATCGCGATCGTTGCCCACCAGGGGAGCTCTCCGAGAATGGAGAGCATGATGATCGCCGAGCCAACGAGCATTTTGTCAGCGAACGGATCGGCCAGCTTGCCGAAGTTCGTGACTTTGTTTTGGCTGCGGGCCAGGTAACCGTCGAGCTGGTCGGTAATTGCCGCGACCAGAAAAACCACGAGCGCTGCAATTCTGGTGCCGAGGGTGTCCTGCCAGAGCAGCACCACAAAAAAGGGCACGAGCGCAATGCGCAGCATCGTTAGTACATTCGGCAGGTTCCAGACCTGGCGAACTCCGGGTGCGGTAGCGGCTTGCATCACCTGCCCAGGGTAAGGGAGATTTCCGGGCAACGTAGACTCAACATCGTGAACACGCCTCCAGGGCGGGCTGGGGAGCCCGCCCCGGTGCCGTCCTTGGGGCCAGGACGGCAGAACCGCGCAAGCCGTGCCCTGCTCATTGCGCTGACTTTGGCCCTGTTGGCCTTCGTTGGTGGTGTCACCTGGCCCGCAGCAGGAGTCCCCAACAACTGGACCGGCGGCACCGACATCACCCTGTGCAACCTCCAGACCCCGCTCATTCCCCGTGGCCACAAACCCTCCGGCTACCCCACCTTCGGCGCTCCACGTGAACTCGGATACGTCCTAGCTCGCCTGGGTTCGACGGGTGCTCTACCGGCAATAGCCACTCCCTCGACCAGGGACTCACCACCCTCAACTACACCCTCAAGGTCATGGACCGGGCCGGGCTCGGTCACGCGGGCTCGGCGCGCTCGAGTGCTGAGTCCAACGCCGCCCCTTCTATGAGCTATACCGCGGGGGCGAGGGCATGTGGGGTTGCCTATTCGCTCGGTAACTTCCTGTCCAACCAAGACTCAGCATTGGTCTACCCGCTGCGCGCCCTGCTTTCTCACTGAGGACCGATGAACCCGCGGCTGGCGGAGGCTCGCGCCGGTTCTACGGCCGTTAACGGCCGGTGAGCTCCCAGGCATCGGTGCTCTCCTCGGCACCGTCGTCAGAGTCGTAGTAGTCCACGGCCTCCTCCAGATCCGGGCGCGCGGTAACATCCTCGGGCTGCTCAGACTCATCGGCGTCGGTGGGGTCGGCGTCGAACGGTGCGTCATCTCCCCCACCGGCACCCGGCCCGGGGCCATCGCCGCGCAGCATTGCCAGCGTGTCGGGCAGATCGTCGGGGTTGATCAGCACATCGCGCGCCTTGGATCCCTCGGAGGGCCCAACGATCTCGCGCGACTCCAGCAGGTCCATGAGGCGCCCGGCCTTGGCGAACCCGACGCGGAGCTTGCGCTGCAGCATCGAGGTGGACCCGAACTGGGTGGAGACCACGAGCTCGGCCGCCTGCAGGAGCAGGTCGAGGTCATCGCCGATGTCCTCATCGATCTGCTTCTTCGCCGCCGCGACAGTGACGTCCTCGCGATACGTCGGCTTGAGCTGGCCCTTGACGTGGTCCACGATCTGGTGGACCTCGGACTCACTGATCCAGGCGCCCTGCACCCGCATCGGCTTAGAGGCGCCCATCGGCAAGAAGAGCGCGTCACCCTGTCCGATCAGTTTCTCCGCGCCCGGTTGGTCCAGGACCACCCGGGAGTCAGCCAGCGACGACGTCGCAAAAGCGAGCCTGGAGGGCACGTTGGCCTTGATCAGACCGGTCACCACATCGACGCTGGGCCGCTGGGTGGCCAACACCAGGTGAATCCCGGCCGCCCGAGCCAACTGCGTAATCCGTTGGATGGAGGACTCCACATCGCGCGGGGCCACCATCATCAGGTCGGCGAGCTCGTCGACGATTACCAGGAGGTAGGGGTAGGGCGCGATCTTGCGCTCGCTGCCCGGCAGCGGAGTTACCTTGCCAGCCTTGACCGCCGCGTTGAAGTCATCGACGTGCTTGTACCCGAAGGTGGCCAGGTCGTCATAGCGGGTGTCCATTTCGCGCACCACCCACTCCAACGCCTCCGCAGCCTTCTTGGGGCTGGTGATGATGGGCGTAATCAGGTGCGGGATGCCCTCATACATCGTCAGTTCCACCCGCTTGGGGTCAACCAACACCATCCGCACTTCTTCGGGAGTTGCGCGCATCATGATCGAGGTGATCATCGAGTTCACGAAGATCGACTTACCGGCACCGGTGGCACCGGCAACCAACAAGTGCGGCATCTTGGCCAGGTTGGCCACGACGTAGCCGCCCTCAACGTCCTTGCCGACGCCCATGACCAGCGGGTGCTCATTGCGGCGAGCGGCGCCCGAGCGCAGCACGTCACCCAAGGCGACCGTTTCACGGTCGGAGTTCGGGATCTCGATTCCGATCGCCTTCTTGCCCGGGATCGGCGAAAGGATCCGGACGTCGGCGCTGGCCACGGCGTAGGAGATGTTCTTGCTTAGGGCGGTGACCCGCTCCACCTTGATTCCGGCGCCGAGTTCGACCTCGTATCGGGTGACGGTCGGTCCGCGAGTGAACCCGGTGACCTGGGCGTCCACGCCGAACTCCTCGAAGACCGTTGTCAGGGACTCAACGACCCGATCGTTGGCCTCGGAACGGGTCTTGTGCGGGGCCCCTTGGGACAGCGCATCGTCGCTTGGCAGCGTGTAGGTCATGTCCGGGGAGAGCATGAGCTGTTCGGCGCGCGGCGGCAGCGGCTGGTTCGGCGGCGGCTCCAACTTCTCGGTGCCGGCATCGGCTGGTGCCGACTTGCGCTCCGCCTGAGCGACCTCGGGCTTGGGCCGTGGTGCGGGCTTCTTGCGGGCGCCGGCGGCGGGGGCCACCTTGGTGGCCGATTCGTCCGGGGCGTCGGCGTCGGCGGCGTGGTCGAAGGCTTCGTCGCCGTTGTAGGCGCCGGGCTCGGGGGCCGAGCCGCCCTTGGCCTTGCGCTTGGGCTTGGCCGGGCGGCCGGGCGCAGACTCCTCCTCACCGGCTTCTGCTTCGGCGTCGGCTCCGCTGAGCCAATCCCAGGCTTGCCGGAACCGGCGTGGAATGGCGGCCACCGGGGTCGCGGTGATGACCAACAGGCCGAACAGGGCAAGGAAGACCATGACCGGAACGGCGACATAGGCCGAGAGCAGGTAGGTCAGCGGGTGCGCGACGGCGTAGCCCAGCAAGCCACCGGCGCTAAACAGGTAGGACCATTCGAACGCCTCCGGAGCGCCACGACCGATGTGAATGAGTCCGCAAATGGCAGCGGTCAGGGCGACGAGCCCCACGGAGATGCGGCCGTTGACCTCGCTGTGTTGCGGGTGACGCATCAGCCGCACGGCCATATAGATCAAGATCACCGGCACGATCGCCGCGAGCAGCCCAACGGCTCCGGCGACGCCGGCGTAAATCACATCACCGGCCACCCCGGAAAGGTCGAACCAGACGCGCACCGCGATCACCAGGGCGAGGCCGAGCAGCAGGAATGCCAGGCCGTCACGACGGTGCGCGGGGTCCAGTCCACGGGCGCCCGATCCCACGGATCGGGCGGCACCGCCGACGGTATGGGCAATGCCCATCCACAGCCCGCGGATCATCCGCACAGGCAAAGACCGACGTTCAGGCGCACTCTTGGCCGCGCTCGCCGCCGTTGCCTTCGGCGAGTCCTTCTTTCTGCGTCCTGGTGAGGCTGACCGGTGAGGGGAAGTCGTCCGGGTCGCCATGATTGAGAATAATCCTCCTGCCTTCAGGCGCCCGATTCGACACCTGTCGTGGGACTACTGAACCAGAGCACGGGCGAATTTCGGCGCTGTGACACGCTTCAGCGACCATTCGGCGCCCAAGTGCTAGGTCACAAGCAGCCCGACACCGAGGCTCCCCAACCCGGCGATCAGGAAGCCTGCGCCGATGAATACCAGGACGATCAGCCGATTGGGTGCCGTACGACCCGAGCCGATCGCCGAGAGGAAGAAGCCCGCGGGCATGAGGATCGCCGCCACCAACACCCCCGAGCCCGCCAGCCAGCCGACCGCGCCGGTCAGCCCAGCGGCGTCGGTCAGCAACACGCAGACCAACCCGAGAGTGATGAAAACCCCGGCGTGGGCATGACCGGCCCGGAAGAATCCGCGCTGAAACTCGGTCACCGGCACCTTCCCGGTTCCGATGCGGAGCAGGAAGTACCCGCCGGATGTCACCGTGATCGCCGCGAGCAGGGCGATCGCCGCCGTCGTCTGTGCAGAATCGCTGAGTTCCACCGCACGCCTCCTCGTCGTCGGGCGAAGCCCACCATGCTCTAACACCGTTATCTAACGCTGTTAGGGGTTCGTTTGTCAACGCCCTAGACTGCCTCGTATGGCACGACCACGTCTGTACGACGACTCCTTGCGTCGAGACCTCATCAACGAAGCGTCCAGAACGATCTCCACAGCCGGGGCCCCAGGCCTCTCGCTCCGTTCCTTGGCGACCTCATGCCAGACGACGACGGCGGCGATCTACTCGCTGTTCGGCAACAAGGAAGCGTTGGTCACCGCCGTGCTGGCCGAGGGCTTCTCCCGGTTCCACGCGCATTTGGCCAAGGTTCCTCGCACCGATGACCCGGCCGCGGATCTGCTCGCGCTCGGGCTGGCCTACCGCACCAGCGCACTGCAGGACCCACACTTTTACCGGGTGATGTTCGGCGGCATGCACGACCAGGACAAGCCGCCGGCCGCCATGGACACCTTCAACGCACTGGAGGCGGCCGTGGCGCGCCTGGTCCCCGCGGAGTACGCCAAGATCGGCGCGATCCGCCTATGGGCGCTCTCGCACGGCCTAGTCAGCCTAGAACTCGGGGGGCTGGTGCTGGGCACCGCCGACCAACTACAAGACCTCTACGCCAGCACTTTGCGGGATATCGGGCGGTCGTTGTTCACACCTCCACAACCACCGGAATGAGCATCGGGCGGCGGCGCAGTCGGCGCGAAACCCAACGCCCGACCACCCGGCGGATGATCTGCTGCAGTTGGTGAGTGTCGGTCTTTCCGCTGGCAGCGGCATCGGTCAGGGCCTGGGTGACCTCGGGGATGATGTCATCCAAACGGGCGTCATCCTCTGCTAGGCCGCGAGCCTGCAGGTGCGGCCCGGCAACAACCTTGCCGGTCGAGGAGTCGATTGCGGCGAAGATGGAAATGAAGCCTTCTTCGGACAGGATTCGGCGATCCTTGAGTTCGGCTTCGGTGATTTCCCCCACCGAGGAGCCGTCCACGTACACATACCCGCACGGCACCGCGCCGGCGATGTGGGCCCGGCCGTCCTGCAGGTCCACGACCACGCCGTCCTCGGCCAGAACAACCCGCTGCGGGTCGATCCCGGTCTTGACCGCCAACGCACCGTTGGCGACCAGGTGCCGCATTTCGCCGTGCACCGGCATCACGTTGCGCGGGCGCACGATGTTGTAGCAGTACAGCAGCTCCCCGGCTGAAGCGTGCCCGGACACGTGCACCTTGGCGTTGCCCTGGTGCACCACCTTGGCGCCCAAGCGGATGAGCCCGTTGATAACCCGGCCGACGGCGTTTTCATTGCCGGGGATCATCGAGGATGACAGCACCACGGTGTCCCCCGGGCCCACCGAGACGCGGTGGTCGGAGTTCGCGATCCGCGAGAGCGCAGCCATCGGCTCGCCCTGAGAACCGGTGCACATCAGCACCACCTGATCCTCGGGCAGCGAATCGACCTTCTTCTGGTCGATCAACACCCCGTCGGGCACGTCGAGGTAGCCAAGGTCAGAGGCGATCCCCATATTGCGGACCATCGAGCGGCCCACCAGGGCCACCCGGCGGCCATGAGCGTGAGCGGCGTTGAGGACCTGCTGCACCCGGTGCACGTGCGAGGCGAAGGAGGCCACGACCAGGCGCCCAGAGGTTTCGAAGAGTTGGTCCAGGACCGGGCCGATCTCCTGCTCGGCCACGGTGAAACCGGGCACCTCGGCGTTGGTGGAGTCGGTCATAAACAGGTCCACGCCGGCTTCCCCGAGTCGGGCGAAGGCGCGCAGGTCGGTGATCCGGCCATCCAGCGGCAGCTGGTCCATCTTGAAGTCGCCGGTGTGCAGGACGGTGCCCGCCGGGGTGTGCACGGCGACCGCGAGGGCGTCGGGGATCGAGTGGTTCACCGCAACGAATTCGCAATCGAAGTCGCCGAAGGGGTGGTGGTCGCCCTCCTTGACCTCGTGGGTGACGGCCTTGATGCGGTGCTCAGCTAGCTTGGCCTCGATGAACGCCAAGGTGAGCTTGGAGCCCACGATCGGGATGTCCCGGCGCAAGCGCAGCAGGTAGGGCACGGCGCCAATGTGGTCCTCGTGCCCGTGGGTGAGCACGATGGCTTCGATGTCGTCGAGACGATCGGCGATGTAGTCAAAGTCCGGCAGGATCAGGTCCACGCCAGGCTGATGGTCCTCGGGGAAGAGCACGCCACAGTCGATGATGAGCAGGCGTCCGCCGTACTCGAGCACTGCCATGTTGCGACCGACCTCGCCGAGCCCGCCGAGTGGGACAACGCGCAGAGCGCCGTCGGCCAAGGGCGGCGGTGGGGCTAGGTCGGGGTGCGGGTGGCTCATGTAGCGGTGTCCTCCAAAAGTCCGTGAAGCAAAAGTGCGGTTCGTAGATCGGCCAGTTCGGCGTCGTTGGCTTCCACCAGTGGAGAGCGAACGGTCGACGCCGGAAGCCGGTTTTGTAAGTACAAGGCGGCCTTTGACATCACGGCGCCCTGCCCAGAGCCGAGCAGGGCATCGACAACTGGTGCCAGATTTGCCGAGATGTCGCGGGCTAGGAACAATTCGCCGTCGTCCACTGCCTGCACCATTTGGGCATAGGCGCGGGCAACGACGTGCCCGGCAACAGAGACGACGCCGGAGGCGCCGTGCACCAGCCAGGCCAAGTTCAGGTTGTCGTCACCGGAGTAGTACTCCAGGCCGGTGCGGCGCATTCGATCAAAGCCAGCGGGCACGTCACCGGTCGCGTCTTTGACGGCGCGGATCTGCGGGTGTTCGGCCAGGCGATCGAGTGTGTCATCGCCGATAGCCACGCCGGTGCGGCCGGGGATGTCATAGAGCATCACCGGCAGGTCGGCGGAGTCAACGATGGAGACGATGTGCCGGTACACGCCCTCCTGGGAGGGACGGTTGTAGTACGGGGACACCACAAGCAGCCCGTGGGCACCGGTGCGTTCGGCAGCCTTGGCGATCCGGACGGCGTGCGCGGTGTCGTTCGAGCCGGCCCCGGCGATCACCATCACCTCATCGCCGACTTCCTCGACAACAACTCGAACAAGCTCATCTTTTTCGGGCTGGTGGGTGGTCGGAGACTCCCCGGTGGTGCCATTGACAACCAGGGCGTCGCACCCGGAATCAACCAGATGTCGGGATAGGGACCGGGCAGTTTCGATGTCGATACTGCCGTCGGCGTGCATGGGTGTCACCATGGCGACCGACACCGAGCCGAAGGTCCGGGAAGGGACCTGTCTTTGATTCATGTCTTGACCGTACCGTGACCCGGTGCGCCCTTGCGTCAGCGCACGCTATGGCGCACGCCACGAATCACCGAAACTCGTGCCGATTCGCCGCAACCCACTGCGCAGTATTGGTGGCCGGGCGGCCGGTCACCGTGGGCACTACCTGCACCCACGATTGCTCGGGCTCATGGGTTTGCGCCGACAGGCCCACGTACCACTGCGCGTACTCCCCCATCGACGGCTGGAGCATCGTGATCGCCTCCTCGCGGCTGATCTGTACGAAGTCGATGTCGATTTCGAGTCCGGCGGCGATCGCGGCCACCTTCTCCCGCTTGGTCAGCAGCTGCGGGCCGGCAAGGTAGAGCTCGGTGCGGTCGAACTCTGGGGCCACTGATCCTTCGCAGCGGGCGCCACCCTCGCCGGAAGTCCCACTGACCATGATCGCGGCGGCGACCTCGGCGATATCGTCCATGCAGACCGGGGCGTTGGCGCTGTCCCCAAACGCGTCTTTAACCACGGCCCGGCCCTGCAAAAGGGAGCCTCGGATCTGATCGGCCCACACGGCTGTGTTCTCAATGAACTCCCCCGGCCACAGGTGGGTCCAGGACGGTGCGCTGGCTTGAACGGCCTCGGCCACGCCGTACCACCAGTTATCCGGCGGTCCCGAGACGTCCACGATGTGCTGCACCCCGGCGTCGGCAGCCCGTTGGCACACCTGCGCGGCGGTCTCTTCGTACGGGGCCAAATACATCCGCTGCACCCCGTCAAACAGTCCCTCGAGGGAGTCCAGATCGCCGATGAAGCCTTGGTGCACCTGCACCCCATCGGGCAGGTTCGCCTTGTCGGGCTTGGCGCTCAACGCGCGAATGTCAGTGGCACCGCGCGCGATGAGGTGATCAACGACCTTGCGGCCAATGTTTCCAGTAGCACCGGTGACAAGATAAGTCATGGCGTCATAAGTCATGGCGCCCCAGTCTGCCTTAGGCTGGCTTGCGATGAGCGTCCACTCCCACAACACCCCGACCGCCGATGTTTCGGTCCGCCCCGCTATCGAGCAAGACGCACCGGCCCTAGGTGAAATCCAAGTCCAAGCGTGGCGAAACCTGCACGCCGAGCGCCTGCCCTCCCACGTCTTGGCGGCCCTAGACGCCGAGCAGTTCGCCAGCGCCTGGCGCATCGCGATCACCTCTCCCCCCTCCCCCAAGCACCGAGTGCTGACCGCCTGCTCCGGCCCGCACGTGGCCGGGTTCGCGGCCTTAGCACCCGGCGCCCAAGACGACCCCACCGGCGAGGTAGTGGAACTCGCCGTCGGCGACGATTACGTGCGCAACGGCCACGGGTCGCGACTGCTGGCGGCCTGCACCGACATCCTCACCAGCACCGGGGCTAAGCAGGCCCGGATCTGGGTGGCCGAGGGTGATGACGCCCGTGATGGCCTGGTACGCGCAGCCGGGTTCGGCCCGATCGGAGTCAAGCGGGTTCTCGACGTCGCCGGTGAACAGGTCACCGAGCACGCGTGGGCCGCGCAGCTGCGGGACTGAGTCAATGGCGCGCTGGCGGGGCTGGCCGAACCTAGACGCCGCCGCGCGCGCTTGGTGGAGCGCCGCCGGGCGGCCGATCGACTTGCGTGGCGAGCACGCCTGGCTGGACGCGGCCACCACCGACGCCGGTCGCGTCCAGGACCGGTGGCTGCAGACCGAGGCGAGCCGGATCGGCGGTTCGGTGTCGAGCGACACCGCCGAGGCTGGGCTGATTCCGGACCTGGCCAGTCTTGATTCCTCGACCTTCCGGGCCGAGGCGGTCAGCCCTAAGATCCGTAATTTCTACGCGCACACCGCGGTCTGGCGGATGGAGACGTGGTGCCAGTGGTCACCGTTGTTCGCCCCGGCAGGGGTGGCGATCGGCGCCCTGTACGGCCGGCGCCTGGATCAGTTGGCGCTGCCGGTGCACCCGATAGACGTGGCCTATGGCATGGACTCCTCGGTGGTGCCGATCCTCGGCCCAGACGGGAATCAACGCTCGGCCGGCTGGCTGCGCACGCTGCGCAGCACCGGCGGTTACGTGTTCTCCGGGTGCTACGACGTTCGATGGCTACCCGGGAGAGGCGCCAGGGTGCACGTGACGTTTCCCCTGGAACTGGGCAACGTCCAGGTCTTCTTGCAGCCGGTGAATGGACCCGATGGGTCGATGCGGCTGGTCTCCCGGCCGGGACGATTCGGCCACGAAGGAACCTACGTGGTGGCCCGCCACCGAGGGCGCCACTTTGCGGCGAGGGTGCCGCTGCATGAGATGTTCCATCTGTTCACCGACTCGGTGGGGGTGCTGCGCACCGACCACTACCTGCGGTTCACCCGGTTCAACGCCCTACGGCTGCACTACAAGCTCACGCGCCAAGGTCCAGGTACCGATCCAGACCAACGGTGAGTCCCGGTTTGGATGACACCTTGCGGGCGGCCAGGACCACCCCGGGCATAAACGAGGAGCGGTCGAAGGAATCGGTGCGGATAGTCAATTGTTCGCCGGGGTTGCCGAACAGGATCTCCTCGTGCGCAACCAGTCCGCGAAGCCGCACCGAGTGCACGTGCACGCCCTGCACTTGCGCGCCGCGCGCGCCCTGGAGGCCGCTTCGGGTGGCGTCCGGCGAGTCCGATAGCCCGGCTGCTTCCCGCGCGGCCGCGATCTGCTGGGCGGTGTGCACCGCCGTGCCCGACGGCGCATCGGCCTTATCGGGATGGTGCAGCTCGATCACCTCTGCAGATTCGAAAAAACGCGCGGCCTGGGCCGCGAAGTGCATGGACAGCACCGCCGAGAGCGCGAAGTTGGGGGCAATCAGCACGCCTGTAGTCGGGCTGTCACCGAGGCGGGTGGCGACGCGCTCGAGTGCGTCGCCGGTCCATCCGGTGGTGCCGACGACGGCGTGGATCCCGGCGTCGATGAGGGCGGTGACATTCGCTTCGGTCACCTCGGGAACGGTGAAGTCAATGGCAACGTCGACGTCACTACCCGATAGCGAAGCGACGTCGTCGTTCTCATCGAGTCCAGCGACGAGATCTAGCCCCTGGGCCTCCTGCACGGCGCCGCACACGGTGGCGCCCATCCGGCCTTTGGCTCCCAGCACGGCAACGCGGATCGTGTCAGTCATGGGGCCAGCCTAGTGTTTTAACCGCGAGGTTCAGCAGCGGGGTCAGCCAACGGACCGAGTCGGCAGCCGGATCCAGTACCGGCGCACGTCGACGCCGTCATAGTCGATGATGTCGGTCAATTCGCCGCCGCACTTGGTGATCACTGCTGCGGAGGCGAGATTGGTGTCATCACACGTCACCAGGGCCTCACTGACGTTTCTGTTCGCGAGCAGTTCCAGGCCGTGGCGCAGCATCTGCGTCGCATAGCCGCGGCCCTGGAACTGCGGGCGCACGCCGTAGCCAATGTGTCCGCCAACGTGGCGTAGGTAATCGTTGAGTTCGTAGCGGACGCTCACTCGGCCGACGAGGTCTGCGCCGTGAAAGGCAAGCAAGAAGCTGCACGGCACCCGGTCCGGCGGCATGTCGAGGCCCTGCTCGTCGGACCGCGCGCGCCCGACGAAGGCATCCCACGTCCAATCGCGGGTTGCGGCGAAGACGAAATCATCGAACTCGGCGTTCGCGTGGCGCACAGCCTGCTCGTCGGCGGCGGCCGGGAGGCGAAACTCTAGATTGGGCACCCAGGTGAGCCTAGCTTCTAGGTTCCTCATCGAGCACGGTGACACCACTAGGATCTCCCAGATGCGCGAACTGGTAGCCACGTGGTCCTCGGAGCAGTGGCGCCGCGAGGCCGAGACGTGGATCATTGAGCAGCTCAAGGGGGCGGGCATCAGTGTGACCGGGGAGATCACCCAACCAAAGGTGAGGTTCTGGTCCACCCAACTGCTCGTACCCACCGACGCCGGGCGCTACTGGTTCAAGGAAAACCACCCGGCTCAGTCCTTCGAGGCCTCCTTGGTGGCACTACTGGACACGTTGGTGCCGGGCCGAGTCATCTCGCCCCTCGC
>JBMDWZ010000077.1:0-2839 GCA_048594865.1 Beutenbergiaceae bacterium
TGGTTGGCGTGCTGCCAGCCCCCAACCTTACCCGCACCCGGGCTCAGGGTAAAACCAGAGCCAGGGTGAGGTTAAACACCCAGCCGCCCAATGCCTGCGATCGCGGGGCTAAGAGTCTTTCGCTACCGCCCGGCCGGCAACGGTGACATCAACCTGCACGGCCGCACTCGCACCGCCAGCGACCTCGGAGTGCACCGCCTCTTGCGCAGCCCGCGCGGCCTCGATCACCGAAGCGGACCCGCTAGCAACGACCTCCAACCGAACAGCCCACCCGGCACCATCGGGGCGGACGTCCACGTGGTCGCCCGCGCCGTGCGCCGAGCGCCGAGTCAGACCCTGCAGGCTGGTGCGGGCCGTGCGCCGAAGGTCGGCAACTTCGGGCACCGCCCGCGCGGCCTTCGCGGCCCGCGAGGCCAGCCCACCGCCAGGCTCATTCGCGCCAGATCCATTCGACCCAGACCCCTGATTCCCAGACCCCTGAGCCCCAGACCCCTGAGCCCCAGGCCCACGAGACCCCGAACCCGCCGCGCTCATCGGTTCGCCCCTTCCCGGTCGAGGTCGTGCACATCGGCCACGGTGAGTCTCACCGTCACCTCCCGGCCCACTTCACGCCGTAGTGCCTCGTGAACCGCTGCGCGGACATCCTCGATCACGGCCGGCGTCAACACACCCGCCGCGATCGACACCGACACCTGCAGCTCCCACGGCTCGGTTCCCAAAACCCGAGTACGCCGCGGGTGCACTCCCGGCACCGAGGCGGCGGCCTCACGCACGATCGCAGCGAGCGTCGACTCGCGCACAAACAGCTCCCCATACTGCGTGGTTTCCAGCGGAATCCGGCGGCCCTGGCGCAGCTCTTGATGCACCACGTTCATGATTGCGTCCTTGACGCTCGCACGCGGCTTGGGTCCGCCGTCGACCTCTTCTTGCGCCACCCAGTCGCCGGTGATCTGTGCGATCTCCGACAGCCCCGCCCGGGCGTCCTGGCAGTAGCTGCACCCAGCCTCATGCTCATCGGGGTCGCGGCCAACGCCGTCCCACACCTGCTCTACCGCGCGCCCGCACGGCAGCATTCCGTCGGTCACATCCATGTCGTCATCCCTTGTACCAGCGCTATGCGTGCCCGGGCCAACTGGCCCCGCACGGCCCCCTCACTCACCTGGAGAATTTCTGCGATCTCGGCGTAACTGAACCCGTCGAATTCGCGCAGCAGCCACGAGGCGCGTTGTTGCGGCGGCAGTGTCTGCAGCGCGCGTGCCAGGGCCTGGACTTGATCGTGGGCGATGGCCTGCCCCTCGGGCCCCCTACCGGTCGGCTCAGCCAGATACTCACCGTCATCGGCGTCCAATGAAGACGTCGGATGCCTACTGTTGGAGCGAACCACATCCAGCGCCCTGTTGGACGCGATTTGGAACAGCCACGGACGGAACTTCGCCGGATCACGGACTTGTTCCACATTTCGCCAGGCGGTGACCATCGCCTCCTGGACCACATCCTCGGCCTCGGCGCGGTTGAACACGATCCGGGAGACCAGCCGAAAGAGCGGCGTTTGGTAACGATCCACTAACGCTGAGAACGCGTCGGTGTCCCCGTCTTTTGCCCGCTCAACCAGTGTGGTGTCTGACATCTCAGACACCACACCCACGTGCGAATCGGCAACCATTGCCCCCAAGCATGCCAAACCTACGCCTAAGGTGTTAAATGTGGTGCAGGTCACATGCAAAGATGCGTGACGAAACCGATTTAGCAACGTCATACCTATCGACCAACAAAATCCGTTTGGAGGAAACCGATGAGCACAAACCCCACTTCATCGGAAGACCGCAATTCTGATGAGCTGACCGAGACCACCAGCACCGAGGCCGAGGCTCCAGCACCCAAGGAACTAGACGATCTGCACACCGAACACGGTGACACCCTGATCGCTGAGCAAGTTGTGGCCAAGCTTGCCGGCATGGCCGCCCGAGAGGTCGACGGCGTCGCCGCACTGGGCAACGCTGCCCGCCGTGCGCTGGACTCGATTGCTGGCCGCATTCAGGGCGGTCAGACGTCCGTCACCGGCGGTGTCGCAGTGACCAAAGGCGAGCGCGAAGCAGCCGTTGAGATCAGCGTCATCACCGACTACGGCTTCCCGATCGTGGAAATCACCCAGAAGATGCGCGAGAAGATCATCTTCGCCGTCGAGCATGGGACCGGGCTGAAGGTGATCGAGGTGAACATCAACGTCACCGACATCCGCCTGCCGGGCGATGAGGACGAGCAGAAGGAACCGGCGCGTGCTCCGCGTCAGGATCTGCGATGAGTGAGTGGAATCCGACTCCCCCGCCCGGCGGCGAGCCATCGCCCCTGGTCGGCCGCACGCAGTTCATTGTGCTGGTCGGCCTGCTCCTAGGGATCGTGGCCGTCTTCGGCGGATTCGTGGAACTGGTGATCGTCGCCGTCTTCGGGGCCATCGCATTCCTCGTTGCCAAAGTCATCGACGGTTCCATCGACATCTCGGGGTTGACTGGTCGTGGCCGGATTAAGCAATGAGCAGCGCGCAGGACGCGCAGAAGGCCCCGGCGCCGCCGGCGGACCGGGGCAGCCTGCGCATCGACCATCAGGTGGTGCGCAAGGTCGCCTCCCAAGCGGCCAGCGAAGTCACGGCTGCCGGTGGCCTGTCCGGCGGGCTTCTGGGACTGGGGCAGTCCCGTGATGTCGACGCTCGCCCCGACGCCCAAGTGCACATCAGCGGACGCACCGTGGTGGTCCAAGTCAGATGCGGCGTGGCCTACCCCGCCCCACTGGCCAAAACCACAGACAACGTGCGCGCCAGCGTCATTCGCGATGTTCAGCGCCT
>JBMDWZ010000078.1:0-17115 GCA_048594865.1 Beutenbergiaceae bacterium
TCCGACGCCACCTCCAGGATGCGCTGGGCACCTGGGGTCAGGCGCGGGACTCGTAGCACCTCGGCGGATTCTGTATCGGAACTCATCGCACTCCTTGACTCCTTGCCAGGTTGACTTCACAGATCAGTGTACCTACGGTGACAAGAGGTTCACAGATCTGTGAGATTGGAGCACTCGATGTTGGAGCAAGGCACGTTGATTAGGGGCGGCGAGGTCGGGGATCGGGGCGGCCGCGGTGGCCGCGGTGGCGGTGATGGCCGTGGCGTCTTGGTGCTGACGGGTGCTGGACTGTCATTGATTGCGGTCTGTTACGGGCTGGCTCGGTTCGCTTATGGCCTATTCGTCCCGGTTTTCCGCACAGAGTTCGGCCTCTCTGGGGGCACTACCGGAGCGATCGCCGCCGGTTCGTACGCCGCCTACTGCGTGGCAATAATCGCGGCCACGGTGCTGACTACGCGGTTCGGCGCACGACCGGTCGCTATCGCCGCTGGCGTGGTCGCAACTGCGGGTGTGCTCGCGGTGGCTGCGGCTCCCACGGCGTGGGTGCTGGCGGCCGGGGTGCTGATCGCCGGATCGAGTACCGGTGTGGCATCCCCTCCGCTCGCCCACGCCGTTGCGCATACGGTGCGGGCATCGACACGGAACCGGACGCAGGCGGTCATCAATGCCGGCACCGGAATCGGTGTGGCCGTCGCCGGCCCGATCGCACTGCTGACCCATGAACACTGGCGGGCGGCCTGGGTGGTGTTCGCGATCGTCTGCGCCGTCGTTGCCGTGTGGGTCGCGTTCGCGGTTCCGGGTGCTCAACAGCAGCGGGCTGGCGTGGGCTCGCGCTTCGGCGATGGCGCTGGTGCCGGCGCCGGTGCCCGTGCTGGCACTGGCACTGACACTGGCAGTGGCAGTGGCAGTGGCAGTGGCACTGGCACGATCCAGGCTCTGCTCCCGCGCCCGCTTCTTCCCCTCGGCAGCGGCCGATTGATCGCCGCCGCCGCTCTGCTGGGCGCTGCAAGCTCCGCCGTCTGGACCTTCGGCCGCGATGTTTTGGTGAGTACTGGCGGGATGAGTGAGTTCGACTCTTCTGTGGCGTGGATCTTCCTCGGTGCTTTCGGTGTGCTCGGTGCGGCGGCCGGTGATCTCACCCGCAGGTTCGGAATCGGTCCGAGCTGGATGGCGACGACGCTCGTCCTCGCCGCCGCGACGGCACTGTTCGCGATCTTTCCGGGCACCCCGGTCGTCGCATGGGTGGCGGCGGCGGCGTTCGGAGCGGCATACATTGCCTTGACCGGGATGCTGCTGATCGGCAGAACAGAGGTGTACGAGCGGGATCCGGCAGCCGGAGTGGGACTGGCATTCCTCATGCTGGCCCTCGGGCAGGCCGCCGGAGCGCCCGTGGTTGGCGCGATCTCCGAAGCCGCTGGACCCTTGAGCGCTTTCATCGCCGCGAGTGTGGTCGCCTTGCTAGCAGCCTTCATTCGCCCCGGTCTGCGGCGATCCTGAATCAGTAGGCCAGACAAAGGTGACCAGCCATTCCGCGTCACCTACGCCGTCGGCCGCTAGCAACGCGCTCGCCGGTCAAGGTGACAGGGCCACGCCGCGGTAGTTCCGCCGTCGGCCGCCGACCCCGCACACCGTGTACCGAATCTGCTGCCGGAACGGCCGAATCGGAACACAACTCGCACGCCATGTACCGAATCTGCTGTCCGGGAGCGGCAATCGGGACCGGATCCGCACGCCGTGTACCGAATCTGCTGTCTCCCGAAAATGCCGCGCACATCGCAGAACTGAGCTGGCGACGCCGGTGACATCGTCAAAAGCCTGCCGAGCGAGTCAGTTCCCGTTCGAGGTAGTCAACCCGGTTGACGACCTGGGCGGGGGTTTGACGAAGTCGGCGGGAGGGGGGCGGGGAGAACGGGGCGGAGAAGGGTGGAGCCAGTGGGACTCGAACCCACAACCCCCTGCTTGCAAAGCAGGTGCGCTACCAATTGCGCCATGGCCCCTTGTTCAGTTGTTTTGCGATCCGTCTAGTTCTTCACCGGCACGGGGTCTGTGACCTCGTTCCACAGTTCGCGGCTGTCGCGTTCTTGCTCAACTTTACGCCACAGCAGCACACCGGCAGCAGCCGCGGCCACTACTAGAAGTACCTTCTTCATCGCATCTCACCTCTCTTCAAAGGCGATGGTGGGCCTAGCTGGACTCGAACCAGCGACCTCTTCCTTATCAGGGAAGCGCTCTAACCGTCTGAGCTATAGGCCCGCATACCAACGCCCCAAACCACACGTATGCGTAGTTGAAGGCGCCGGATGAGACTACCTCAGAGCCGCCGTCTGAACCAAAACGCGGGACTGCGAAACGCATCACAGCCCTGGGCTCGGGGATCTCAGTCGTCGGTGAGGGTGAGGTGAATCCCGCCGACCATCGCCGCGACGATGTTGTAGATGAACGCGCCCAGCGTGGCTAGGGCGGTCAGCAACAGCACGTCAACGATCGCGATCACGGTCGCCACCGACATCACCCTGGAGAACTCCAAGTACTCCAGGATCAGCCCGAATTGCGCCAACGCCTCGGCCTCTTCGAGCAGTCCGCGGACCTCTGCGAACACGCCCATCTGGTTCAGCACCCACCACAGCACCGCGGTGGCCACGACGATTCCGATGCCGATCGCGATCGACATCAAGAACGCCAGCTTCATTACCGACCACGGGTCAACCCGGGAGGCAGCAAGGCGCACCCGGCGGGGCCCGGTACCCCGGCCCGCGGGCCGTGCTTGGCGGTTATCGGAGGCAGCGCCGGCGCCTTTGGAACTCGAGGGCCGCGAGGATCCCGAGGCGGCCGAGGGCCGCGAAGCGCCGTTCAGCCCGGAGGGTTGCGGCGCGGCAGAGGACTGCCCACCGGCCGGCGGATGCGACGGCGGAGCGCTGGCTGCACCGGCGCCATTACCTTCGCGCGCGGCAGAGGTATGGGGGAACGCAGTAGTACGCACTGGACCCGTGGAGGTCCCGCTACTCTGGCTCATTCGCTACCTTCTTCCGCTTCGGAGCCGGCGGACTCATCGCCCTGTGCATTGGCACTGTCCCCTGACGCTACGCCATTGCGGGCCGATTGCGAAGATTCATCGGCCTCTTCGCCGGACTCGGCGCTGGCAGATTCGGCGGATTCGGCGTCGATTGCCACTGCAATTTCCATGTTTCGGGCTACTCCGATGATCCGGTCGCCATTGTCTGGTTTGGCGAACGTCACACCCTGGGTGTTGCGTCCGGTGCGGGAAACTTCCCCGACCGCCGAGCGCACGATCTTGCCCTTACCCATGATCAGCAGCACCTCATCAGCGTCACCGGTGATCAACGCACCCACCAGGTCGCCGCGCGCAGCCACCAAGTTTGCAACCTTGATTCCAAGCCCACCTCGGCCCTGGATGCGGTACTCGCTCAGCTTGGTGCGCTTGGCGTACCCGCCCTCGGTGACCACGAACAGGTCATAGCTCTCATCGCGCACCACGTCCAAGGACAGCAGCGAGTCATCGTCCCGGAACTTCATGCCGGTGACACCCGACGTCGCCCGGCCCATCGGACGCAGCGCCTCATCGGTGGCGGTGAAGCGCAGCGACTGGCCCTTGCGGGACACCAGCAGCAGGTCTTCACCGGCATCGACCAGGCGAGCCGAAACCAGTTCATCGGTGGCATCGCCGTGCTCACGCAGGTTGATCGCGATCACACCACCGGTCCGCGAGGAGTCATAGTCGCTCAGGCGGGTCTTCTTCACCAGACCGCTCTTGGTGGCTAGCACCAGGTAGTCGGCCTGCTCGTAGTCGGTGATGTCCAAGACCTGGGCGATGGTCTCATCGGGCTGCATCGCCAGCAGGTTCGCCACGTGCTGGCCCTTGGAATCCCGGCTGCCCTCGGGCAGTTCATAGGCCTTGGCCCGGTACACCCGGCCCAAGTTGGTGAAGAACAACAACCAGTGGTGGGTGGAGGTGACGAAGAAGTGCTCGACGACGTCATCGCCCCGCAGTTGGGCGCCGCGGACTCCCTTACCGCCCCGGTGTTGGGTGCGGTAGGAATCGGCGCGGGTGCGCTTGGCGTACCCGCCGCGGGTGATGGTGACCACCACTTCCTCTTCGGGAATGAGGTCTTCCATCGACAGGTCACCGTCGAACGGCAGAATCTCCGAACGCCGGTCATCGCCGTGCTTGTCCACGATCTGCGCGAGTTCTTCGCTGACGATGGTGCGCTGACGCTCCGGTGAGCCGAGGATGTCCTTGTAGTCGGCGATCTCACGCTCGAGTTCGGCGTATTCATCCAGGATCTTCTGGCGCTCCAGCGCGGCCAAGCGGCGCAGCTGCATCTCCAAGATGGCGGTGGCCTGCACCTCATCGATGTCCAGCAGGTCCATCAACCCGGTGCGCGCGGCCTCCACTGTGCGCGAGGCGCGAATGAGCGCGATGACCTCATCCAAGGAGTCCAGGGCCTTGATCAGCGCGCGCAGGATGTGGATCCGGTCTTCGGCGCGCTTGAGCAACCACTTGGTGCGGCGCACGATCACTTCGATCTGGTGGTCCACCCAGTGCCGCACGAACGCGTCGATGCTCAGGGTCCGCGGCACGTTGTCCACCAACGCCAGCATGTTCGCGCCGAACGTGGTCTGCAGTTGGGTGTGCTTGTAGAGGTTGTTCAGCACCACCTTGGCCACGGCGTCGCGCTTGAGCACCAGGACCAAGCGCTGGCCGGCGCGGCCGGAGGTCTCATCGCGGATGTCGGCGATGCCCTGCAGCTTGCCGTCGCGGACCATGTCGGCGATCTTGGCCGCCAGGGCATCGGGGTTGACCTGGAACGGCAGCTCGGAGACCACCAGGCAGGTGCGGTTTTGTAGTTCTTCAACCTGCACCACGGCGCGCATGATGATCGAGCCACGCCCGGTCCGGTAGGCCTCTTCGATGCCCCGGTGACCGAGGATCTGAGCCCCGGTGGGGAAGTCTGGGCCCTTGATTCGGACCAGGAGCGCCTCGAGGAGTTCTTCGGCGCTGGCCTCGGGGTGCTCCAGCAGCCACTGCACACCATCGGCCACTTCACGCAGGTTGTGCGGCGGGATGTTGGTGGCCATACCCACGGCGATTCCGGCGGATCCGTTGACCAGCAGGTTCGGGAACCGGGCCGGAAGCACCAGGGGTTCCAGGGTGCGGCCGTCGTAGTTTTCCCCGAAATCGACGGTGTCCTTGTCGATGTCGCGGACCATTTCCATGGCCAACGGCGCCATTTTGCACTCGGTGTACCGAGGGGCGGCCGGACCGTCGTTACCGGGGGAACCGAAGTTTCCCTGCCCGGTGACCAGGGGGTAACGCATCGCCCACGGCTGCACCAACCGCACCAGGGCGTCGTAGATCGGTGAGTCACCGTGCGGGTGGAAGTTACCCATCACGTCCCCGACCACGCGGGCACACTTGGAGAACCCGGAGTCGGGACGGTAGCCGCCGTCGTACATCGCGTACAACACCCGCTTGTGCACGGGCTTGAGGCCATCGCGCACGTCCGGCAGCGCCCGGCCCACGATCACGCTCATGGCGTAGTCGAGGTAGGAGCGTTGCATCTCCAGTTGCAGGTCGACCTGCTCGATGCGGTCAGACGTGGGAGGTTGCTCGGTCACTCAGGGTCCTTACGTTGGTGTGGCGAAGGCGCAGCGGGCGCTCAGAAGTCCAGGAACTCAGATGTCCAAGAACCGGACGTCGCGGGCGTTGCGCTGGATGAAGGAGCGGCGTGATTCCACGTCCTCACCCATCAAGACGGCGAAGATCTCGTCAGCTGCGGCGGCTTCACCGATGGTCACTTGGCGCAGCGTCCGGGTTTCGGGGTTCATGGTGGTGTCCCACAACTCCTGGTGGTTCATCTCACCAAGACCCTTGTACCGCTGGATGCCGCCGTCCTTGGGCAGTCGCCGGTTCTTGGCCCGGCCCTCGGTGACCAGGGCGTCGCGCTCCCGGTCGGAGTACACGTACTCGTGCTCGGCGTTGGTCCACTTGAGCCGGTACAGCGGCGGCTGAGCCAAATACACGTGCCCGTTTTCGATGAGCGGACGCATGTACCGGAACAACAAGGTCAGCAGCAGGGTGCAGATGTGCTGACCATCGACGTCGGCATCGGCCATCAGCACGATCTTGTGATACCTGAGCTTGTCCAGATCGAACTCATCGCCGATTCCGGTGCCGAACGCGGTGATCAGCGCCTGCACTTCCTGGTTGCCCAGGGCCTTATCGATCCGCGCCTTCTCAACGTTCAGGATCTTGCCTCGAATCGGCAGGATCGCTTGGGTTTCGGGGTCGCGGCCGGCCACCGCAGAACCGCCGGCGGAGTCACCCTCCACCACGAACACCTCGCACCGAGAGGCATCGCGGCTGGAGCAGTCCTTGAGCTTCCCGGGAAGCCCGGCGCCCTCGAGCAGCCCCTTACGGCGGGTCGCTTCGCGGGCCTTACGCGCGGCCATTCGAGCCGCGGCGGCCTGGACGGCCTTGCGGATGATGTCGCGGGACTCGTTCGGGTGGGACTCCAGCCAGTTGCCGAGCTCATCGAAGACCACCTTTTGGGTGAAGGTGCGCGCCTCGGTGTTGCCGAGCTTGGTCTTGGTTTGCCCCTCGAATTGTGGTTCGCCGAGCTTGATGGAGATGACGGCGGTCAAACCTTCGCGGATGTCCTCACCGGTGAGCTTGTCATCGCCCTTGAGCAGGTTCTTTTCCTTGGCGTACCGGTTGACCAAGGTGGTCAGCGCGGTCCGGAAGCCCTCTTCGTGGGTTCCACCCTCGGAGGTGTTGATCATGTTGGCGTAGGTACGCACCGATTCGGAGTACGCCCCGGTCCACTGCAGTGCGATGTCCAGGGAGATCACCCGCTCGGGGTCCTCGGACTCAAAGGCGATGACGTCGGGGTGGACCAGCTCGGACTTCTTGCCGGCGTTGATGTGGTTGACGTAGTCGACCAGACCGCCGTCGTACTTGTAGGACACCGCACGGGTGTGCTCTTCGGCCTGGTGATCGCCGGAGGAACTGCCGGCGACCTCGTCATCGACGTCTTCGGCGTCGGGGCGGTCATCTCGCAAGGAGATCCCTAGGCCCTTGTTCAGGAACGCGGTCTGTTGGAACCGGGCCCGCAACGTCTCGTAGTCAAAGTGTGTGGTCTCAAAGATGTCGCCATCGGGCCAGAACGTCACGATCGTCCCGGTCTCATCGGTGGCCTCACCCTTGGCCAGGTCGGCGCGCGGAACACCTCGGTCATACGTCTGGGTCCACACGTGTCCCTGGCGCCGCACCTCGACCTGCACCGTCGCGGACAGCGCGTTCACCACCGAGACGCCCACACCGTGCAGACCACCGGAGACGGCATACCCGCCGCCGCCGAACTTTCCGCCGGCGTGCAGCACGGTCAACACGACCTCCACTGCGGGCTTGCCTTCGGAGGGCATGATGTCCACGGGGATTCCGGCGCCGTTGTCGCGAACCTGGATTCCGCCGTCGGGCAGGATCGCCACGTCGATCTGGTCGCACCGTCCGGCCATCGCCTCATCGACGGCGTTGTCGACCACTTCGTACACCAGGTGGTGCAGTCCGCGCTCACCGGTGGACCCGATGTACATTCCCGGGCGCTTCCGGACGGCCTCCAGGCCCTCCAGAACGGTGATGTTGGCCGCGCCATACTCCGAACCTGCCGGATCGCTGGCTTCGGATTGGTCGGTGATTTCGACGTCGTCAGGGTCCGGCACGCTCTTGTGATCAGCCACTCGTCCTGGCGCTCCTCGTTGTTGGTCTAGGGGCCTTCAAACCACAACGTTTGGTGATCTGAATCGGAGGCGCGGCACAGGTTTTCTCACTTGCGCACACCCCCTGGGCAATTCAGATAATTCTACCGCGAATCCGCTGATAAAACGACTTTCCACAGGGTTTATCCACAGGGTGTGTCGGAACCGGTCAAATACCCATGCTCGACGGCGTGGCGCGTCACCCGTAGGTGTCTCGTGGACCGCGTCCGCGCACCCCGCGCGGGCCCTTACGCCAGGTCGGTCCGCCGGGCCCCAGGACCTGGATTGAGGTGACCACACCCTCGCCGACGTCCTCGGCCAGCCGGCGCTCCAACTGGGGTAGCAACAACCGGATCTGAGTAGCCCACGCCGTCGAACTGGCGCGCACCACCAGCGCGCCCTCCTCGAAGGTCTCCGGGGTGCAGTGCTCGGCGATCTGCGGGCCCACCACTTCCGGCCAGCGCCCGATCACCCCGCCGATCGACAGCGGCTGCGCCCATCCCAGCAGCCGGCTCAGGGCGTCGGCGGCATCCCCAAGGGACTGTGGGTCGCGGCCATCTCGACCGGCGCTGCTCGGAACATCACCGCGGCCAGGTGACTTACGCCGTCGGGCCGGCGCGCGAGACCCGGGCCGCAAACCCTTCTCGCGGGCACCGGCTTGGGCCCGGCGCAACGCCACCTGCGGGGCGTCGAACTCGGCCTCTTCCTCCGCAGCGTCCGGGTCAGTGTCACCCGCCGTGGTCCCGCGTAGGTCCTTTTCGGGCGCGGTGGCATCGTCGCCGGTGTTCTTCTCAGCTGCCACGGGCCACCTCCCCATCGGCCACATCGAACCTCGCGCCGCTGAGCTCGGCCGGCACATCTTCGGCAACCGCGGCGGTGATGAGCACCTGCCCAGCGTCTGCGACCAAGTGTGCCAAAGCGGCCCGACGGCGGGAGTCCAGTTCGGCGAATACGTCATCCAAGATGAGCACCGGGTCGGGATCTGCCTCGAAGGTGTCTTGTTCGCGCAGGAGGTTGTAACTCGCCAACCGCAGAGCCAGGGCGATCGACCAGGACTCCCCGTGACTGGCGTACCCCTTGGCGGGCAGGTCGGCCAAACTCAGGTCCAGGTCATCGCGGTGCGGGCCCACCAGGCTCACCCCGCGGTCGATTTCCTTGCTGCGCAGCTCCGCCATCGCCGCGATCAGCGACTCGGTGAGAGCGGCGGTGTCCAAGAGCGCCTCCTCGGCGCCGGCTTCGGGACCCAGGTGTTCGGCCAGTCGCGCGCGGTAGGCGATCTGGGCCGGGCCTCCGCCGCCGGAGACGGTGTCATAGGCACCGCGCACCCGATCTCGTAATTCCACGACTGCGCGCACCCGGGCGGAGGTGAGTTGGGCGCCGCTGGCGGCCGCCTTCTCATCCCACACGTCCAGAGTGCGAAGGTCTGGGCCCGATCCCGAGCGCCTCGCCGACCCGGCGGACTTCAGCAGGGCATTGCGCTGGCGAATGACACGTTCATAGTCGCTGCGCACGCCCGCGATCTTGGGATCCAACTGGATTAACAGCTCATCGAGGAACCGGCGGCGGCCATCGGGGTCACCTTTGACCAGCGCCAGATCCTCCGGGGCAAACGTCACGGTGTGCAGGTGTCCGAGCAGCTCGCGGACCTTGGGCACCGGGTTGCGGTTGATCCGGCCGCGGTTGGCCTTACCGGCCACGATCTCCACTTCCAGCACCGTGGGCCGTTCATCGCGCATCACCTTGGCCCCGACCACGGCCCGTTGGCTGCCGAACTTCACCAGCGCCTGGTCTCCGGCGACCCGGTGTGAGGAGAAGGTGGCCAGGTAGCCCACGGCCTCCACCAGGTTGGTTTTGCCCTGCCCGTTGCTCCCGACGAACGCTGTAATTCCAGGTTCCAGGGACAACACCGCGTGGGTGTAGGAGCGGAAGTCGGTCAGCGCAAGGTCGGAGACATACACAAGTGCTGGGTTAGCCCGCGAATCGGATCGGCACCAGCAGGTACCGGAAGTCCTCCGCGTGGTCCGAACCGTTCAGCTCGTCCTGCCCGGTCATCAGCACCGGCTTGGTCGGGTGGTTCAGGGACAGCCGGACGTACTCGGTGCCCAGCGCGCCCAGTCCATCGAGCAGATACTGCGGGTTGAACGCGGTGGTGATCTCTTCACCCTCGAGCACCGATTCCAAGGCTTCTGAGGCCTGAGCGTCATCACCGGCGCCGGCTTCCAGCACCACTTGGCCGTCTGTGAAGGTCAACCGGATCGGGGTGTTGCGCTCGGCCACCAGGGCCACCCGCTTGGCGGCTTCGATGAGCTCGGCGGTGTTGGTCACGGTGTGGGTGGTGGTGGAGTCGGGGAACAACCGCCGAACTGGTGGGTATTCGCCGTCGACCAGCAAACTTGTGGTTCGGCGGCCGCCGGCCTCGAACCCCACGATGTCTGCGCCCTCGCCGAGGGAGATCTCGACCGAGCCGGCGCCAGCAAGGTTCCGGGCAACGTCGCTCAGGGTCCGAGCCCGCACCAGGGCGACCTCTTCTGCCGATGGGGAGGCCGGTGACCAGTTGATCTGACGCATCGCCAGCCGGTACCGGTCGGTTGCGAGCAAGGTGAGGCTGTCGCCGTCGATCTCTACCCGCACACCGGTCAGCAGCGGCAGGGTTTCGTCGCGGCCAGCGGCGATGGTGACCTGGTTGATGGCCTCGGCGAACACGCTGCCGTCGATGCTGCCTGCGAGGCCCGGCATCTGCGGAAGTTCTGGGTATTCACCGGTGGGCATCGCGCTCAGCGTGAACCGAGCCGATCCGCAGCGAACTTCAACCTTGGATCCTTCGACGCTGACGTCGATCGGCTTGTTCGGCAGGGACCGGGAAATCTCGGCCAATAGCCGGCCCAGAACCAGGACGCTGCCGGGCTCGCTGACCTCGGCGGGAACCTGGGAGCGGGCGGAGACTTCGTAGTCGAAGGTGGACAGTCGCAGCGAACCGTCGGCGTCGGCCTCGAGCAGCACACCGGCAAGGACCGGCACCGGCGGGCGCGTCGGCAAGGTCCGAGCCGTCCACGTCACAGCGTCGGCAAGGACATCTCGTTCCACCCTGAACTTCACGACGTCGGTCCTCCTGTGCTGCTGGTTCGTCTGAGCTGGCGCCCCGGTGAGTTACATGCCGAAGCATGCCATGTACAAAGCCTGGGTGCCGATCATAGTGAGCATCGGAGGGCACCGAGTACCGAACTTGTAATTCACCCCTCCCGCTGACTTCGTCAACTTGCCGCCGAGCGAGTCAACCGCCGTGACTACCTCGAGCCAGTCTTGACTCGCTCGGCGGGCAGGAGTGGAGGTCCCGGTGGGGGCGAATGACATTGGCACGTTGCCCGACCGTCCAGCGACCTAGTCGCCCAACTGCCCAGTCGCCTGGCCGCACAGCTGGGCAGGCACCTGGTTCCCAGCTGCCTGGTCTCGAGCTACCTGGCTGCCAGGCTGTGCGCTGCTCCACTCCACTCCCCACTCCAAAGCTCATCGACTGCCCGTCACCGGGACCGCCGGTCACTTCGTCAAGCCCCTCATCGAGCGAGTCAGTTTGCCCTCGACATCGTCAACGAACGTGACGACCTCGGCGGGAGTTTGACGAAGTCAGCGGGAGGGGTGGGTTCCCTTGGCTTTACTTCTCTGCTGGCCTAGGTGCACAGGGAAAACGTGTGGTTCAGGGAGGGGTTCGGGGTGCTGTTGGTTATTCACACCCTGATGCCAGATATAGGTGTCATCTTCGTCATCGGTCCTGGGGAAACTGGGGACAACATGTATTTCCGCAGGTCAGCATGCGCGGTGGGGTGTGCACGAGGGTGTTCACGCCTGTACACAGGTGCACGGGGAGCCTGTGTACAGCCCAGATGTCCCCAAACGCTGCCCACCGAAATGACATCGTCGGTCCACCGGTTCAGAGCATCTATCCACGGCCATCCACAAGTGTGTCCACAACTGTGTATTAATGCGCGCGAAGCCGCCGCGTTCAACATTGTTCATTGACGCGTTACCGGTTCTTCGCTTTCAGCGACGGTGCTGTTGTTTGATCCGGTTAGTAAGTTCGGTGACCTGATTGAAGGTCGAGCGCCGTTCAGCCATCTGCTGTCGGATCTTACGGTTGGCGTGCATGACCGTGGTGTGATCACGCCCGCCGAAGAGTTGCCCGATCTTGGGCAGGGACAGCTCGGTGAGCTCCCGGCATAGGTACATGGCGATCTGACGCGCGTTGACCAGCACCCGGGAGCGGTCGGCGCTGCACAGCGCCTCGATCGTCACCCCAAAGTACGTGGCGGTCTGAGCCATGATCGACGAGGGGGTGATCTCCGCGCCGTCGTCATCGGTGATGAGATCCTTCAGCACCATTTCGGCCAAAGACATATCCACCGCTTGGCGATTCAGGTTCGCGAAAGCCGTGACCCGGATTAGGGCGCCTTCGAGTTCCCGAATGTTGGAGGAGATTTTCGAGGCGATGTATTCCAGGACGTCGCTGGAGGCCTGCAGGGATTCACTGCCGGCCTTCTTCCGCAGAATCGCGATCCGGGTCTCCAGGTCCGGAGGCTGCACGTCGGTCAGCAGACCCCACTCGAACCTGGACCGCAGCCGACCCTCGAACCCGGTGAGGAGCTTGGGCGGCAGGTCGGAGGTGATGACCACCTGCTTATTGGCGTTGTGCAGGGTGTTGAAGGTGTGGAAGAACTCCTCCATCGTCTGCTCTTTGCCCTGCAGGAACTGGATGTCATCGATGAGCAGCACCTCGACCTCGCGGTACCGGCGCTGAAACGCTTCGGCCTTGTCATCGCGGATCGAGTTAATGAAGTCGTTGGTGAACTCTTCGGAGTTGACGTACCGCACCCGGATTCCGGGAAACAGGTTCTTGGCGTAGTGACCGATCGCGTGCAGCAGGTGCGTCTTACCCAGTCCCGAATCCCCGTAAATGAACAGCGGGTTGTACGCCTTGGCCGGTGCCTCGGCGACGGCGGTAGCGGCGGCATGGGCGAATCGGTTCGAGGACCCGATCACGAACGTGTCGAAAATATAGTTCGGGTTCAGCCGGGCGTGCGGGTCCACTCCGGTGGTGTAGGCATCGGAGGTGGCCGAGTTGGAATGGTTCAGGCCCGACGACGGAGCCGGCGCGGGTGCCGGCTGCGGGGGTGGGGTTGGCTCGGGTTCGGGAACGAACACTTCCTCGAGCGAGGCGTCAACGGTGACGGCCACTTTCACGCTCTGGCCAACGGCGGTGGACAGCGAGGAGACGATCGAATCCCGTGCCCGGGTCTCGATGAAGTCCTTGGCGAACTCGCTCGGAACCGCGAGCAGGATGGTGTCGTCGATTATTCCCAGGGGCTTGGTGAGCCGGATGAACCCGAGTTGCGCGCCGCTGAGTTCGCCACGGTCAGTGAGGATCTCGATCGCTCGATCCCAACCCGCGCCGAGCGCGCTCGGGTCCAATGACGACTCTGACACGAACACCCCCAACGTAAGACGAACTCGGAATCCACAACTCTATCCACAGCTTGTGTATGGTATGCCACCCATTCGTGACCGGGTTCTTGGGAGAACTCCCGGCGAGCTGCGGCTCGTGGCAGCGTACCGGTGTAGAGAACTCCTTGCATCACCCGGCTGATCACCAGGGTCCGCTCGTGAGGCCGGAGTCGCGTGAGGCCGGTCACCGTTGTTTGACCAGTCCTTCGAACCTCACGTATCGTAGGCCAGTCTGTGCGGCTGACGGAGATCATTCACGTCTGCTCCGCTTGGGGAAGATGCGCCCTGTTCTGCAGGGAGTGATCCGATAGCCGCGCGACATCTGACGCACTCCCCTTCCCCGCGGCGGTGCGAATCGTCGAACGTCTTGGAGTACTTCCGTGAGCAAGCGCACTTTCCAGCCGAACAACCGGCGCCGGGCTAAGAAGCACGGCTTCCGTCACCGCATGCGTACCCGCGCAGGCCGCGCCATTCTGGCTGCCCGCCGTCGCAAGGGCCGCCAGGACATCTCCGCCTGAAGTGGTACCGGCCCGGCACCGGATGCGGCATAGCGAGGACTTCGCGATGACGATCCGGTCCGGTGCTCGCAGTTCCGGGCAGTACCTCCTGGTTCACGCCAGCCTCGGGCCCCTACCCACCCCGGCAGCAGATGCCCGGGTGGGTTTCGTGGTGTCAAAAGCCGTGGGTAACGCGGTGGTGCGAAACCGGGTCAAGCGCCGGCTACGGGCTGCGCTAGCCCCGAGCCTGCAGGAGTTTCCACAGGGCAGCGGACTCGTGGTGCGGGCCAAGCCCAGCGCCGCGAACGCGACCTTTGCTGACCTGAGCGGAGAAATCCGTCGGCACAGCACGCGCGCCATCACCCGTGCTGCTCGTACCGAACGGCCGGTGTCATGAGCGCCGAGCACCAACCGCAGCGTCGCCCGAACCTGATCGCGCGGGCGCTGACCGGACTGGTGCGCGGCTACCAACTCATCGTTTCGCCCTGGTTCGCACCCACCTGCCGGTACTACCCCTCCTGCTCAGCCTACGCCGTCGGCGCCTTACAGACGCATGGGGCCATTCGCGGTTTAGGGCTAGCGACCTGGCGGATTTTGCGGTGTAACCCGTGGTCCAAGGGCGGGGTGGACCACGTTCCCCCGCGACGCGGCGATGGGCATGAGCACCACAAGGAACGACGTACCCTCATGGGTAGGACTCAAGGCGGGGCAGCGGAGCCGCGCCACCACACCTTTGACATGACCACGGAAAGAATCTGACCCGATGCAATTCTTTGACAACATCCTCTACCCGCTGAAGTGGGTGGTGGCCTGGATCATGGTCGGCGCCCACGATGCGCTGACGTTCCTGGGTATGGAGTCCTCCAGCGGGTGGACCTGGGTGCTGTCGATCGTGTTCCTGGTGATCGTCATCCGGATCATCCTGATCCCGCTGTTCGTCAAGCAGATCAAGGCGTCGCGCGGCATGCAGATCCTGCAGCCGGACATGCAGAAGATTCAGAAGAAGTACAAGGGCAAGACCGACCCGGCCTCTCGCCAGGCGATGCAGCAAGAAATGATGGCGCTGTACCGCGAGCACGGGACCACCCCGTTCGCTTCCTGTCTGCCGATCTTGGCGCAGATGCCGATCTTCTTCGCACTGTTCCGGGTGCTGTGGTCGCTGCCGCTGCTGGCCAATGGCACCTACCAAGAGCAACACGGACGCGACGCGATCGGCGGCCTGACCCAGGCGCTAGCGATCGAGGCGAATGAGTCCACCATCTTCGGTGCTTCGCTGTCGGAGACATTCCTGCGTTCGGGTGAACTGAACGTTCAGATCGTCTCGGTCGTGCTGATCATCATGATGTCGATGACGATGCTGTTCACCCAGCGTCAGCTGACCATGAAGAACATGCCGGCCTCGGCGATGGACAACCCGATGGCCCGCCAGCAGCGGATGCTGATGTACATCCTCCCGGTCGTCTTCGCCGTCACCGGCGTGAACTTCCCGATCGGTGTGCTCATCTACTGGACCACCACCAACGTGTGGTCGATGGGTCAGCAGTGGTACGTCATTCGAAACAACCCCACGCCGGGCTCCGAGGCCTACAAGCGGTGGGAAGAGCGCAAGGCCCGCAAGGCCGAGCGCAAGGGCAAGCCCCTGGAAGATGACGTTGAGCCGGAGCCCGAGCAGCCCCGCGGCCAGCGCCAACAGCCGATGGGCAAGGCCCGGGCCAAGAAGGCCGGAACGCGGCCGAACACTCCCGGTGCCGCCGACGCCAATGGCGCGGTCAACGGTGAGGCCAACCACGCCATCGAGGCCGGTGAGTCAGAGCAGGCCGCCGACGCCGAGTCCAACGGCGAGTCCGCGAACGGTTCGGACGTGCTTCCTGGGCAGATCGATGTCTCGAACAAGAAGCAAAACGCCGGTGGAAAACCAGGCAGCAACAAGAAACGTAAGAAGCGTAAAAAGAAGTCTCGCGGCTGAGAGGAACCGAACGTGACTGAGCAGGACCCGCAGACCGAGGCGCGCCCGGAGAACGAGGCAGCGACCACCCCGACCACCCCGACCGCCACCGATGCGCCGTCGTCGACCACCGAATCGGCCACCTCACGCCTCGAAGAAGAGGGCGAGATCGCGGCCGACTACCTCGAGGAGTTCCTCGACATCGTCGACCTCGACGGCGATATCGAGTTGGACATCGACAACGGCCGCGCCGCTGTGGAGATTGTGGCCGAGGGCTCTGAGGCCAACCGGCTCCGCCGCCTGGTCGGCACCGATGGTGAAGTGTTGGACGCCCTGCAGGAACTCACCCGCAGCGCCGTGCAGACTTCCACAGGTGACCGCAGCCGCCTGATGCTGGACATTGCCGGGCACCGCGCCAAGCAGCGCAATGAACTCACCGAGATCGCTCAGGACGCAATCGCCCGCGCCCGCGCCGAAGGTCAGGACATCTCGCTGCCGACGATGAACCCCTTCGAGCGCAAGGTCGTGCACGACGCCGTGGCCGCCGCCGGTCTGGTGAGCGACTCCGAGGGTGTGGAACCGCACCGCCGGGTAGTCATTCGCGTACAGGACGCCTAGTTTCGCGATGACGTGGGAGTTAACCGAGCCGGAAGCTAGCCGGGAGATCCTCGGGTTGGGTTTTGCCGGCGCCGTCCGGTTCGCCGAACTCTTGGACGAGCACGGCGAGGAACGCGGGCTCATCGGCCCCCGGGAATTGCCCCGGTTGTGGTCTCGGCACATCCTCAATAGCGCCGCGGTCTCCCCGCTGCTGCCCGATGAGGGCACGGTCGCAGACGTCGGTTCGGGCGCGGGGCTGCCGGGCATCGTGCTGGCGCTTTTGCACCCCGAACTGGACTTTCACCTCATCGAGCCGATGGAGCGCCGGGTCGCGTGGCTGACCGAAGTGGTCGAGGAACTCGACCTGGATAACGTCACCTTGCACCAGGTCCGCGCCGAGGAGCTGCACGGGCGGATGCGCTTCGAGATCGTCACCGCCCGCGCCGTGGCGGCGATGACCAAACTCGCGCCGATCACGATGCCGCTGGTGGGGCACGGCGGATCGCTGCTTGCGCAAAAGGGCGCCAAGGCCGCCGAGGAGCTCGCGAAGGCGAGATCCGTGTTGAAATCCCTGGGTGCTACTCGCACCCAGGTGCATGAAATCGACGTGTTGGACGACGGCGATATCACCCGCGTGGTGCAGATCACCCGGTAGGGGTAGATCTGCCCGCCCGCTTCCCTATGGGCCCGCGCGTTGCCGCAGTAATGTTCCTGCGTGACTACAACCCCGAACAGCGCCGCACCCGCTGATAATCCCAATCTCGGTGCGCATTCCCCGGCTCCGCAGGCACCGTCTCAGCCGGCCTC
>JBMDWZ010000079.1:0-5442 GCA_048594865.1 Beutenbergiaceae bacterium
GGTTAGCGCCCGCGGCGGCCCTGTCATGGGTGTTGAGTTGGTGGCTAGTGGCGCGCGGGCCGACGTCGGGCCTGATCGTCTTGTTGGTGTTGCTCGTGATGGCCGGTGCTGCGGGACGTTGGCTGGGGCGGCGGCCGCGTGCACGTCACCGGGCGCGGGTCCGCGACCGAGCGTGGGGAACCGTGCTGATTACCGCCGCCATCGCCTTGGCAGTGTCCGGGTCGGCCATGATTCAGGCGCACGATCGCGCGGCCGCGAGCGAGCCGATCCTCGGTGACGTGGAGGTGAGCATGCGCGTGGACGCCGAGCCACAAGACTTGGCCAATCCGTCCCGCTCGCGGGTCCGCATCGACGCCACCCTCACCGGCGTGATCGCAGATGGCGCCCCGGAGGCGAGATCACTTCCGGTGGTGGTGGTCGCGGCAGAAGACTGGCGTTCGGTGCCGGTGGGAACCACCTGGCTGGTGTCGGCCAGAGCCGTTCCAACCGACCCCGGTGATCGCGCGGCCCTGTTGCTCATTATCGAATCCTCGGGTGAGCTGGTTGCCGAACCCGGCCCGCTCGCGCGCACCGTGGGCACGCTGCGCGACGGGCTTTCCCAGGCCAGTTACTCCCTGGCGCCGCAAGCCAGGGGCCTGGTTCCGGGCATCACGCTGGGCGACACGCGTAATCTTCCGGCGGACTTGGAAGACGATCTTCGGACCGTCGCGCTGACGCACATCACCGCGGTCTCGGGGGCACACGTCGCCATCATCCTCGGCGTGATTCTGGCGCTGTTGTGGTGGGCCCCGACCAGGGTTCGAGTCGCCGTTGGCGCTTTAGTGCTGGTCG
Organism: Beutenbergiaceae bacterium; assembly: GCA_048594865.1. GTDB lineage: Bacteria > Actinomycetota > Actinomycetes > Actinomycetales > Beutenbergiaceae > CALKWS01. The sequence goes on from JBMDWZ010000079.1 coordinate 832, forward strand.
GCTTTGTGATGTTGGTGTACCCATCGGGCAGCGTGGTGCGTGCCGCCACTATGGGCGGTGTGGTGTTGCTCGGGCTCGCCACCGGGCGGCCGAGGGCCAGCGTCCCGGCGTTGTTGGCCACCGTGGTGGTGCTCTTAGCGATCGACCCGTGGCTCGCCCGAGACTTCGGGTTCGTCCTATCGGTGGTGGCGACCGGCGGGCTGCTACTACTGGCGCAACCGATCGCCGCCCGGCTGTCGGGTGCGATGCCGTATCCGGTAGCGCTGATGATCTCGATCCCGGTGGCGGCACAACTGGTGTGCGCGCCGATCATCCTGCTGCTGGCCCCGGGCGTGGCCACCCACGGGGTAGTGGCCAATGCCTTGGCGGCGCCCGCGGTCCCACCGGCGACGATCCTCGGCGTGCTCGCCACCTGCGTATCGCCGCTGTGGCCCGCTGGAGGTGAGTGGCTGGCCCAGTGCGCTGGGTGGTTCACCGCCTGGATCGCCACCGTGGCCACCACTACTGCGGGCCTGCCGTTGGCGACCCTGCCGTGGCCCGAGGGCGGGCGCGGGGCGCTGATCCTGGTGGGCGCGATGGCAGCGCTACTCGCCCTGGTGTGGACCCGGCGCAGAACCTAAACCCCGAACTCGAGACCCGTGGGACGGCCGTGAAATCTGGCGATACCGCCGCTGGCTCGAAAGTGCGTGCCGTCTTATCCCTGCCGGGCACCGGCGACGGTGAGGATTGCGCGCTCAACGGCGTACTGCGGGTCGCGACCTTCACCCTTCACCTGAGCATCGGCGTCGGCCACCGCACCAATCGCGACGGCGAGGCCCTCGGGAGTCCAGCCCCGCAGCTCTCGCCGAGCCCGGTCCATCTGCCACGGCGCCATCCCCAATTCCGAGGGGTTGGCCGTTCGTCCCCTGGTGGCTGCCACCTTGGCCAAGGTGCGCACCTTCAGTGCCAGCGCCGCCACCAGCGGTACCGGATCAACGCCGGTGCTCAGGGCATGGCGCAGTAGCGTGATCGCCGTCGACGTTTCCCCGGCGATCGCGGCGTCCGCCACCCGAAACCCCGTCGCTTCAACCCGACCTCCGTAGTACCGGTCGATGACCTCGGGAGTGATGTTTCCGGTGGTGTCGGCCAGCAGCTGGCGCACGGCGGCGGTGAGCTCGCGAAGATCCGAACCGATGGCTTCCACCAGGCTCTGCACCGCGGCCGGTGAGGCACGGCGCCCGGCGTCACGAATATCGGCGCCGATGAAGGCGGCCTTATCCGAATCTCGAGTGATGGGCTCACACGTGATCACCGGGAAACGTTTCGCGACGGCATCGAGCAGCTTCTTACCCCGGTTGCCCTTGGCGTGCCGCAGCACCAGGGTCACGTCTGAGAGCTGGTCGGGAAGCTGTTCGAGGTAATCCAGGGCGTCGGTTATCAGGGCGTCGCTGGCCGATTCCACGCCGGTGATGACGATGTGCCGATGCTCCCCGAACAGCGACGGGCTGGCCACCACCTCCAATTGCCCAGCCTCGTAAGTGCCGCCCTCCAACGTGGTGCGTTCGATGGCGTCATCGCCGGCGGCAGCGGCGTGCTCCCGGGCCAGGCCCACCAACCGCTCCAGCGCGCGCTCGGCCTGCACGTCCTCGGCTCCGCGCACCAACACCACGGGCGCCAACGGAACGTCTTTGTGGGTGTAGGTGTTGCGAGCGGACTTTGCGGCGGGCATGGAGATAAGCCTGCCACGCCCCGGCGACATTCCAGTCCTCGCCGCAGTGCCAGACGGACCGAACTGCCCGGCTCGGGTACCGGTCTGTGCGGACTAACTGGATACCAGGAGGGGGAAACCTGGGGGTAAAGACTCGGGAAATCCTCGATGATCTCCTGCCGGCGCGCGGGCACTTTGGAAGCATGACACCGAAGCGACAGACACCAGACACGGACACGACACAGCGCCTTTGGAACTAGGTCACCTCCGGTCGCAACGGTCAACGCATGAGAGTTGCCGTGGTGACTGAAACGTTCCTGCCAAGCCTCAACGGAGTAACCACCAGCGTCCTGCGGCTTCTGGACCACCTGGCGCACCACGGTCACGAAGCTGCGGTGTTTTGCCCTGGTCCGGCACCGGAGTCCTACGCGGGGTTCCCGGTGTTCGAAGCTCCGTCATTTGACGTCCGCGGATTCCGTGCGGCCGTGCCGAACCGGCGCACGATGAGGCAACTTCTTGATTGGGCACCGGACGTGATCCACGCTGCTGCGCCCGTGGGGTTGGGTGCCCAGGCGTTGAGCCTGGCAAAGAAGCACGACATCCCGAGCGTGGCGATCTTCCAGACTGACATCGCTCGCTACACCGCCAGCTATGGCCTGCCGCTCTCCGGCAAGGCTGCCTGGCGATGGATTCACCACGTGCACGCCAAGGCCGACCTCACTTTGGCGCCAGCCTCTGCAGCCGTGGCGGATCTTCACGACCTCGGTCTAAGAGACGTCAAGACCTGGAGCAGAGGCGTGGACACTACTACCTTCAATCCAAATCGCCGTCGGGGTGCCGCGGTGCAGGCGCTGCGTGAGCGACTGGCGCCCAATGGTGAAGTGCTCGTTGGGTACGTCGGCCGCCTTGCGCCGGAGAAGAATGCGCACCTGCTGCGGGCGGTAACAGGCGTCGATGGAGCCCGGCTCGTGATCGTTGGCGATGGGCCTGAACGTGCGAACCTCGAACGGGAATTTGCTGGAACGAATGCCGTGTTTCTCGGCGAACTGCAGGGCGCCGAGCTCGCCGATGCCTACGCGGCTCTCGGGGTGTTCGTGCACACCGGCACCTCCGAAACCTTCGGACAGACCCTGCAGGAGGCGATGGCCACCGGACTGCCCGTGCTGGCGCCGGCCATCGGCGGACCGCTGGACATCGTGCAGGAGGGCGAGACTGGATTCCTGCTGCCACCTCTTGATGAGCAGGCAATCACCGAGGCGACCACACGGTTGGTGAGCGATCCCGGGCTGCGCGCCCGGATGGGGGAGGCCGGACGGCGTGCCGTGCTTCCGCGCTCCTGGTCAGCGATCTGCGACCAGCTCCTGGACCACTACCGCCGCGTTATCGAAAGCAACGCCCCCGTGCTCGTCTGAGTCACAAGGTGGCCTAGGCCGCGTGGGGAATCCGCCACGCGGCCTACGCCGCTGTCTCGGTACTGCTTCGGGTTATCCACTGGGGGATACCTGGGGGTAAAGACTCCGGATAGGCCCGATGTCCTTTCACCGCAGTCCAGGCAGGTTAGAAGGCATGACAACGAAGGGACAGGGACTAGACATGGACACGACACGGCGCCGTTGGAACGAGGTCACCTCCGGTGGCAACGGTGAGCGCATGAGAGTTGCCGTGGTGACTGAAACGTTCCTGCCTAGCCTCAACGGAGTAACCACCAGCGTGCAGCGGCTTTTGGAGCACCTGGCGCACCGCGGCCATGAAGCCGCGGTGTTTTGCCCTGGTCCGGCACCGGAGTCTTACGCGGGGTTCCCGGTGTTCGAAGCTCCGTCGTTTGACGTGCGCGGATTCCGTGCGGCGGTCCCGAACCGGCGCACGATGAAGCAAATTCTCGATTGGGCACCGGACGTCATGCACGTTGCAGCGCCGATGGGGCTGGGTTCTCAGGCGTTGAGCCTGGCGAAGAAGTACGACATCCCGAGCGTGGCCGTGTTCCAAACGGACGTGGCTCGCTACACCTCCAGCTACGGCCTGCCGCTATTGGGAAAGGCCGCATGGCGCTGGATTCGCAACGTCCATGCCAAGGCCGACCTCAACCTGGCGCCAGCCTCCAAGGCCGTGGACGACCTCGAAGCGTTGGGCCTGAGTGGCGTGAAGACCTGGGCTGGCGGAGCGGACACCGTGACCTACCACCCCAACCTGCAGCACACCGAAGCCGTCCAGGCGCTCCGCGATCGGTTGGCGCCCAACGGTGAGGTGCTCGTGGGCTACGTAGGCCGCCTCGCGCCGGAGAAGAAGCTGCACTTGCTTAAGGGGGTGACCAAGGTGGATGGCGCCAGGCTCGTGATCGTGGGTGACGGACCGGAGCGGGACAACCTCGAGCGCGAACTCGCTGGCACAAACGCCGTTTTCCTCGGCCCGCTGCAGGGCACCGAGTTGGCCGAGGCCTACGCGGCTCTGGGCGTGTTCGTACACACCGGAACTCAGGAAACTTTTGGCCTGACGTTGCAAGAGGCGATGGCCACCGGACTGCCCGTCCTGGCCCCTGCGATCGGTGGCCCGCTGGACATCGTGGACGACGGCGTCACCGGCTTCTTGTTGCCGCCTCTCGATGAGCAGGCAATCACCGAGGCGACCAGCCGGTTGGTGCAGGAACCAGGCCTGCGCGCTCAGATGGGGGAGGCAGGGCGTCGTGCCGTCCTTCCGCGCTCGTGGTCCGCCATCGGTGACCAGATCTTGGGCCACTACCGGCAGGCCATCGAGGCCAGTGCCACCCTCCCAGTCGCGGCACCTGCACCCGCGCTCGTCTGAGTCAGTGCCGAGACACAGCCGTCAGCGTCCACCGCAGCAGTCGATAGACACAGCGAAACGGCGTCACCCGCGAAGGGTGACGCCGTTTCGTGGTCTAGTCCGGAGGAAATCCGGAGCAGAGATGA
>JBMDWZ010000008.1:0-2955 GCA_048594865.1 Beutenbergiaceae bacterium
AGCGCGCCGGGCAGGTGCTGTGCTTGGCGGTGCCCGCATTTGCACCGGCGGGCGAGCGATCGGATTCGTGGGCGGTTCCGACGCTTTTGGCGCTTGCGGGGTACTACGCGCTGTGGGGTCGGTATCTGCGAAGCGGCAGGCGGGCCTCGGCGCTGTATCGGTCATGGTGGGTGCTTCCGGTGCCGATGGCTGTGCTGCCCGTCGTGGTGTTTGCTGGCGCGGCCGCTTGGCTGGCGAATCCGTGGATTGGTTTTGCTGCGGGGGTGCTGGCCGCTGGGCATGTGCCGGTTTCGGTGTTGACCGCGCGGGCGGTTCTGGGAGGGGGTGGCTCCTGACGGCGGGGTTGGTCTGACGACGTGGTGGCTGCTCGATTCAACGGAGCCACCTATCGGATTCAAACCGATGACCGTCCGCTTACACGGCGAGACGGCGCGCGCCCCTAGCGCGCCGGGACCGGCTCGCTCTCACCAACTCCAAAAGAGTGGGAGCGGGCGGCCGCCCTGTCACCGCCGCGTGCGGCAGTGCCCTTACAAGTGAGTGGCCACAACTATCGCCACATTGACGCCATTATGCGCCAGGATTGCTGGATACAAACTACCCCAACGGATCCGGATCCATATGAAGATCACACCCAAAAGGCTCGTAATTACTAAGTAGGCAAGATCGAAAGTCACGCCTTCACTACTCACCTGCAAACCGTGCACAAGTCCGAATAGCAGAGCAACCGCTACTGCGGACCACCCCACCGAGCCCTGCCAGATCTGCCACCTAGGTCGAAGCGCCTGATCTATCAGCGCTAGCATCACCCCCCGGTAAAGAAGCTCCTCATCAATACCAGGCACGATGGCCTGGAAAGCGATCGCCTCCCCTGACGCAGGGGTTGATTCGGCTAATGCCCCCAACGCGAGCCCGAGAAGTGTGCAGCCCAGAACAGGAAGCCACCAGCCACGCTTCGGTGCAACCAAACCCACCCTGCTAGCACTTAAAGTCGAACTGGTCCGTATCAGCACGAGGAGAAGAATCGCGAGCAATATCTTGTTCTGCCAATTGAAAGACAACTCTGCGAAATAACCAATACGCGGCAGGTTCAGAACAACACAGGCCACCAAGAAGAGCCCGATGACTCCAGCGATCCGCGACCACTCGCTCTTGCCCAGCGTCGGTTCGCCCAATCGGCGGCGCCGCCACCAGACCAACGGCCCAATCACGACCACGACAATCGCCACGCACACAATTCCGGCAATAACGCCCCACAAGATATTCTCCACGGCGAAGATCGTAATAATAGTCAAGTCGCCGGGCCAGTGCCAAACGTCACGGACCGTCCTCTCAAATGCCTGCACCCTAACGCCACCCAATCGTTGACGAGGGCGACTTCCGGGGCCAGCAGGCCAGCCTCGACCAGCGCGCGTTAGGGCCGAGGACTACGACGGCGAACTAGTTGAACTCGACGTGGAAGTCGTCTCAGTTAGCAGGACGTGGCCGACCGCATGGACGACCGCCGACAAATGCGCCCGATCTCTCGTGATGATCGCGTTGAAGTCCCACTGTTGCAACGTTAAGAATAGGTCGAGATCATCCTCGACCAGAAGATGGACTCTTTCGGACGTGTGAGACCGGTTCCGCCTACAGGTGGCCGCTAGCGGTCGCTTCAGCTGCGGACTCAATGAGCCGCGATCCGCCTTTGGCTACAAGCGTGGCTACGCCCGCGTGGATCAAAGGAGAGCCACCTATCGGATTCGAACCGATGACCGTCCGCTTACAAGGCGGGTGCTCTACCAGCTGAGCTAAGGTGGCGGGCTGTGGCCGACCCGGGCGATTGCTCGGAAAGACACTGAAGTAGTGTGCCAGAGGTTCGCGGGTGGTCGGTGACAGCGGGGGGCGCTTCGCTCTCGCGCCGTGGTTGGTTCCTGATCGCGCAGTTGCTCGTTCCTGGGGGCACAGTTGCTACGTCCAACCGGTCGCTTCACCCCGCCCGCCCGACGCTCCGGGCCTCAGTGGCCCGACACGCCTCGCCGGGGTTTTCCATATGGTGATGGAACGTCTGTTGGATGGAATGTCAGTGGGTCGCTATAGGTTCGGTTCATGGCCACTACCGCGGGTGTTTCCTTCCCGGATCCGGATGAACCGGACACCGGTGGCCAGGCTGCGCCCGGTGGTAACGGCGCCAGTGCTGGTGCCGATGAGGCCACTGACGCCACCGGCAGTACTGACACTACTGACACCACCGGAACTGGCGCTAGTACCGCCGGTGCCGGTGAGGTCACTGGCACCACTGACGGCACCGCTGACGCGGACTCGAGCACAGTTGACGAGCAGTCGTCCTGCTCGCTGTCACTGGACGATGTTGAGTCTGACCTTGCTAGCCGCGCCGATGTGGGTGAGTTGTTGGGGCGGATCCGCCAGTACATGCACTCGGGCGTGTTGGTCGAAACGAAGGAAAACGCGGAAGCGTATCTCGAGCTCATCTCTGGGTGCACCCGGGTGCAGGCCCAGGTCGAGGGCCTCAAAGTACAACTTCTACAGGGCATCAGCCGCGCCTACCCCGGTAGCGGGCTGGCTGAGGAACTCAGTGGTCAGTTACGGATCACGACCCGCGCCGCTGAAACCATGCTCGGCACCGCGGCAGCGTTGGAGGACTTCCCCGAAGTCCACGACGCCCTAGCCATCGGGCAGATCGACACCAAACGAGCCCAGGTATTCATCGATGCCACCACCACCCTGACCCCAGGGCTAGCGCGCACCGTGCACACCATGTTCCTACCCGGCGCCCACCTACTCACCCCCACCCAACTCAAAACTAAGCTCCGCACTGCCGCCCTGGCCGTAGACCCCGACCTGGCGGGCAAACGTCACGAGCAAGCGAAAACCGACCGGTATGTGGGTCTGGTACCTGCCGATGACGACATGGCCTACCTCACCTTCTACCTGGCCGCCACCGACGCCGTCGCAGCG
>JBMDWZ010000080.1:0-25280 GCA_048594865.1 Beutenbergiaceae bacterium
GCCGAGGCCACACCGGACTGCAGCAGGTTCAGCATGGCCGCGATCTGGGTGATCGGCTGCCCGAACTGGCGGGAGTACTGAATGAAGGCCTGGACCTCACCGATGGTGATGTTGCCCGAGACCACGCGCACCCCGCCGACCACGGCTACCAGCACGTACCCGAGGTTGGAGATCAGGCCCATCATCGGCTGGATGATGCCGGTGATGAACTGGGCCTTGTAGGAGGCCTGGAACAGTGCCTCGTTTTCTTCCTTGAAGGTGTCGCGGGCGTTGTCTTGGTGCCCGAAAACGCTCACCAGCGCGTGCCCGGTGAACATTTCCTCAATGTGGCCATTGAGCGTTCCGGTGCGCTTCCACTGTTCGATGAACTGTGGTTGGGAACGCTTGGCGATCATCGACACCACCAACACCGACAGCGGCACGCTCACCAAGGCGATCACGGCCAGCAGCGGTGAGATGACCAGCATCATCACCAGCACCGAGATGATGGTCAGGAACGAGGTCACCAACTGCGCGAGGGTCTGTTGGAACGTCTGGGAGAGGTTGTCGACGTCGTTGGTCATCCGGGAGAGCAACTCACCACGGCGCAGCGAATCCACGTAGGACAACGGCACCTGGGTGAGCTTGCGGGACAGCTTCCCGCGAATCCGGGTCAGGGTGCGCTGCGCGGCCACTGTGGTCAGCACGCCCTGGGCCCACATCGTCACCGAGGCCCCGGCGTACACCGCACCGACCCAGCCGAGCATGGCGGCTAACGCTTCGAAGTCCACCTGGCCGGCCTGGACGCCTTCGACCACCACGTTGGTGGCCATCCCCAGCAGCAGCGGGCCGATCGCGTTGCACAGCACGCCCAGCCCGCCGAGCACGAATCCGGCGAGGATTCGCACGCGCTCATCGCCGAGTTCCCGCACGAGCTTGCGCAGCGTCGGCCAGAACTGCGCGGCCTTCTCTACCGGAACACCGATGGCGCTTCCACCGGGCCCACCCCGAGGCGGGGGTGGCCGGTTGCCGCTCATCGCTGGGCCTCCGATGCGGTCAGCTGAGAGTTCACGATCTCGGCGTAGGTTTCGTTTCCGGCCAGGAGTTCGCTGTGGGTGCCCTGCCCCACGAGCCGGCCGTGATCCAGCACCAGAATCTGATCGGCATCGCGGATCGTGGCCACCCGCTGGGCCACGATGATCACGCACGCCTGCGTGGTGACCGGTTTCATCGCCGCACGCAGCGCGGCGTCGGTGGCGTAGTCCAACGCGGAGAAGCAATCGTCGAACAAGAAGATTGGGGGTTTGCGAATGAGCGCACGGGCGATTGACAACCGTTGCCGTTGCCCACCGGAGACGTTGGTACCACCCTGGGCGATCTCGGCTTCGAGCTCGCCTTCCTTGTCCTTGACGAAGGAGGTCGCTTGGGCCACGTCCAGGGCTTCCCACATCTCTTCGTCGGTGGCGCCGGGGCGACCAAACTCCAGGTTGGAGGCGATGGTGCCGGAGAACAGGTAGGGCCGCTGCGGGACTAGGCCGATGATCGAACTCAGTACCGCCGGGTCCAGCTCGGCAACGTCGACGCCGTCGATCAGCACCTGACCGCCGGTGGTGTCAAAGAGCCTGGGGATGAGGTTCAGCGCGGTGGTCTTTCCCGACCCGGTGGAACCGATGATCGCGGTCACCGTTCCGGGCTTGGCCGTGAACTGCAGGTCGTGGAGCACGTTGGCGTCGGCGCCCGGGTACCCAAAGCTGACGCCCCGGAATTCCACTTCGCCTCGGACCTGGTCGGGTCGCTGCGGGCTCGCCGGCGGGGTGAGCGTGGGGGTGGAATCGAGCACGTCCTGGATCCGGCCGGCCGAGACCAGCGCCCGCGGGGCGAACATCACCAGCATCACCGCGAGCATCACCGACATGAAGATAAACATCAGGTAGGCCAGGAACGCCACGACCGAACCGACCTGCATCTCCCCCGCTTCGATGCGGTGCCCACCGACCCAAATGACCATCACCGAGGCCATGTTGACGATGAACAGCACCAGCGGGAAGGACAGCGCCATGAGCTTTCCGACCTTGACCGCCACATCCTGCAGCGCCAGTGATGCGGTGGTGAATCGGCGGCCCTCGCGTTCGTCCTTAACGAAGGCGCGGATCACCCGGATCCCGGAGAGCTGTTCGCGGACCACCCGGTTGATCGCGTCGATGCGCTTTTGCATTCCGCGGAAGTGCGGGAACGCGCGCCACACGACCAGTCCCATCGCCAACGCTAAGGCCGGGACGACGGCGATCACCAGCAGCGCCAGACCCCGGTCTTCCCGCAGGGCCATGATGACGCCGCCGATGAGCATGATCGGCGCCATGATGATCATGGTGAGGAACGACAGCACCAGCATCTGGACCTGCTGCACGTCGTTGGTGTTGCGGGTGATCAGCGATGGTGCGCCGAACGATGAAACCTCTTGCGTTGAGAACCGTTGGACCCGGTCGAAGATGGCGTCGCGGACGTCGCGGCCCATGCCCATCGCGGTGCGGGCACCCATGTACACCGCGCCCACCGCGCCCACCACCTGAACCAGTGAGACACCTAGCATCATCGCGCCGTAGCGCCAGATCAGGGACACATCTCCTTCGAGGACCCCGTCGTCAATGATCCGAGCGTTCAGGGTGGGCAAGAGCAGCGCGGCCAGCGTCGCTGCAAGTTGCAGCACGCACACCAAAAGGATCGCCCCACGGTATGGACGCAGAAAGCGGCCGAGCAACAATCGCACCATGCAAACGCTACACCGCCCCGCAGACACATCGTGTCTACGGGGCGGTGAGTTCGCGCTCGGCGTTACTTCTTAGTTCGCCACCTGTTTACACCAGCGGCTGGTTACTGCTGCTGCTCTGGAGGTGGCGGCGGGATGTCGGCGTCCGGAACCTGCCCGGCTTCGGCGGCCTTGGAGAACGGACGACCGGAGGTTTCACCGGCGGTCGATGCCTCCGCGGTGGCCTCATCGACCTGGCCACGCGCTTCCCGCAGGGCCTCGGAGGGGTCCTGCAAAGCGGTCTCGGGCAATTCGACGTCCAGGCCTTCGATGTGCTCGGCGGTGGAGGCCCGCTCGCGCTTCCTCTTCGGCTCGCCATCGGAGCCGTCGTCGTCATCATCGTCATCGGCGGGACCGAAGCCCGAGGGCGTTCCGCCTCCGCCGAACGCCGAGGAGATGGATCCCAGAGCGGCGGTGAACTCGGTGGGGATAACCCACAGCTTGGAGGACGAACCGTTGGCGATCTGCGGCAGCATCTGCAGGTACTGGTAAGCCAGCAGCTTGGGATCGGCGTCGCCGCGGTGGATCGCGTCGAACACCTGCAGAATCGCCCGGGATTCACCCTGGGCCTTAAGGATGGCCGACTGGGCCTGACCTTCAGCTCGCAGAATCGCGGCCTGCTTCTCACCTTCAGCGGTAAGAATCTGGGACTGCTTGACACCCTCGGCGGTCAGAATCGCCGCACGACGGTCACGCTCGGCGCGCATCTGCTGCTCCATCGAGCCCTGCACCGATGCCGGCGGGTCAATAGCCTTCAGCTCAACCCGGTTGACGCGGATTCCCCAGCGCCCAGTGGCTTCGTCCAGCACCCCACGCAGCTGACCGTTGATCTGGTCACGGCTGGTCAGGGTCTGCTCTAGGTCCATCGAACCGATGACGTTACGCAGCGTGGTGACGGTCAGTTGCTCGATACCGGTGATGTAGTTCGCGATTTCATAGGTCGCGTCCTTGGGCTCGGTGACCTGGAAGTAGATCACCGTGTCGATGCTGACCACCAGGTTGTCGGAGGTGATCACCGGCTGGGGCGCGAAGGACACCACTTGCTCTCGAAGGTCAACGCCGGCGCGAACGCGGTCGATGAACGGAATGAGGAAGTGCAGGCCCGCGTACATCGTGGATTGGTAGCGACCAAGCCGCTCAATGATCAGGGCCACGGCCTGGGGAACAATTCGAATCGTCTGGCGCAACGCCACCACGATGAATATCACCAGGACGATTCCCACTAAGAGGAAAACGATCTGAGATCCGGTCACAAAAAATCCCTTGTTTGCAAATGGGCACCGACCCGTTCAGGTCGGCGAGCTTGAATTAGTAGCCAGGTCCGGGCTGGCCGTAAGGCTGGCTGGGGTTGGACTCAACGGTTTGTGGTTCGACGATCGCGGTGGCGCCTTCGATTCGAACCACGGTCACCCGGGCACCGACGGGAAGGACGGTGGCCTCGGATTCGGTTCGCGCCGACCACACCTCGCCGGTCAGTTTCACCCGACCAGCGCGGTCCGAGACGTCGGACACCACGGTGGCGATACGTCCGCGATGGGCGTCGGTATTCGTACGAGCCTGGGGCGTGGAGGACTTCAACTTCGCCAGCGCCCACGGGCGGACCAGAACGACCAACAACGCCGACACCACCGCGGCGACCACCAACTGCACCCAGAACGGTGCACCGAAGGCTCCGGTCACGGCGGCTGCCATCGCGCCACCGGCGAGCATGAGGAACAGTAAATCGGTCGTCAGCATCTCGATGACGCCGAGCACTAAGGCAACGCCTAGCCACCACAGCCAACCCATCGTGCCACCTCGTTTACGTCGTTGTTCTTCACTAGCCTACGCGGAACCTAGCCGCATGGCTTTACCGCAATTCGCTGATACCAGTCTAAACGAACAGTAAACCCCCGTGGCACGCTTTGGTGTGCCGCCGCTCCTAGGAGTGCGCGCCCGCCGGTCCGCTGGGCCGTCCGCGGGCGTTCCACCGACCACCACGGCGTTCCACGATGAGGTCGGTCTTGAATGCCCGCGACAGGTTCTCCTCGGTGATCACCGAGTTCAGCTCGCCGGCGGCCTCGACCTTGCCCTCACCCAACAGCAGCGCGTCGGAGAAGCCCTCGGGGATCTCCTCGACGTGGTGGGTGATGAGCGCGAGCACCGGGGAGGCGATGTCATTGGCCAGTTCGGTGAGCGCGGCGAGACGTGCTTCGCGGCCGCCCAGGTCCAGCCCGGCGCCGGGTTCGTCCAGGATGAGCAGTTCGGGGTCCGACATCAGAGCCCGGGCGATCTGGGTGCGCTTACGCTCCCCTTCGCTCAGCGTGCCGAAGTGTCGCTTCGCTAGGCCGGCCACGCCGAAAGCGCCGAGCAGGGCCATCGCGCGATCGTCATCGAGTGCGTCGTAGTCCTCGCGCCACCGACCGGTCATGCCATAGGAGGCGGTGCGCACCACGTCGAGCACTAGTTCGCTGCCGGGGATCCGGTCGGCGAGCGCCGCGCTGGCGAGCCCGATCAGCGGCCGCAGCTCAAAGACGCTGATGGATCCGAGGCGTTCTCCGAAGATCTCCACGGTTCCCGAGGTAGGGTGCATCCGCGCCGATGCCAATTGCATCAGCGTGGTCTTGCCCGCCCCATTGGGCCCGAGAACGACCCAGCGCTCCCCTTCGTTCACCGACCAATTCACACCGTCGAGAATGGTCTTCTGTCCTCTACGGACCGTCACATCTGACAGGTTGAGCACGTCACCCATGTCTCAACACCCTAGTTCACCTAACGTTGCTTCTATGCCTCTCGACATACCTCGGTCAGTGCTGCTTGCGTTGTGGGCCGGCCACTTGGCTACCGATCGCGATGAACACGCGCTGAGCGCCGCTGCCCGGGCCGTCATCGGCCATGGTGAAGACCATCCGGATTCCGACGTTCGGTGCACCGCGTTACTGGCGCAGGTGGCGGGCACCCCGGTGCTCGCGGTGCTGCCCACCCCTGGGGACCCGGCCCGACTTCCGAGCGCGTCGCAAGGTGCGGCCATGAACGCCGGGCAGGCGCTTCTCAGCGGCCCGCCGGTTGGCTCCCCCGGTCTGCTTCGGATCGCGGTGCCGACCGAGGAACCGTTCGGCTCGGAACTGGAGCCCGGGGAGCTGATCAGTTGGCAGGTGTGGACCGAGCCGGTCGATGGCAGTGATTGGGTGCCGCCGGTGACCGACATGTCAGGCGCCCGCATCGACCTCGCTCAGGCGTTGAATCTGGCGATCGAGACCCTCACCAGCATGGATGTGGCCCGGTGGCGGGAAGACGCCGCCGAAGAGATCGCGATGCTCGCCTCCAACACCGTGCCCGATCAGATTGCCGATCGGCTGCCGCCCTCACTCGATGGCCGGCGCCTAGACGTGCTGTCCCGCGCGGTCCGGCTGCAGGCGATCATCGAACTCGCCACCCAAGACGATGGGGCCGCGGTGAACGCCTGGCAGTCCGATCAACGCACCGCGGCGCTTCGCCATGTGGACGCCGCCGCCCGCAACGCGCTGGTGGCGATCAGCGTTAGCGGGTTTTAGGCAAGCACCTCTCGGTAGACGTCCAGGGTGCGCTCTGCGATCGCAGCCCACGTGAAGTGCTCGCGAGCTCGCTGCAGGCCCGCCTGTCCGTAGCTGACGGCACGGGCGGGGTCGGCCACCAGGTCACTCAGCGCCGCGGCTAGATCGGCGGCGAACACCTCGGGGTCGGTGGGGGTGCCGGTGCCGTCACTGAGCTGCTCGATGGGAACGAGGGTGCCGGTGACGCCGTCTTGCACCACTTCGGGGATCCCGCCAGTGGCGGTCGCCACCACCGGTAGGCCCAGCGCCATCGCCTCCAGGTTCACGATCCCGAGCGGCTCGTAGATCGAAGGGCACACGAACACGTCGGCGGCCGCCAAGAGCCCCACGACGTCATCGTGAGGCAGCATTTCCTCGATCCACACCACCTTGGGGTGTGTCGCCTGCAGCTCGGTGATCGCGGCGCTGATCTCCGCGGCGATCTCGGGGGTGTCCGGAGCCCCGGCGCACAACACCAGTTGCACCTCCGGTGGGAGCCGATGGGCGGCCTGGACCAGGTACTTCAAGCCTTTTTGTTTGGTGATCCGGCCAACGAAAATGACCGTGGGGGCATCGGGGTCCACCCCATGCCGGCTGGCTACCGCGGCGGCGGCCTCGTCGCTGGGGCGCACCCAGCGGTCCAGGTCGATCCCGTTGTGCACCACGGTGACCTTGTCCGGGTCGACGCTGGGGTAGGAGGCCACGATGTCATCGCGCATCGCCGCGCTCACCGCGATCACCTTGCTCGCCGACTCATACGCGGTACGTTCGGCCCATCCGGACAGTGCGTAGCCGCCGCCGAGTTGTTCGGCCTTCCACGGCCGCAGGGGCTCCAGGGAGTGCGCGGTGAGCACATGCGGGATGCCGTGCAACAGCCCCGCCAGGTGTCCGCCGAGGTTGGCGTACCAGGTGTGGGAGTGCACCAGGTCCGCCCCGGCCACGTCCGCGGCCATCGCCAAATCGATGCCGAAGGTCCGTAAGGCGGGGTTAGCAGCGGCCAACTCGCCGAGCTCGTGATAGCCGGTGACGCCGTCGTCGTCCCGGGGTCCATCGAAGCACCGCACCTGCACCTCGATGTGCCGTCGCAACACCGCTGCCAACTCCGTCAGGTGCACCCCCGCTCCGCCATAAACCTTCGGCGGGTACTCCCGAGTGAGCAGGTCTACGCGCATGCTTTCCCTTTCCAACCTGTGGACGTCGGTACCCGGCACAGTGAGATTGTCCGCCGAATACCTGATCTGAACCTCCCCCTCACCCTAGAGTTTGAACCATGGCCACACCACGAGTTCTCGCGATTGTTCTGGCAGGCGGCGAAGGAAAGCGGTTGATGCCGTTAACCAATGAACGGGCCAAACCGGCGGTTCCGTTCGGTGGGATCTACCGTCTGATCGATTTCGCGTTATCCAACATCGTCAACTCCGGGTACCTGCGAGTGGTGGTGCTGACCCAGTACAAGTCCCACTCCCTGGACCGCCACATCACCAAGACCTGGCGGATGTCCTCGCTGTTGGGCAACTACGTGGCCCCGGTGCCCGCGCAGCAGCGGGTGGGCAAGAACTGGTTCTTAGGAAGCGCCGATGCGATCTTCCAGTCGTTGAACATCATGGATGACGAACGCCCGGACATCGTGGTGGTCGTCGGCGCCGATCACGTCTACCGCATGGACTTCTCCCAGATGGTGAGCGCGCACATCGACTCGGGCGCGGAGATGACCGTGGCCGGCATTCGCCAGCCCATCGGGCTAGCGGACCAGTTTGGTGTGATCGACGCCAACCGCAGCGATCCCACCAAGATCGGTGCGTTCCTGGAAAAGCCCAAGGACCCCGTCGGCCTCGCCGACTCCCCCGGTGAGGTTTTGGCCTCGATGGGTAACTACGTGATGAACGCCGATGCCATGATCGACGCGGTCACCAAGGACTCTCAGTCCACCACCTCCAAGCACGACATGGGCGGGGACATCGTGCCGTACTTCGTGGACAAGGGGCAGGCCGGGTTGTATGACTTCATCCACAACGACGTGCCTGGTTCCACCGGCCGCGACCGGGACTACTGGCGCGATGTGGGGACCCTGGACTCCTACTACGAGGCCAACACCGACCTGATCTCCTTGGAGCCGGTGTTCAACCTGTACAACGACGATTGGCCGGTGCACACCGGGTACACCGGACTGCCGCCGGCAAAGTTTGTGCACTCCGAGGCCGGCCGCACCGGGCACGCCGTGGACTCGGTGATCTCCCCCGGCGTGGTGATCTCCGGTGGGGACGTGCGCGGGTCCATCCTGTCCCCCGGCACCCGGGTGAACTCCTGGTCCACGGTGGATGAGTCGGTCCTGTTGGACGGAGTGGTGGTGCACCGGCACGCCCAGGTCCACAAGGCCATTTTGGACAAGTTCGTGGTGGTGCACGAGGGCGCGAGTGTGGGCGTGGACCGCGAGTTGGACATCGCCCGCGGGTTCGTCGTCACCGACGACGGCGTCACGGTGGTGCCGCGCGGGACCCAGATCACCAAGGGGTAGTTCGGCCGAAGTCCAGTCGCTTCGGGCCGAGTCCGGCACCGGCTAGGGTCATCTGAATGACCCCACGCTTTTTGGTGGTGCTGGATGTGGACTCCACGTTCATCGCCGCGGAACAGATCGACTTGCTCGCCGCCCACGCTGGTGCCGGAGAGCGGGTGGCGGAGATAACCGAACGCGCGATGGCCGGGGAGCTGGACTTCGCCGATGCCTTGCGGGAACGAGTGGCCGCCCTCGCAGGACTCAGCGTTGACGTGTTCGAGCAGGTCCGCGCCCAGATCGATCTGAACCCCGGGGCGGCGCAACTGATCGCCGGCCTACACCAGCGCGGCTGGCCGGTGGGGCTGGTGTCCGGCGGATTTCACGAGATCATCGACCCGATCGCCGCGGAGCACCGCATCACCCGGGTGCAGGCGAATCGGTTGGGGGCGAACGACGGCGTACTGACCGGGAAGGTCGATGGCCCAATTATCGATCGGGCTACTAAAGAGGTGTTCCTGCGGGACTTTGCTCGCGATCAGGACATCGACATGGCCGAGACGGTCGCGATCGGTGATGGCGCCAACGATCTGGACATGGTGACCGCGGCCGGAGTCGGGGTCGGTTTTCGCCCCAAGCCGGCACTGGCGCAGGCCGCCGACGTCATCCTCACCGAGGCGCTGGATGACCTGCTGGGCATCCTGGACGCCAAGATCACGGCGAACTGAGGTCCCTCGCGTCAGCTACGGCGTCGCTAGCCCCGTGAGGATCGCTTCACCGCTGGCGAGGTCTGACCAGGAACCCTCGGTACGCAGGAACGCCAACATCGCCGTGGACATCCCGCTGCTCACCCGAGAGACCGCTGCCTCCTGTGAGCCCTCGCCGGCCAGGGAGTGAGCGAGCGCGGAAATCACCGGCTCGTGGCCGACCACCAGCACCCGCTGCGCGTCACCGCCGTGGGCGGCGATCAGTTCGAGGAGCTCATCGTCATCGGCGCCGTAGATTTCGGGCACGATGAGCACCTGTGCGGCCGAATCTAGGGCTTGGGCGATCGGTTCCCAGGTCTGCTGCGCACGGGTAGCGATCGAGCAGAGCACCAGGTCCGGCGCGGCGTCGGCCTCGGTGAGTAACGGCGCCAGGCCCGCGGCCTGCTGTTCGCCGTGCTCGCTCAGGGCACGGTCCACATCCTGCCCCGAACGCGCGTGGGATTGCGCTTGGGCGTGGCGCAGCAACGTCAAACATCGCGTGGTCATTACTGCCCCATCGCGTGCACGCCGCCATCGACGTGCACGATCTCTCCGGTGGTGGCCGGGAACCAATCGGACAGGAGCGCCGCGACGGCCCGCGCGGTGGGCTCGGGGTCGCTGACGTCCCAGCCCAAGGGGGCGCGGTCCTGCCAGCCGGATTCCATCTGTTCGAATCCTGGGATCGACTTGGCGGCGGTGGAGCGGATCGGGCCCGCGGAAACCAGGTTCACCCGGATGCCCTCGGGGCCCAGGTCGCGAGCCAGGTAGCGGGAGGTGGACTCGAATGCGGCCTTGGCCACGCCCATCCAGTCGTATACGGGCCAGGCGTACCGAGCATCGAAGGTCAGTCCGACGACGGAGCCTCCTTGGCCCAGCAGCGGCTTGGCAGCCATGGTGAGCGACTTCAACGAATAAGCGGACACCTCCAGGGCGGTGGCGATGTCTGGCCACTCAGCGTCCAGGAAGTTGCCGCCCATCACGCTCTGTGGTGCGAACCCGATGGAGTGCACCACACCGTCGATGTGGTCGGTGTGCTCACGAACCTTATCCGCCAGGGACTCGATGTGCTCGTCGTTGGTGACGTCCAGTTCCACGACGGGCGCTGGTTTCGGCAGCCGCTTGGCGATGGCCTGCGTGAGTCGCAGTGCCTTACCGAAAGAGGTGAGGATGACCTCGGCGCCTTCCTGCTGCGCCAGCTTTGCCACGTGGAACGCGATCGAGTTCTGCATCAGCACCCCGGTGACCAGGAGCTTCTTGCCTTCTAGTAATGCCATGTGTCCTCCTAGTGACCCATTCCAAGACCGCCATCAACGGGGATGACGGCGCCGGAGATGTAACCAGCCTCCGGTGATGCGATGAACGACACGGCTGCGGCGACGTCGTCGACGTGACCGAACCGGCCGGCGGGGATTGATGCCAGGTACTTCTCCTGGGTGGCCTGCGGCAGCTCGGCGGTCATCGCGGTGTCGATGAATCCTGGCGCGATGACGTTGGCGGTGATTCCGCGCCCGCCCAGTTCGCGGGTGATCGAGCGCGCCATGCCGACCAGGCCGGACTTGGAGGAAGCGTAGTTGACCTGCCCGGGTGACCCGTACAGTCCCACCACCGAGGAGATCAGCACGATCCGTCCGCTGCGCTGGCGGATCATCGGCTTGGTCGCGGCCTTCACGCACCGGAAGGTGCCGGTGAGGTTGACGTCCAGAACCTCCGCGAAGTCCTCTTCGCTCATCCGCAGCAGCAGCATGTCTTTGGTGACGCCGGCGTTGGCGACCAGAACGTCGATCGACCCGAACTTCTCGTGAATCGTGGCGAATGCGGCGTTCACGGACTCACCGTCGGTCATGTCCGCAGTGACGCTGAGCACGCCGTCGGGCACATCGCCGGAGCGATGGATTCCGGCAACGTTCTCGCCGGCGGCGACGAACCGCTGCGCGATCTCGCGCCCAATGCCGCGGCTCGCTCCGGTCACCACCACGGTGCGTGGAGTTGGGCCTTCGTTGTCGTGGCTCACGTGTTTCCCTTTCGTTTCACAACACCTAGACGCTAGTGCACCCACCGAGTAGACGCGTGCAGGCTCGGGCGGCGAGATCGGGCGTAGTCTGGTGTTATGCCCCACGTCCAGTCGATTACCAGCGCTGAGGACTCCCTCAGCCGGCGTAATGGACTGCGGATGCGCCGGTACCTCGTCACCATGGGGATCCGTTGCGCCGGCCTGGTCGGCGCGGTGATGACCGACGGCTGGGTTCGGTGGGTCTGCGTGGCCGCGGCGGTGGTGCTGCCGTACGTGGCCGTGGTGCTCGGGAATGAAAGCGAATCCAAGGCCGAGCGGGCGGAGGCGTACCACGAGCCGCAGCCGGAGTTGGAAGCTACACCGGACAAACCAAGGATCGACCATGGCTGAGGTGATCTGTAGCGCCAAGGGCTGCAAGCAGGCCGCCGACTGGGCGATCCGGTGGAACAACCCGCGCCTGCACTCCCCCGGCCGGCGCAAGACGTGGACCGCGTGCGCCGACCACCGCGCGCACCTGGAGAACTTCCTCACCGCCCGGAGTTTCCCGGTGCAAACCGTTGGCATCGACCAAATCGACGAACCGTGAGTTCACGGTTCGCCTTCCTTGGCACGCCGAAATGGCTGGGGTTCATCGCCGGGGCGATCGTGATCGCGATCGTGTGCACGATGCTCGGCCAGTGGCAGTGGAACCGGTACCAGGCCCGAGCGGCGGACATCGCGCTGGTGCAGGCAAACTATGACACCGCACCGGAGCAGCTCACTTCTTTCATCCCGCAGGTCGACAGCGAGTTGGACCCCGATGATGAGTGGCGCCAGGTTGCGCTGCAGGGTGAGTACGTGGGCCAGGCGTTCGTGATCCCACAACGCGGCTCCGGCGGGAACCCGGCGGACCACGTGGGCGGAGTGTTCCTCGCCGACATGGATGATGGGCAGCAGTGGGCGATCGTGGTCAACCGCGGCTGGTACCGCACCGACTCCTTCACCGATCACACCTCCGCCCAGCAGTTACCCAGCGGCGAGGTGGACCTGGTGGTCCGGTTGCGCCCGGCCGAGCTGCCCTCGGAGCGGGACCTCGGCGAGGGGCAACTGCACCGCCTGAACCCCGCGCAGGCGGTGGAGGTGGTCACCGACGATCAGGGGCTGGGCGACCCCTACGCGACCGGCTTCTACGGACAGTTAGTGAGCGAGCAGCAGGCGGGCTCCGACGTCGTCCCCGCCGAACTCACCCCCGCCCAGCGACCCGAGGCGAACCTGGGGTCGCACCTGTCTTACGCGCTGCAATGGTGGGTCTTTGCGATCGGGATCCTGGCGGCGTTGGTGATGTTCGCCCGCCGCGAGTCACGTGGGGCGTACGCGCCGGTGCGCCGGCGCCGCAGTGAGGACGATGAGGATGACTTCATCGACACCCAACTTCAGGCCAGCGCCACCAGTTCGGCGTAGTCGGCGTTCCACAGGTCCTCATCACCATCGGGCAGCAGCAGCACCCGCTCGGGATCCAGGGCCGTGACCGCGCCCTCATCGTGGCTGACCAACACCACGGCACCGGTGAAGGTGCGCAACGCTTCGAGGATCTCGGCGCGCGAGGCGGGGTCCAGGTTGTTTGTGGGCTCATCGAGCAGCAGCACGTTCGCTGAGGACACCACCAGCACCGCCAACGCCAGCCGGGTCTTTTCCCCACCGGACAACACATGCGCGGGCTTATCGGCGTCGTCACCGGAGAACAGGAACGAGCCCAGGACGCTGCGCACCTGGGTGTCGGTGAGGTGCGGAGCGGAGCTGCGCAGGTTCTCCACCACGGTGCGCGAGACGTCGAGGTTCTCGTGCTCCTGGGCGTAATAGCCGATCTTTAGCCCATGGCCGGGTTCGATGCTGCCGCTGTCGCTTTCCTCGACCTGGGCCAGCAGCCTCAGCAACGTGGTTTTGCCGGCGCCGTTGAGGCCAAGGATGACGACCTTGCTGCCGCGGTCGATCGCCAGATCCACATCGGTGAATACTTCGGTGGACCCGTAGGTCTTGGACAGCCCTTGGGCCGAAAGCGGCACCCGTCCGCACGGGGCGGGGTCGGGGAACCGCAGGTTGGCCACGCGATCGTTTTGACGTTGGTCTTCCAACCCCGAAAGCATCCGCTCGGCGCGCCGAGCCATGTTCTGGGCGGCGACGGCCTTGGTGGCTTTGGCCCGCATCTTGTCCGCCTGCGCCATCAAGGTGGCGGCCTTCTTCTCAGCATTGGCGCGCTCGCGGCGCCGGCGGCGCTCATCGGTTTCACGCTGTTTGAGGTAGGCATCCCAGCGCAGGTTGTAGATATCCATTTCGCCGCGGTTGGCGTCCAGGTGGAACACCTTGTTCACCGTTGCGCGCAGCAGGTCGGTGTCGTGGCTGATCAGGATGAACCCGCCGGGGTAGGTCTTGAGGTACTCGCGCAACCAGACGATGGAGTCAGCATCGAGGTGGTTGGTGGGTTCGTCGAGCAGCAGGGTGTCGGCGCCGGAGAACAGGATCCGAGCCAACTCCACGCGGCGGCGCTGACCTCCGGAGAGCGTCTCGAGGGTCTGGTTCAAGATCTTGGGAGACAGCCCGAGGTTGGAGGTGATCCGCGCGGCCTCGGATTCGGCGGCCCAGCCGCCCTGGGCGGTGAACTCGGCATCGAGGCGGGCGTAGCGCGCCATCGCCTTCTCCTGCTTGCGTTCATCGGTCATGTCTTGTTCGGCCTTGCGGATCCGCCGGATCAGTTCATCTAGCCCACGCGCCGATAGGACCCGGTCCATCGCAAGCACGTCCAGGTCACCGGTGCGCGGGTCCTGAGGCAGGTAGCCCACCTCGCCGGTGGAGCTGATGGTCCCGGCGGTGGCTTCGTGGAATCCAGCAAGGGTCTTGGTCAGAGTCGTTTTCCCTGCACCATTGCGGCCCACGAGCCCGATTCGGTCGCCAGAGTCGACCCGGAAGGTGGCATCCGCGAGGAGCTGCCGGGCCCCGATCCTTAGTTCAACATTTGTCGCAATAATCACTGGGATCGAGTGTATGGCGTCCCCGTAGCCCGCGGCCAACCGATATCGTGAAGCAATGAGTAGCGCCCAGAACACCGATGAGACCCCACGGGTCCATGCCGGGGACACCTGGGACCGTGCTGCCGAAGCGGTGGACACCGGCTGGATTAAGGCGCAACAACCGGCCTCCTGGGTCACCGAGCATGCCGCGCCGCTGACCCGCTGGGCCTCGAATGTGGACCTCCTGCGGGTGGCGATCGGGGTGGGGATGGCCGCGTTGGCGGCGATTGTGATGTCCATCGCAGCGAGCATCGAGTGGCAGATCAGCCCGTTGACCAGCCCGCTGTGGTTGGTGGTTGGCGCCGCGCTGTTGGCTGGCACCGTGCTCGGCGCCCTTCGAGGGTTCCTCGCCGCGGTGCTGTATCTCGGTTTGGGGTTGATCGGGGCCGCGTGGAGTGCCGAGGGCATGGAGGCCTACCTGCAGGGCCCGTGGGCCGGGACGCTGCTGAGCCTGCCGTTGGCGTCGCTCGTGGCCGGGTTGATCGCCACCAGGCACGCGCAATTGCGTTCGGTGGTGACCTCTTCCTGGTACTTCTTCGGGTGGTTCTTCCTCGCCGCGCTGGCCGGGATGGCGATCGTGTATGCCGCATCCCTCTGGACCGTGACGTCGCGGGATGAGATTCCCGGGTGGGACCTGTTCACCACGATGTCGGCCCGGTTCCCGTTCGACGCCGCACAGTGCCTGGTGGTAGCGATCATCGCCGCGGCAATCCACAAGGCCGCACCGGTGCTTCTGCGCGGAGGCCGGCGCCGCGTCCGGCAGTAGCCCCTTGGGCTCCACGTCGAGTTCAGCCACGCCACCGCGCGTGCGCCGCCGCAGCCGCAAGACGCGCATCCTGGGCATCAGCATCGCCGTAGTGCTGATCGCGTTCCTCGCGCTGGGGCCGCTGGGGGTTGACCTGGGCGAGCTGTTCGGTGACGAGGAGATCGTTGAGCCGGCGCCTAAGCCCACCGGGCTGGACCATTGCCGCGAACAATCAGCGGCAGCGTCGACCGACTGCCAGATGGTGGTGATGTTCGCGGCCATGGGTGACTTTTGGGCGCAGCGCGGCGTTATGGACGAGAAGCCCGAACCCACAATGGAGTTCCTGTACCAAAACACCCCGGCACTTGCCACCGCCTGTGGTGAGGTGCAGGCCGGCAGCGGGCCGCTCTATTGTCCGCAGGAGCGGGTCATCTATCTGGACGTGCCGTACCTGCAGACCTTGGGTGAACAGATGCGGGACGACGCCGCGGTCGGCCCCAGCGTGTTCTATCAGGTCTATCCCCTGGCCTACTTGTGGGCGCGGCACATTCAGGAGGCGACCGGCGAGGCCGAACGGGTCCGGGACACGGGAGAATCCGATGCCGAACTCCAACTGGAACTGGGCGCCGAATGCTTGGCCGGCGTGTGGGCAGCGCAGATGACCGATCCCTCCGTCGAGCGCGAAGGCCCGCTGGTGGAACCCTTCAGCGACTCCGACTTACAGGTCTACCTGCAGACCGCCACCGCGCTCACCGAGCCGAGCCCCGTCGGCCTGGGATTGAGCACGGACGCAACCATCCCGGAGCGTCAAGAGGCGTTCAATCACGGGATGGACGCGATGGCCGACGGCCAACTCGAAGCCGGTACTGAGGTGCAGTGGTGTGAAATTCGGCCCTAAAAAGCTCAGGCGTTGAACCTCAGACATTGAACCTCAGACGTTAAACCTCAGACATTGAACCCGAGGGCGCGTAGCTGCTCGCGGCCCTCGTCGGTGATCTTGTCCGGGCCCCACGGCGGCATCCAGACCCAGTTGATTCGGGCGCCGGCGGTGATGCCCTCCAGGACCTGGTTGGTCTGGTCCTCGATGACGTCGGTCAACGGGCAGGCGGCGGAGGTGAGGGTCATGTCGATGACGGCCTCGTTGTTCTGGTCAACGGTCACGCCGTACACCAGGCCCAGGTCCACCACGTTGATGCCCAGTTCGGGGTCGATGACATCGCGCATCGCCTCTTCAACATCGGCCGCGGTGGGCGCCGCGGGCTGGTACTCGTTCTCGATCGGGATCTGGCTCATCATGCCTCCGTGGTCTTGTGCTCTGGCTCGCTGGTGAGTGCTTGGGCGGTCGCATCCCGCAATGCCATCCATCCCAGTAACGCACATTTGATTCTGGCTGGGTACCGGGCAACGCCAACGAACGCCGCGCCGTCACCGAGGAGCTCTTCGCGGTCTCCGGCGAGCGGCTCACCCCGGTTGCCCATGAGTTCGCGGAACGCCTCGGTGACCTCATCCGCTTGGCCGACTTCGACGTCGTCGATCAGGCCGGCCAGCACCGAGATCGAGGCTTGGGAGATGGAGCAGCCCGCACCCTCCCAACTGACGTGCTTGATCCGCGGGGAGGCACCGGTGGTGTCGAGGTGCACGCGTAGGCGCACCTCATCGCCGCAGGTGGGGTTCACCTGGAACGACTCGGCTTGGTGCCCGTCTTGCAGGCCGAAGCCTGTGCGCTGGCGCGAATGGTCCAGGATTACCTGTTGGTACAACTGGCTGAGATCGCTCATAGCGGGCCTCCGAATCCGGCAAAAAAGTCACGTACACGAGCCAACTGTGCCAAGAACTCATCGATCTCGGCGGTGGTGGTGTACACCCCGGCAGACACCCTGGCCGAGGACTGCACGCCCAGGGCCCGGTGTAGCGGTTGGGCGCAGTGGTGGCCCACTCGGACTGCGATTCCGGCGTCGTCCAGGACCTGACCGACGTCGTGGGGGTGCACCCCGTCGACGGCGAAGGACACGACGGCGAGCCGGTCGGCGGCGTCGGTGGGGCCAAGGACGCGCACGCCCTCGATCTTGCTCATCCCCTCCAGCAGGTGCTGGGTAAGTTCGTGCTCGTGGGAAGCAAGAGCGTCCATCCCGAGTTCGGACAGGTATCCCACAGCGCTCGCCAGGCCCACGGTCTGAGCGACCATCTGGGTGCCCGCCTCAAACTTCTGCGGCGGGGGTGCGAACGTGGTCTCGGTCATCGTCACCACTTCGACCATCGAGCCGCCGGTCGCCACCGGCGGTAGGTCACGGAGCAGCTCGTGGCGTCCGTACAGCACTCCGATGCCGGTGGGTCCGAGCATCTTGTGCCCGGAGAAGACGGCGAAGTCCACCCCGAGTTCGTGCAGGTTTAGCGGCAGATGCGCGGCCGATTGGCAGGCGTCCAGAACGGTCAGCGCGCCCACCTCCTTGGCGGCCGCGATGATCTGGGCCACCGGGCTGATCGCGCCGGTGACGTTGGACGCGTGGGTGAAGGCGACCACCTTCGTGGCCGAGCCGATGACGTCCAGGGTATTCAGGTCCAGGCGGCCCTGGGCGTCTACGCCGATCCAACGCAGGGTGGCGCCGGTGCGGGCACACAACTCCTGCCACGGCACCAGGTTCGCGTGGTGCTCGGCCTCGGTG
The DNA here is from genome assembly GCA_048594865.1 of Beutenbergiaceae bacterium. Taxonomy (GTDB): domain Bacteria; phylum Actinomycetota; class Actinomycetes; order Actinomycetales; family Beutenbergiaceae; genus CALKWS01. The sequence continues at coordinate 18,037 of JBMDWZ010000080.1, forward strand.
ACGACGATCTCGTCGCCGGGGCCAATGGCGAAACGGCTTGCCGCTTCTCCCCCGCGCCCGGCACTGGCGTTGGACAGCGCATAGGCCACGAGGTTCAGGCCCTCGGTGGCGTTCTTAGTCCAAACGATCTCGTCGGTATCGGCGCCCACGAAGTTCGCCACCGCGGCCCGGGCGTCTTCATACGCCTGGGTCGCTTCCTCGGCGAGCGCGTGCGCGCCCCGGTGTACCGCGGCGTTGCGCGAGACGTAGAAGTCCTGTTCGGCGTCGATGACGCATTCAGGCTTCTGCGACGTCGCCGCAGTGTCGAGGTACACCAGGGGCCGCCCCGATCGGACGGTGCGCCCGAGCAGGGGAAAATCGGCGCGCACGGCTGCCAGTTCGGCTTCGGTGAGCCTTGTTGGCACGGCGGGCGCGTTCATCAGACCGCGGATAGGAACCGGTCGTAGCCTTCGGCTTCGAGCTGGTCGGCCAGCTCGGGGCCGCCCTCTTCGGCGATCTTTCCGCCGACGAACACGTGCACGAAGTCGGGCTTGATGTAGTTCAGGATCCGGGTGTAGTGGGTGATCAGCATGATGCCCACGTCGGTGGATTCCTTGACCCGGTTGACGCCTTCGGCGACGATCCGCAGGGCGTCTACGTCCAGGCCGGAGTCGGTCTCATCCAGAACGGCGATCTTCGGTGCAAGCAGTTCCATCTGCAGGATCTCGTGGCGCTTCTTCTCACCACCGGAGAATCCTTCGTTGACGTTCCGCTCGGCGAAGGTGGGGTCCATCCGCAGGCCTTCCATGGCGCCCTTGACGTCGCCGACCCACTTGCGCAGTGCCGGAGCCTGGCCGTCGATCGCGGTCTTGGCGGTGCGCAGGAAGTTGGACACCGTTACACCGGAGACCTCTACCGGGTACTGCATGGCCAGGAACAGGCCAGCACGGGCGCGCTCGTCCACGCTCATCTCCAGGACGTCTTCGCCGTCCAGGGTGATGGAACCGGAGGTGACTTGGTACTTGGGGTGACCGGCAACGGAGTAGGCCAGGGTGGACTTGCCCGAGCCGTTGGGTCCCATGATGGCGTGGGTTTCGCCGGAATTGATGGTCAGGTCCACGCCGCGCAGGATGTCCTTGGGGCCTTCGGGCGTTTCAACGTTGACGTGCAGGTCGCTGATTTGCAGAGTCGACATGTCTTTGAATTTCTCTTTCTTGGTGTGTGGTTACGCCTGGGCGAGGCGCGGGGAATCGACGTCGATGAGGACGTCGTCTCCCTCGATGGTCACGGGGTAGGTGGCAACCGGGCGGGTGGCCGGCAAGCACGTGGGCTTCCCGGAGGCCAGGTCGAAGGTGGAGCCGTGCAGCCAGCACTCCAGGGTGACGCCGTCGACCTCCCCTTCGGCCAGGGAGACCTGGCCGTGGGAGCAGACGTCGTTGACGGCGTAGAACGAGCCGTCTTCGGCGAGGACGAGGGCTACCTCAACTTGGGATCCGTCGGCAGCATCCAACTCCAGTCGCAGGGTCTCGCCCTCTTCCAGGTCCGATGTGCTGGCCACTACCTGTGCACTCACTTGTCGCCGGCCTCGCGGGGCTCGGTGGTGTCGTCGATGACGCCCAGAAGGTCGTCGGAGACTTCGCCGCCGATGAGGTCATCCATGACGGCGTCGAGCTCGGCATCGATGGCCTTCAGCAGCCGGTCCTCGATCTTCTGCACGCCGATCTTGGCGATCATCTCGGCGAAGAATCCGCGCACCACCAAGCGGCGGGCAGCCGGCTCGGGAATTCCGCGGGAGGTCAGGTAGAACAGCTGCTCGTCGTCGAAGCGTCCGGTGGCCGATGCGTGGCCGGCACCTTCGATTTCGCCGGTTTCGATCTCCAGGTTCGGCACCGAGTCGGCGCGGGCGCCGTCGGTGAGAACCAGGTTCCGGTTCAGTTCGTAGGTGTCGGTGCCTTCGGCGGCCTTGCGGATCAGCACGTCACCGATCCACACGATGTGCGCCTCGTCGCCCTGCAGGGCGCCCTTGTAGGTCACCCGCGAGGTGCAGTTCGGGACTCCGTGGTCCACGAACAGGCGGTGCTCCTGGTGCTGGCCGGCGTCGGCGAAGTACAGCCCATCCAGGGTTGCTTCACCGCCCGGGCCGGCGAAGATCGCCTCCGGGGTGAGCCGCACAACGTCGCCGCCGAGGGTGACGACGATGTGCTTGATGCTGGCGTCGCGGCCGATGGAGGCGCGGTGGGTGGAGGTGTGCACCGCACCGGCGTCCCAGTCCTGCACCGAGACCAGGCGCAGGTGCGCGCCGTCGCCGACGCGGACCTCGACGGTCTGGTTCAGTTCGCCGGTGCCCTGGTGGTCCAACACCACGACCGCTTCGCTCAGCGGCTGGGCGTCGATGAGCACGTGCTGTACCCCGGTGCCACCGGAACCGGTGATGGTGACGGTGGTTTCGCCGTCGACCGCTTTGCCTTGCGGGATGGTGACGATGTGGGCCTGATCTGCGTTCTCCCACGCGAGCGCGGCGAGGCGGTCGGAGGGAACCCCGGCCTTACCCAGACGCTCGTCGCCGCGACCGACGACCTCGTGTTGGACACCGTCGGCAGCTTCGACGTCCACCCGCGGCGCGTCGCCGCTGGTGGTGCCGGCCATCAGGTTCTGCAGCCGCCCGATGGGGCTGAAGCGCCATTCCTCTTCACGTCCGGTGGGCACATCGAAGTCCGCGGATGCGAACGATGAGAGCCGGTCGGCGCGTGAGGATCCCGGTGCGGCAGGCTTGCCGTGGGTGTGGGCACCGTCCGCGGTGGCGCGGGTGTGATCGGTGCTTAAGTCTTGCGTGGTCGTCATTAGCCGACGGCCCCTTCCATCTGCAGTTCGATAAGCCGGTTGAGTTCCAGGGCGTACTCCATGGGCAGTTCGCGAGCGATCGGCTCAACGAATCCGCGCACGATCATCGCCATCGCCTCGGTCTCTTCCAGGCCGCGGGACATCAGGTAGAAGAGCTGATCCTCGCTGACCTTGGAGACCGTGGCTTCGTGCCCCATCTCGACGTCGTCTTCGCGGACGTCGACGTAGGGGTAGGTGTCTGAGCGCGAGACCGTGTCCACCAGCAGTGCGTCACACAGCACGGTCGACTTCGACGCTTCGGCGCCATCGAGCACCTGGACCAGGCCGCGGTAGGAGGCGCGTCCACCACCACGCGCGACCGACTTGGACACGATCGAGGAGGAGGTGTGCGGGGCCATGTGCACCATCTTGGAACCGGTGTCCTGGTGCTGGCCTTCGCCGGCGAACGCGATCGACAGGGTTTCACCGCGGGCGTGTTCACCGGTGAGGTAGACGGCCGGATACTTCATTGTGACCTTGGAGCCGATGTTTCCATCGATCCACTCCATGGTGGCACCTTCGGCGGCGGTCGCACGCTTGGTGACCAGGTTGTACACGTTGTTGGACCAGTTCTGGATGGTCGTGTATCGGACGCGGGAGTTCTTCTTGCAGATGATCTCCACGACGGCCGAGTGCAGCGAGTCGCTGGAGTAGATCGGCGCGGTGCAGCCCTCGACGTAGTGCACGTAGGAGCCTTCGTCGGCGATGATCAGGGTGCGCTCGAACTGGCCCATGTTCTCGGTGTTGATCCGGAAGTAGGCCTGCAGCGGGATCTCCACGTGCACCCCTGGCGGCACGTAAACGAAGGAGCCACCGGACCACACGGCGGTGTTCAGTGCGGAGAACTTGTTGTCACCGGATGGGATGACGGTGCCGAAGTACTCCTCGAAGAACTCCGGGTGCTCCTTCAGCGCGGTGTCGGTGTCCATGAAGATGACACCCTGGCGCTCGAGCTCTTCGTTGATCTGGTGGTACACGACCTCGGACTCATACTGCGCGGCGACGCCGGCGACCAGACGCTGCTTCTCAGCCTCCGGGATGCCCAGCTTGTCGTAGGTCTCCTTGATTTCCGCGGGCAGGTCGTCCCAAGTCTGGGCCTGCTTCTCGGTGGAGCGCACAAAGTACTTGATGTTGTCGAAGTCGATGTCGCTGACGTTCGCGCCCCAAGTGGGCAGCGGCTTCTTGTCGAACAGCTTCAGGGCCCGCAGGCGGCGCTTGAGCATCCACTCGGGCTCGTCCTTCAGAGCCGAGATGTTACGCACTACGGCCTCGGACAACCCCCGCTCAGCAGTTTCACCGGCAGTGTCGGTGTCGTGCCAGCCGTAGTTGTAGTTGCCGATCGAGGCGATCGTCTCGTCTTGGGTCATCGGGGCTTCGGTGCTGGGGGCACCGGGGCCCTGCGCCTGAGTAGTCATGAGGGTGTTTTCTCTCCTTCCCCACGTGGGGGGATCGTCACGGGGACGTGGGTTGTACACACGTGCTCGCCGCCAGCCAGGGTGGCTAGTCGTTGCACGTGTACACCTAGCAACTCCGAGAACGCACGGGTCTCGGATTCACACAGTTGCGGGAATTCGCGGGCGATGTCCTGGACTGGACAGTGCCCCTGGCACAGCTGCACGTTCGTGCCGACCGGCCGCGAACTTGCAGCATAGCCGTCCTCGCTCAGCGCCTGAGCAAGTGCGGCGGTACGTGCCTGCAGGTCGGGACCTGCTTCCTCGACGACGTCGCGGTATCGGGTGAACAGTTCGGTCGCGCGTGCTTGTGCGAACTCCTCCACCGCCTCGTCTCCCAGGTTGTTGCGAAGCTGGTCGATGGCCATCAGGGCGAGCCGTGAATAGGCATCGGACAGGTTCGCGTGTGCGGCCGAGGTTGCGATGTACCTCTTGGCTGGACGTCCACGGCCACGACCAGCGGTCATGACGTCCGGCTGCACCTTGATCTGCTTGTGGTCCTCGAGCGCCGTGAGGTGCCGTCGGATTGCCGCCGAGGTCAACTTCAGTTCGGCAGCCAGATCAGCGGCTCGCACCGGGCCTCGTTCAACGACAAGGTTCAGCACTCGCTCGCGGGTGGTGGCTTCGGAATCAACGACGTCGTCCGTCAATTGCGCCTCCTCCCATTCGACCTTGCACGCCCATGCCACGGGTGATCGTGTAAGCGTGCACTGAATTAGTAAACATTGTCCTTTCTCAATTGCTTCCTCGCAACCAAGGCGGACCTAACCAGTGGCGGATCTTCGCCACTTCGGATGCCTCGGGCGCGCGGGTGGTGGAAGTGTGGCGGGCGTCTACTACCGACTGTCATAGCCGGGGCGTGAGATCACCTAGGCTGGCCGAGTGCCGAGTCCGTGCGTAGAGATCGACCAGGTGAGCCTCAGTTTTGGCGCCACCTCGGTGTTGCGCGACATGAGTTGGCGGGCCATGCCCGGCCAGGTCACCGCGATCCTCGGGCCCAACGGGGCTGGCAAGAGCACCTCGATGCTCCTGTGCGAGGGGCTGCTTAAGCCCGACTCCGGGCAGTTGCGTGTTCTTGGTCACGATCCGCTGGTGGGCGCGTCGGCGCTGCGGCCTCGGGTGGGCGTGATGGTTCAAGAGGGCGGCCTGCCGGTGATGGCACGGCCTCGGCAGTTGTTGGATCACGTGGCGGGGCTGTATGCCTCTCCTCGCGATCCGGACGCTCTTGCCAAGACGCTGGGAATCGATGACTTCGCTACGACGTCGGTCCGTAGGCTTTCGGTGGGTCAGCGCCAGCGACTGGCTCTGGCTTTGGCGCTGGTGGGGCGCGGCGAACTGGTATTTCTGGACGAGCCAACCGCCGGGTTGGACGCCCACGGCCGCGACGTGGTGTGGGAGCTGATCGCAGGCTTGCGGGACGCAGGCACATCGGTGGTGTTGAGCACCCACGTGATGGAGGAGGCCGAAGTGCTGGCCGACCATGTGGTGATCATCGACCGTGGACGGGTGGTGGCCTCCGGTTCGCCCGAGGACCTGATCGCCTCGACCGCACCGGATATCGACCCAGGTTCAGGCTCCGCCGCGGATTCTGTGTCTCCGCGCGACGGCGAAGTGGTGATCTCCGGTGAGCTCACGCAGGCCGCGTGGTCTGAGTTGCAGTCCTTGGGCCAGGCGTACGGATTGCAGGTGCGGCGGCGCGGTTCGCGCGGCTCGCGCGGTTTGGCGCAGGTGTTCCGCGACCTCACCGGCGGTGGATCATGATCGACGACGTACTGGCCACTCAGCTCGCGCCGGCGCCCGGGGCGTCCTCGTGGTGGCGACGGGTGGTGTCCCAGGGGCTGTTCGAGATGCGCACGGTGGTGCGCCACGGTGAACAGTTGCTGCTTTCGATGATCCTGCCTGCGCTGTTCCTGGTGGTACTGTCCAGAACGTCTCTGCTGACGCTGCCGCAGGACCTGGACCGGATCGATCTCATTGCACCTGGGGTGCTGGCCCTGGCGGTGCTGTCCAGCGCGTTCACAGGTCCCGCGATCAGCACCGGCTTCGACCGGCGCGCCGGTGCGCTGAGGTTGTTGGCGACGACGCCGCTGGGCCGGGTCGGGCTGTTGGCGGGCAAGGTGCTGGGCGTGGCGTTTGTGCAGGTCCTGCAGATCGTGGTGCTGGGCGCCTTGGCGGTGGCGCTCGGATGGCGCCCGGCGCTGGCCGGGTTGGTTCTGGCGGTGGTGCCGTTGTTGCTGGGGACGATCACGTTCACCGCGTTAGCGTTGCTGATCGCCGGGACCTTGCGGCCCGAGGCGGTGCTGGCGGGGGCTAACCTGATGTGGGTTTTGATGGCCATTGGCGGCGGCGTGCTGGTGCCGTCGAGCACGTGGTGGTTGCTGCCAAGCGCGCTCGGTGACGGGCTGCGTTCGGCGCTGACACACGTGGACGGCGGTGGCGTGGCGATCAGCGCGCTGGTATTGAGCGTGTGGGCGGCGCTCTTCAGTGCGGCAGCGTTGCGGTGGTTCCGGTGGCATTAGGGCGCGAGTGGAGTAGAGGAAGTCGGATGAGTGTTTCGAGGCGTCTAAGCCGATGGATAACGGTGGCGGCGTGGGCGAACTTGGTGCTGCAGATTGGCATCATCGTGACCGGTGGCGCGGTGCGCCTCACCGGATCCGGGCTGGGCTGCTCGACGTGGCCCAACTGTGAGCCCGGTCAATTCACACCCGAGTTCCACAATGCGACCAACTGGCACCCGTTCATCGAGTTCGGCAACCGGACTCTGGCCGGGCTGGTGTTTGCCGGCTCGTTGGCACTGGCCGTGTTGCTGGTGGTGCGGGCACGGCGGTCGGCCGGCTACTGGCGCAGCGCGGTGACGTGGATTGGGATCGCCATCGCGGTGGGAGTTCTGGCTCAAGCGGTACTCGGCGGGATGACGGTGATCTTTGAGCTTCA
>JBMDWZ010000081.1:0-11322 GCA_048594865.1 Beutenbergiaceae bacterium
GCTGGAACGCTCGCCGTCCAATGCCCCACTGTTCGCGCTCTGCGCGCTGCCGATCGGCCCGGCCCTCAGTGCCGGGATACTGGCGATGCGCGATAAGGACCTGCCCGAGTTTGAGTCGCCGCTGCGTTCGTTCGTTCGCGGCTACCGGGTCAACGCATCCGACGCGCTACGGATCTGGATACCGGCAGTGGCGGTAGTGGCGGCCATCGGGTTCGCGGTCAGCACTCTGCGCACCACTGACCTGCCCGGCGCGCTGGCGGTGGCGCTGGTGGTGATCGCCGCGGCGATCTGCTTGCTTACCGCCCAAAGCTTGGTGATTACCTCACTATTCAATTTCCGCACCCGGGACGTGGTGCGATTGGCCGCCTATTACGCGGCCGTAAAGCCGCTGCAAACCCTCGCCGTCGGGCTGGTGCTGGTTCTGACTGCCGGGCTTTCGTATTTAACGATCAATGTCATCGCCGTCCTCATTTCACCGGTTCTGATCTGGCTGGTGCTGAAGATAAACACCCCGATCATCGAGGACCTCAAGGACAACTTCACCTCCTGAGCCATCGGCGGTGGTCGTGCGCTGGCGCTGGGCCACACCGAAAATCCCTTGCCTGGCCTTCTTAGCCTGGAGGTATGAGTGAGCGCAGTGCCAGCCGCTGGCGGGTTGCCAGGGTAGATAAGGGCGCCATCCGAGCAGTCCCGGACCGGGACCTGTATGCCGAGTCTCAGACGTGGGCGCTGAGTAGTCATGGCACGCTGCCCGCAGTGATCGGCGAGCCGATGGTGCCAGCGGTGGGGGACTGGTTGCACGTGCAGGATTCCGAGGTGCGGATAGCTCCTCGGATCAGCGAGCTGCTGCGCGATAGTGCCGGGGCAACCTCCCGCGAGCAGGTCATCGCCGCCAATGTTGAGATCGTGCTGATCGCCGAGCCGCTGGAGCCATTACCGGCGCTGGGGAGGATCGAGCGGTTGATCACCCTGGCGCACCGAAGCGGTGCCAAGCCGGTGATCGTGCTGACCAAGGCCGACCTGGTGGAGGATGCCGAGTTCTGGGTGTCATCGGTGCGAGCCGTTGCCCCGAACGCCACGGTGTGCGCGATCAGCGCTACCTCTGGCGCCGGACTCCAGGCGCTGAACGCGGTGATCTCCGAGGCGCAGACGATGGTGCTCGTGGGGCCATCCGGTGCCGGCAAGTCCACCCTCGTCAACGCCTTGGCCGGGAAGCAGGTGATGCAGGCGGGTGATGTGCGCGGCGATAGCCGGGGCAAACACACCACCACCCACCGCCAATTGGTGCCGCTGCCCGGCGGCGCGGTGCTCATCGACACCCCGGGCCTTCGCTCGATCGGATTGGTGGCTACCGCCGAATCGGTGGCGGCCACGTTCACCGACATCGAGGAGCTCTCGGCGCTGTGCAAGTTCAACGACTGCGCCCACACCGTGGAACCCGGATGCGCGGTGCAGGCGGCGATCGAGTCCGGTGAACTTCCCGAGCGCCGGTTGAAGTCGTGGCGGTCGCTGACTAAGGAGGCGCAGCGCCAGGAGGTTCGGGCCGACGCGCGGCTCAGCGCCGAACGCAACCGGGAGTATCGCCGTGCCACCAAGGCGAACCGAGCATCGAGCGCACTGCGCCGGCGCTAACTCCAGCCCCAGCCCCCGAGCGCGCCCAAATGGTCACGATTTACGACCATTTGGGCGCGCTCAAGGCAGGGGTGGGCCGGGTATCGGTGCGCCGGTTTGGTCTAGCCGCTAAACCCTTGGATCATTCGCCCATGGCAACCAACGGTTCCCCAGAGATCGATGACCACCCCCGCCATGACCACGACGCCCTGGCCGCGGTGTTCAAGGCCCTCGCCGATCCCGCGCGGCTTCAGATCGTCCACAGCCTCGCCGATCGCGAACGCCGGGTAACGGAGTTGGTGGCCGACGTCGGTCTGGCGCAGTCCACGACCTCGGCTCACCTATCGGTGTTGCGGGCCGCCGGGTTGGTGGCTGCCCGTAGCGAAGGCCGCTCCAGTTACTACTCCCTGACCACCCCCGCACTGGTCGCGTTGGTCCAGCACGCCGAGGATCTATTGGCACATGGGCTGCATGTGGTGGTGCACGACCACGACGACGAACCCGGCTGATTCTTTGCCGCTTTAGGCGATGGCCTTGGGTCTGGTTCGTGGGCCCTGTGCGTTCGCCCGAGCCGTGACCTGCGACGCACAGGTGCCTGCGCGTGGCGCCATCTGTGGTGGGATGGACTGGTTTTGTTCTCCAGTTATAGTCCGGCCGGCCACAGCCAGTGCGCGGACGCCAAGGTGCCCACCCCACATGACTCTTGACCCCCACCGCTACGGCTACGAGCGGCTCGACTTCACCCTTGATCTGGCCGATGCGCTGCCCGCGCAGGCCGACGGTGATCTGGACTTGGCGCTCGACGCCGGACCACACGACCTGCCCGCAGCCAAAGCGAACTCCGCGCTCACCGGGACACAGACCCTGCGGATCGCGGCGACCGAAGCTGGCAAAGCCCGGCGCGTGATCGCCAGCGGCCTGGAGATCGGCATCGAAGCGGGCACCGAGCTGCGCTACATCGTGTGCCCACAGTTGGATGAGGAACTGAGTTACGCCTCAACGTTTGTGTCTCTGGACGCCCAGCTCCAGGACGGTCGCTGGATCAGCGAGATCGAGGGCGCCGAGCTCACCGATCAGTACGGCATAGGCGCCAGCGCCGCCGCACAGGGCGAGGGCAAGATCCTGCTCGTCAACCACTGGAACACCGTGCGGCTGAGCCTTCACGGCTTGGCCGGCAGCACTATTGAAAGCATCGCTGTGCTCACCGAGGCCCCCGGTCCGGTGCACGCCTGGCTGGATCAAGCCAGTGTGGGCCTAGCTAAGGACCGCACCGCGCGCGACACCCTGGCCGAGCACGTCGACACCCGCCGCGGCACCCATTCCTCCGGCGCCTACTCCCGCGGCAACAACGCCCCGGCCACGGCGATGCCCAATGGGTTCACCTTCCTTGTTCCGTTCACCGACGCCTCCTCGGACCGGTGGATGTACTCCTGGGCCGGTCACACCGATGAAAACAACAGCCCGGTGCTGCAGGGCGTGGGACTGTCCCACATCCCCAGCCCCTGGATGGGCGACCGCAACCAGTTGGTCTTCCACCCGGTCGCCGGTGGCGAGGTGCCCGACGCCACCTTGACCAGCCGGCAACAGCCTTTCAGCCACGACAACGAGCGAGCCCACCCGCACCTGTATGACGTAACGGTCGACGGCGGAACTCAGGTGACGATGACGCCCACCGATCACGGTGGCCTGTTCACGTTCACCTTCGCTCCCGGGACCCACCGCAGCCACGTCATCATCGACGCCGCCGGCACCGGCAACGCCAGCGCCGATGGTCCGGTGCGTATCGACATCGACCCCCACGCCGGCACCGTCACCGGCTGGAGCGATCACGGCAGCGGATTGTCCGTTGGACGCAGCCGGATGTACTTCGCGGGCCGGTTCGACCGCCCGATGATCGGCGCCGGCTACCCGCAAGGGGACCGGGAGCACGCCCAATACGCAACCTTCGACCTCAGCGCCGGAAACACCGTGGAACTGCGGCTCGCGACGTCGTTCATCTCCACCGAACAGGCTTGGCACACCTACGACCTGGAATTGGCGCAGGTGCCGGGCATCGAACTCCTGGCCCGTGCACAGATCGCCTGGGAAGACCGCCTCGGCGTCCTGGAGTTGCCCGAGGCAACGGCCGAACAACTCGCCAGCGCCTACGGCAGCCTGTACCGGCTGAACCTGTATCCCTCCAACTACGCCGAGAACGTGGGCACCACCGCCGACCCGATCCTGCGGCACGCCTCCCCGGTGGCACCGCACACCGGTGCCCACAGCGACACCCACACCGGTGCCGCCGTGATCGACGGCGCGATGTACGTCAACCACGGGTTCTGGGACACCTACCGCACCTGCTGGTCTGCGTATGCGTTGCTATACCCGCAGATCGCGGCCGAGCTGGCCGACGGGTTCGTGCAACAGTTCCGCGAGGGCGGGTGGATCGCCCGCTGGTCCTCCCCGGGCTACGCGGACCTCATGACCGGAACCAGCTCCGACGTCGCCTTCGCCGACCTCGCTGCTCGCGGTGTGGACCTGCTGGACCCCGTGGCCACCTACGACGCGGCCCTGCGCAACGCCACCGTGGTGCCAGATCACAAGGGCGTGGGACGCAAGGGCGTGCCGTTCCACTTCCTGCGCGGGTATGCGCCCACCGACAGCCACGAGTCGGTGTCCTGGTCCACCGAGGGATACATCAACGACGCCGGCATCGCCGAGCTCGCCAAGGTGCTGCTGGCCGGCTCCCACGTGCCGGAGAGCCGCCGCTCGGCCTTGCGCGAGGAAGCCATCTTCTTCGCCCAGCGCGCCCGCGGATATGTGGACCTGTTCGACGGCGAGACCGGCCACTTCCGAGGTCGTGACCGGGAGGGCAATTTCGGCCCGGCCACGGAGTTCGACCCCGAGGTGTGGGGCGGTGATTACACCGAAACCAACGCCTGGAACTTCGCCTTCCACGCCCCACACGACGGCAACGGCCTGGCAGGATTGCACGGCGGCCCCGAAGGCCTGGCCAGGGTGCTGGAAACGTTCCTGAGCACCCCCGAAAAGGCGACCAAGAAGGGCACTTACGGCGGCGTCATCCACGAGATGATCGAAGCCAGGGACGTCCAGATGGGGCAACTGGGACAGAGCAACCAGCCCTCTCACCACATCGGGTACATCCCGCTGTTCGCTGGCCGCCCGGATCTGACCCAGGAGATCGTCCGGGAAATTCTCACCCGGTTGTGGACCGGAAACGACCTGGGCCAGGGCTACCACGGCGATGAGGATAACGGCGAAATGTCGGCCTGGTACCTCATGTCGGCGCTAGGGATTTACCCGCTGCGGGTGGGCTCGGACCAATGGGTCATCGGATCGCCGCTGGTAACCCGTGCGATCATCCACCGCCCCGACGGCGATTTGGTTATCGAAGCCCCGGGCAACACCATCGACACCCCCTACGTGCACGGGGTGTGGCTGGACACCGTTCCGGTCGGCGCCGCGGAAATCTCCCACGAGGCACTGCGCACCGCACGGACCCTGCGGTTCGAGATGGCCGACGAACCCGGCGCCTGGGGCAGCGCCACCCCACCGGCGTCCCTCAGCGAACCGGGCGACCTAACCGCGCCCTGGCGCGACGTCAGCGCCAGCGGCGAGTGGGATGGCGGCGTCCAGGCGCTCGCGGACGACCTCGCCGAAACCACCATTGAGGTGGGGCAGCGGACTCTGACCTGGTCCGGTCCGGATAGCCACAGCCTCACCGGGTACACCCTGATGTCCGCTGCTGAAGCGGCCGCACCCTCGGCGTGGACCGTGGAGGTGCGCGACGGCGAGGGTGACTGGCAGGTCATCGATCGCCGCAGCGGGCAAGTGTTTGCCTGGGCGTTGCAGTTGCGGCCCTTCGTCTTCGACGAGCCCGTCACCGCGAGCGCGGTTCGGATCCGGTTCGACGGCGAGGGTTCCCTGGCGCAGGCGGAGCTGTTGGCGCAGGGCTAATTGCGGTAGGAGCGGCACCCGGGCCTAGAAGGACGCCCGGGTGCCGCTGTACCGTCTGGGCATGCAACCCATTGCCCCAACGGCGGGCCAACGCGCATGGCAGCATCTGGAACTCGGGTTCTTCTGCCACTTCGGGATCAACACCTTCCATGCCAAAGAATGGAGCGACGGCACCCTGCCGGCGAGCAGTTTCAATCCCGGCAACTTGGATGCGGCCCAGTGGGTGCGGGTCGCTAAGGACGCCGGGGCCAAGTACTTCGTTCTGACCGCCAAGCATCACGACGGTTTTTGTTTGTGGCCAACGAGCACCACCGACTACTCGGTGGCCTCCTCGCCGTGGCGCCAGGGCAACGGGGACGTCGTGGCTGAGGTGGCGGCGGCATGTGCGGAGGCCGACATGCCACTGGGGCTGTACCTGTCTCCATGGGACCGCAACGCGCAGTGCTATGACGATCCGCCCGCCTATGACGCGTTCTACCGGGAACAATTGCGCGAGCTATGCACCAACTACGGGCCGCTGGTGGAGCTGTGGTTTGACGGCGCCGGGTCCCAAGACCGCACCTTCGACTGGGATGGCGTGAGCGCCATTATCGACGAGCTGCAGCCCCAGGCGATGGTGTTCAACATGGGCCGGCCCACCATTCGATGGGTAGGTAACGAGAACGGGGTGGCCGCAGATCCGGTGAATTACGTCGTCGACCGCACGGACTTTTCCAGTTACACGGTCAAGACCGTCGCGCTGGATGAGGCCTTGTACCTGCCGCCCGAGTGTGACGTGTCCTTGCGGCGCGGGTGGTTCTGGGCGGCCGGCGATGAGCCGAAGTCTCTTGAGCATCTGCTTGCGATCTACTACGCCTCGGTGGGCATGGGCGCGAACCTGCTGCTGAACGTGCCGCCCAACGACCATGGCCTGATCGATGCGAGTGACGCGCAGCGCCTCCAGGAATGGCGCACGGAGATCGATCGCAGGTTTGCCGAGCCGGTCGAGGCAAGCCTGGAGGGCGGGGAAGGTGAATGGGTCGCGACGTTCCCCGAGCCGGTCCGCATCGACCACCTGGAGCTCGCCGAGGACTACGACGACGGTCAGCGCGTGGAGCACCATGAGGTGCTGACCGCGACTCTCGATGACCCCGCTGAACACGTGCTGATCCGAGCGCAAACCATCGGGCACAAGCGGGTGCACAGCTTTGCGCCGGCGACCCTGCGTCAGGTGCGCATTCGGGTGCAGGGTGACTCGCCGCGTCTGCGCAGCGTGCGCGGCTACTTCGCCGGTGCGGGGGATCCCGGGATGATCGAATACAGCGCGCCCACCACTGCGCCTCCGGACTAACTAGCTACCTCGTTGGACTTGCTACCCAGCACAAAGTCCCCCTCGGCCCGACGCCGAGGGGGACTTTGCTATTTCTGTTCAGACCTTGGGACTCTGCTCAGAAGTCTTGCTAGCGATGGTGAAGCGTTCAGCTCCAGGTGACGGTGTAGTCGTCATCGCCGGTGACCAGTTGCGCCGAGGTGACGGACTCGCCGTCGGTCAGGTACACCTGGCACCCTTCGATGCTGTCGCCCTGCTCGTCGCTGGAGGTGAAGTTGGCGCTACCGCACTCGCGGAAGCCGATGGTGGTCAGCCGCTGCGCGGGGTTGCCGCCCTCAACGAAGCCGTCGATGTCGGTGCCGACGCTGACGCCGGAGTAGTCGCCGTCTTGCACAGCGGTGGCCTCGTAGTTGACGTAGAACGGGGTCATGTCGGCCCACGCGTCGTCGGGCTCCAGGCCGCCTGCCTCGAGATCGTCCATCGTCATCTCATCGATGCTGGTGATGGTGACTTCGGTGAGCAGTTCGTTGCCATCGGAGTCCACGAACGGAACCGTCGCGGTCTCCCCAACGCTCAGTTCTGCGCCGCTTTCGGTGACGTCCCCGGCGGGGGCCTCATTGTCATCGGAGTCTTCCTCGACGTCGGAGACGGTGGGATCGTCGTCCTCGTCTTCCTCCTCAACGGCCTCAGTCTCGTCATCTTCCTCGACGTCTTCGTCGACCGTTTCGGTCTCTTCGGTTTCGGTCTCGGACCGGTCGTCCCCGTTCCGGTCTTCGCCGTCGTCCCCGGTGCAGGCAGCGAGGGTTCCGATCGTCAAAGCGGCTCCGGCTAGAGCAGCGAGGGTAGATCGTGACTTGATGCGCATTGAAGTGGATCCTTTCGTTGGTCTTTGGGCTTGCAAACCAACGTATTGGCAATGTGTAAGTGGGTCGATGGGGAGAAGTTCCCCGCGCCTGTGCCCCTTCTCACGGCTAGATGGTCGGGCCAGCAGTGGGGGCGTGGTAGGTGAATATCAGGCTGTAGCCCTGACGGTCGGTAGGTGAGCGCGAGGTAGCGTTGGGCACATGGCCCGCCGAACCGACCCCGAAGCCGGATTGCAGGCTGTGCGCGCCTGGCAAAGCGGAGACGCCGACTCCAAGGCGGTGCGCACCGCGGTGCGCTACACCTTGGAACTGCTCGCCGCCGAACATCCCGGGCACAGCGTGGAGGTCCGGGTGCCGCCGGCGGGAGTGGTGCAAGCCGTCCGCGGCCCACGGCACACCCGAGGTACCCCACCGAACGTGGTGGAAACGGACCCGCAAACGTGGCTTGCCCTCGCCGTCGGGGAATTGACGTGGGACGGTGCGGTGGAGTCCGGTGCCGTGCACGCTTCCGGGCAGCGCGGGTCGCTAGCCGAGTTCTTACCGCTGCTAGCGTCTAGATCGTGAGCACCCCACCGCAGGATCCAAGCGCCGACCCGGCACACGATCCGCAACCAGAAACGATCGGCCAACCCGTTGCCTCCGGCGCCGCTGGAGAGCCGCAGGGCGACGCGAGCACACCTGCACGTGAGGCCAGCGAACCCGCGCGACCGGAAGAATCGGGCCACGAAGTCACCCCCGCTGAGGTCCGCGCGCTGGTGGATCCCGCCACCGTGCACCGCACCCCCCGCTATGGCCGCTTCGCGCTCGCCGGCATCGTCGTGGGGCTGGTGCTGTGCGCCGTCTTGACCATGACCCGCGCGATTCCCACCCCGTACATCTCGCTGCCGGGTGTGTTTTTGCTCATCGCGGTATTCGCCGTGCCGTTCTTTGCGCTACTCGGACTGACCGTCGCCGTCGTGGTGGATCGGGGCGGAAAGCGGCCCACCAAGAAGTAGCCGGTACCGACCAGGCCGGGTATGTGGGACGATAGGGGCGTGGCGCGCGGAGATGGTCAACTCTCACACGAACTCCTCCCCGGGGAGAAGGGCCCCCAAGACGCTTGTGGCGTCTTCGGAGTATGGGCACCAGGGGAGGACGTCGCTCAACTCACTTACTTTGGGCTGTACGCCCTTCAGCACCGTGGGCAAGAGTCTGCGGGGATAGCGACCTCCAACGGTCAGCAGATCCTGGTCTACAAGGACATGGGCCTGGTTTCGCAGGTGTTCGATGACACCGCGCTGCGTGCCCTCACCGGGCACATCGCGCTGGGGCACGTGCGCTACTCCACCACCGGCGCTTCCACCTGGGAGAACGCCCAGCCCACGCTTGGACCCACCTCCTCCGGCACTGTCGCATTGGGGCACAACGGGAACCTCACCAACACTTCCGAGCTGGTGTCGTTGGTGCAGGAGCGCTACGGCTCCTCCGAGCGGCGGGGCGTGCTGGAAAAGTGCGCGAGCGACACCGCTGTGCTCACCGCGCTGCTCAGCGGGGACCCAGGCCACAGCCTCGAAGACACCGCCCTGGAGGTCCTTCCACGCCTGCGCGGAGCGTTCTCCTTGGCGTTCATGGACGAGCGGGCCTTGTACGCCGCGCGCGACCCGCAGGGCATCCGCCCACTGGTGCTGGGCCGGCTTGCCCGCGGGTGGGTCGTGGCCTCGGAGACCGCCGCCCTGGACATCGTGGGCGCTTCGCTGGTCCGGGAGATCGAGCCCGGCGAAATGGTCATCATCAACGACGACGGGCTGCGCACCGTCCGGTTCGCCGAGGCGGCCCCGCGCGGGTGCGTCTTTGAATACGTGTACCTGGCTCGGCCCGACACCTCGATCAACAAGGTGTCGGTGCACGCCGCCCGGGTAGCGATGGGCCGGGCGCTGGCGCGCGAGCACCCCGCCGATGCCGATCTGGTGATTCCGGTCCCCGAATCCGGTACCCCGGCCGCGATCGGGTATGCCGCCGAATCCGGAATTCCGTTCGCCCAAGGCCTGACGAAGAATGCTTACGTGGGCCGAACCTTTATCCAGCCGTCGCAGACGATTAGGCAATTGGGTATCCGGCTCAAGCTCAACCCGTTGCGCGAGGTCATCCAGGGCAAGAAGCTCGTGGTTGTCGACGACACGATCGTGCGCGGGAACACTCAACGAGCGCTGATTCGGATGTTGCGCGAGGCGGGGGCCGCGGAGATTCACGTGCGGATTTCGGCGCCGCCGGTGAAGTGGCCGTGCTTTTACGGCATCGACTTCGCCACCCGTGCCGAGCTGATCGCCAATGGGTTGAGCACCGAGGAAATTCGGTCCAGCCTGAGCGCCGACTCGCTGGGGTACATCAGCCTGGAAGCGATGGTGAAGGCCACCGAGCAGCCCGAAGAGCGGCTGTGCACCGCATGCTTCACCGGCAAGTATCCGCTGCCGATCACCGAACCGGCGGCCGAGGCTCAAATGCTTGACCAAGACGAACTGCCTCTGGGGTCCCCAGAAGATGGGCTTACCTCGCTGTCGGTCTCAGCGGGTGGCGAAGGAGCACTGCTGCGCCCGTGAGCACACCGAACAACGGCGCCGCTGACGCCGAGCCGCTGACCTATGCCGCCGCCGGTGTGGACACCGAGGCCGGCGACAAGGCCGTGGAACTGATGAAGGACGCGGTTCGCAAAACTCACGGCAGCACCGTCGTCGGGGGCGTCGGCGGCTTCGCGGGCATGGTCGATGCCTCCGAGCTGCGCGATTACCGCCGGCCGCTGCTGGCCACCTCCACCGACGGGGTGGGCACCAAGGTCGCGATCGCTCAAGCGATGGACATCCACGACACCATCGGCTTCGACCTGGTCGGAATGGTCGTCGATGACATCGTGGTGGTCGGCGCCAAGCCGTTGTTCATGACCGACTACATCGCGTGCGGTTCGGTGGTCCCAGAGCGGATCGCCGGGATCGTGCGCGGTATCGCCGAGGCCTGCTCGGTGGCGCAAACGCCGCTGGTGGGCGGGGAGACTGCCGAACACCCCGGGCTGCTGGATCCGGATGAGTACGACGTGGCCGGTGCTGCGACCGGTGTGGTGGAGGCCGACGACGTCCTGGGACCTGAGCGCATCAACGCCGGTGACGTAGCGCTCGCCTTGCCGTCCTCGGGTTTGCACGCCAACGGGTACTCCCTGGTGCGCGCCGTAATCGCCCGCGCCGGTTGGGCCCTGGACACCGACGTGCCGGAATTTGGCCGCACCTTGGGTGCCGAACTTCTGGAACCGACCCAGGTGTACGCCGCCGACGTGCTGGGCCTGGCCCATCACCGTCCGGCCGGGCTACGGGCGCTGAGCCACGTGACCGGCGGGGGGCTGGCAGCGAACCTTGCACGAATCATCCCTCAGGGGCTCGTGGCGACCGTGGATCGGGCGACCTGGACCCCGCCAGCCGTCTTCGACGTCGTCGGCCGGCTTGGATCGGTACCGCAACTGGACCTGGAAGCGACCCTGAACATGGGCGTGGGCATGGTCGCGATCGTCGCGCCTGAGGGTGTGGATGAGGCGCTGAGGTACCTGCAGAACCGTGG
>JBMDWZ010000082.1:0-6276 GCA_048594865.1 Beutenbergiaceae bacterium
CAAGTGCTCATCGTGGCCGGTGAAACCGGATCGGGAAAGACCACCCAGCTGCCCAAGATCTGCCTCGAACTAGGGCTGGGGATCAACGGCACCATCGGCCACACCCAGCCCCGCCGGATCGCCGCCCGCACCGTCGCCGAACGGATCGCCGAAGAGCTCGGCACCCAGGTGGGCGGCGCCGTGGGTTACCAGGTGCGGTTTACCGACAACGTCAGCCCCAGCTCCCTGATCAAGGTGATGACCGACGGGATCCTGCTCGCCGAGATTCAGCGCGATCCGATGCTGCGCCGCTACGAGGTCATCATCATCGACGAGGCCCACGAGCGGTCCCTGAACATCGACTTCCTGCTCGGCTACCTGCACCAACTGCTGCCCCAGCGCCCCGACCTCAAGGTGATCATCACCTCGGCCACCATCGACTCCGCTCGGTTCGCCGAGCACTTCGGCACCGCGGAGCAGCCAGCGCCGGTGATCGAGGTCTCCGGGCGCACCTACCCGGTCCAGGTGCGCTACCGGCCGCTGCTCCCTGACGAGGAGGACGAGGAGGACAGGGCCGACGGCGTCAGTTCCGGTGAAGAAATCGAGGCACCCGAAGCGATCTGCGCCGCCACCGATGAGCTGATGGCCCTGGGTTCGGGTGACATCCTGGTGTTCTGCTCCGGGGAACGGGAGATCCGGGACTCCGCCGAGGCCCTACGCCAGCACCTCGATGCCACGCCCCAGGGCCGGGCGGTGGAGATCCTGCCGTTGTACGCCCGGCTATCGGCCGCCGAGCAGCACCGAGTGTTCGCCGCGCACTCGGCGCGCCGGATCGTGCTGGCCACCAACATCGCCGAAACCTCCCTCACGGTCCCGGGCGTGCGTTACGTCATCGACCCCGGCACCGCGCGCATCTCCCGCTACTCGGCACGCACCAAGGTTCAGCGGTTGCCCATCGAAGCGATCTCACAGGCCAGCGCCAACCAACGCTCCGGGCGGTGCGGGCGCGTCGCCGATGGTGTGGCGATCCGGTTGTACTCCCAGGAGGACTTCGAGGCCCGCCCGGAGTTCACCGAACCCGAAATCCTGCGCACCTCCCTGGCCTCCGTGATCCTACAAATGACCGCCCTCGGGCTCGGCGACGTCACCAAGTTCGGCTTCGTCGACCCTCCCGACACCCGCGCCGTGCGCGATGGCGTCACCTTGCTCACCGAGCTCGGAGCGATCAGGCTCCACGACGACGATGCCACCTCCCGCCGCGAGCTCACCAAGGTGGGCCGCACCTTGGCGCGGTTGCCGATCGACCCGCGCCTGGGCCGGATGCTCATCGAGGCCGACCGGCAGGGGTGCATGGGAGAGGTGCTGGTGATCGTGGCCGCGCTGTCCATCCAGGACGTCCGCGAGCGCCCCGCCGAATCCCAGCAGCAGGCCGATGCCCAGCACCGCCGGTTCGCCGATGAGTCCAGCGACTTCCTCTCGATCCTGCGGCTGTGGGATTACCTGCGCACCCAACGCGCCGAACTATCTTCCTCGGCGTTTCGGCGGATGTGCCGCGCCGAGTACCTGCACTTTCTGCGGGTGCGGGAGTGGCAGGACGTGCTCGCCCAACTGCGCCAGATGCTCAAACACCTGGGCATCAGCACCCCGCACGCCAAGAACCCTGGGGAGGCCGACGCCGATGCGGTGCACCAGGCGATCCTGTCCGGGCTGCTGACGCACATCGGCTCCTGGGATGAACGACGACGGGAGTACGTGGCCGCCCGCGGGGCCAGGTTCGTCATCTTCCCCGGCTCCCATCTGGCGAAGAAGAACCCCGACTGGGTGATGGCGGCCGAGCTGGTGGAGACCTCGCGGCTCTTTGGGCGCACGGTGGCCCGGATCCAACCCGAGTGGGTGGAGAAGCTGGCCGAGCACCTGATCAAACGCACCTACTCCGAGCCGTACTGGTCAACCCGGCAGGGCGCGGGGATGGCAAAGGAGAAGGTGCTGCTGTACGGCATCCCGTTGGTGGCCGACCGGCCGGTGCCGTTCGCGCGGGTAGATAAGGTCGCGGCGCGGGAGATGTTCATCCGCGAAGCGCTGGTGGATGGCCAATGGCGGTCCCATCACGCGTTCGTCAAACACAACGCCGGCGTCCTGGAGCAAGCCGAAGAACTGCAAGCCCGGCAGCGCCGACGCGACCTGGTGATGGATGAGACCGGGCTGTATGACTTCTACGACGAGCGCGTTCCCGAGCAGGTGGTCACCGCCAGGCACTTCGATTCATGGTGGAAGAAGGCCAAGCGCGATGATCCGCACCTGCTGGACCTCAGCCTGGAATTGGTGCTGCCAGCCGATCACGAGCTCGATTCGGGCCTCTTCCCCGACACCTGGACCCAGGGCGACCTGACGTTGCCGCTGTCCTATCAGTTCGAGCCGGGTACGGCCGCCGATGGTGTGACGGTGCATGTGCCGATCGAAGTGCTGCCACAACTCCAGCCCGAAGGCTTCGACTGGCTCGTGCCCGGCCTGTTGGAAGAGCTGAGCATCGCCACCATCCGCTCACTGCCCAAACCTGTGCGCAAACACCTGGTCCCGGCCCCGGATACCGCCGGCAAGGTACGCGCACTGCTTCCGGACTGGTCGCAGGTGGCGCCCGCGCAGCCCGGTGCGCCCTCCTTCCACGAGGCCTTCGGGTCCGCGGTGCAGCAGGTGAAGGACGTTGAGGTACCCGATGACGCGTGGGCCCCCGAGCGGCTGCCCGATCACCTGCGGGTGACCTTTGAGGTGCACGATGCCGCGGGCGCGGTCCTCGGCTCCGGTCAGGACCTCATCGCGCTGCAGCGTCAACTCGCGAAACAGACGGCGGGCGCGGTGCGCACCGCCGTGGGCCAGGCATTCGCCGACGCCGGGCGGGCGGTGCCCACGCCGCCGGCAACCGGAACCGGGCGGGCCAAGAATGGCGGGGCGGACCGATCCGGGCAACGCCACGGTGGCGTGGATAACGCCGGAGGCAGCGGACAACCGGGATCCGGTGCGCCGGCACCGCAGAGCGCCACCGCGCTCACCCCGGGACTGAACGAAGTCAGCGGGCTGCGCGCGTGGCCGAAGGACACTAGCGAGTTGCCGATGCAGATCAGCGCGACCGGCTCGGGCGGATTGCAGGTTCGCGGCTACCCGGCGTTGGTCGCGGAGAAGGATGGGGTGAGCCTGCGGGTGCTCACCGATCCCGACGCACGCGATCGCGCCCATCCGGCTGGGGTGCGCGAGCTCATCGCGCAGGGCAACCCGTTGGCAACCCAGCGCGTCTCCAGCCGGTGGACCGGTCGCCAGGCGCTGACGCTGGCCGCCAGCCCATACTCCTCCACCGAGGCGCTGGTGACCGATCTGGTGCGCGCCGCGGTCGCTAGCCTCACCGAGCAGACCGACCTGGGCTCGGTGCGCACCCGCGCGCGCTTTGAAGAGGTGGCCACCGGCGTGTACGCAGCCCTGGAGGATGAGGTACACCGGATCGCGGGGATCACCTCCGACGTCCTCACCGCAGCTGCCGAGGTGGACCGCACCATCACGGCGACTACGTCACTGGCCCTGTTGGACGTGCTGACCGACGTGCGCACCCAGCGCGAAGAATTGGTGACCAGCGGGTTCTTGGCCGCTACGCCGTCGACCATTCTTCCGCACCTGCCCCGCTACTTGCGGGCGGCGGTGGTGCGACTGGAGAAAGCAGCGCAGAACCCGCACCGGGACGCGGACCTGGCGTGGCAACTGCGGGAGCTCACCGACGCGTGGTGGTCGATGGCCAGCAGCGACTCGGCCGATCCGCAGGTAGTGAGCCGGGTGCGCTGGATGCTCCAGGAACTGCGGGTGAGCTTCTTCGCCCAAAATCTCGGCACCTCCGAGCCGGTCTCGGCCAAGCGAATCCGCAAGGCGATGGCGCCATAATGCACAGGCCAAGGAGAGACCTGCGCCCGTCCACAGGGCCTAAGAGTGACGCCCTTGCGGCGGCTACAGTGCTGGCATGGAACTAGATCAGGCACGCACCCTCGCGCGTGACCTGATGGATGCCCACGGGCTGGCGTACTGGACCTTCGAGTTCGATCGCGCCAAGCGCCGCGCCGGACAGTGCAACTTCAACCGCCGCCTGATCAGCCTCAGCCGCCACCTCACCGTGTTGCATGAGGAGCGCGAGGTCCGTAACACGATCATGCACGAGATCGCCCACGCATTGGCGGGCCCACGCGCCGGGCACGGGCCACAGTGGCGGGCCCAGGCGGTCAAGATCGGGGCAACACCCGAGCGGCTGATGCGCCAGGACGTGCCCATGCCGCCCGCGCCGTGGGAGGGACGATGCCCCGCTGGTCACACCCACCGGCGGTATCGGCGGCCAAAGAACCCCGTCAGTTGCAGCCTGTGTTGCCCCACGTTCTGCCTGGCCAACCTGATCCAGTGGGAGCACGAGGGCTGGCCGGCGGACCTGGGGCCGGCCTATGAGCGGGCGTTGCTGATATCCCGGCGCCGGGCCTCGGCGACCTGCCCCCGCTGCGGAGCCGCCGCGGCGTGAGGGTCCGCTTGGCGCGGGCGGCGCCGAGGGGTCCACGCCCTCTTGGGTCACACCGGGCATCCGCTCGGCGGGCAGTTCTACCCGTTTCGCGCAAGGATGTGCATCTACTACCGTTGCGATGCGGCCCGCGATAAGGTCGCGCGGCGACTAGTCCAAGCAGGTCAGTTGGTACATGATAGGTCGCACTAGCACACTCGTCTCTGGAGGACACCGATGAGCACGCCCCCTAACCAAGGTCCTGATGGGTCTAACCAGCCCTACGGACAGCAGGAGCCTTACGCCCAGGGCAGTGACACGGGCGCTTCCTACGGCCAGCCGCAGGCTGGTTCCTACAGCCAGGCTCAGCCCGACGCCTATGGCGCCAGCAGCGGCCAGGCCCAGACCGGCGCATACGGCGCACCGGCTGCCGGCGGATACAGCCAGCAGCCAGACCAGTTCGGCCAGAGTGCGGCACCGTGGGGTCAGGGTGGCGCACTGCCCCGCCCGGGTACCGTCATCGCTGGCTGCGTCCTCGCCTGGGTCGGCTCGGCTCTGATGATCGTTCTCGGCCTGATCATTCTGATCGCCGGCGGGACGCTCACCGCCTCCGACCTGGGCCTTAGCGGCGCAGACTCCGCCGGGCTGATGGCTGTCATCGGCATCTTCGGCGGGATCTTCCTCGTCTGGGGACTCATCGTGGTCCTCGGCGCGGTCTTCGCTTTTCGGGGCGCCAAATGGGGTCGAATGCTGCTGACCGTGCTGGGAGCCATCTTCCTGGTTTTCGGAATCATGGGACTGACCACCGGCGAGGCTTCCGGTCTCATCGGTGTGGCATGGGTTGCCGCGTCCACGGTGCTGCTGTGGCTGCCGGCTTCCACCGCTTGGTACAACTCCAAGGCCTGAACCAGCGTTAAGTCGAACCCCGCCCAGGCACACAGACGTCGCCGGGCGGGGTTCGGTGTCTCTAGACAGGAACCCGATGACCTCACCTACCGGATCCCCGCAAGGTTCACAGTCCTACGGCCAGCCCAATCCGTACACCGGGCAGGAGTCCAACCTGTACGGGCAGCAGCCGCCGAGTAGCGGCCAGCCGGGTGGCGGAGCACCGGGCGCCTACATGCCGGCCGGGGCGCCGGGATACCCCGCGCAGGCCGGATTACAACCCGGTGTCTACCCGGGCTTCGCCTCGCCGCAGCGCCGCCCCGGGGCACTGATCGCCTCGGCGGTGCTGGCCTGGGTCGGATCGGCGTTCCTGATGCTGATGGGCCTCGTCTTCTTCATGGCACCCGGACTCGATGCCGCGATGCGCACCGGCATGCAAGGGGCGAACGCCAGCACGATGTACGCCCTAGCCGGTTCCATGATCGCCGTCGCGCTCGTGGTCACGCTCGCCGCGATCTTTGCCCTGCTCCGGCACCGATGGGCGTGGTGGGTGTTGGTGATCCTGGGCGCCGTCGTCACTATCCTTGCGATCGTGGGAATCTTTACCGGCCTGCCGGCCAACGTCATCAGTGCAATCTGGATCGGTGTTGCCGTGGGTCTGCTACTGAGCCCCAACACCCGCCAGTGGATTGCCACCAAGGGGTGAAGGCAGCCATGGCAGCACGCAGATGAGTACCCGGCAGCGCGCCGAAGCGCGCACCGCGTACCTGCTGCTCATTCCGAGCTTCATCGGCGTGGGAGTTTTCCTGCTGCTACCCGTGGCGGGAGTCTTTGCTATCTCCCTGACCCGGTGGGACCTGATCTCCGACCCCACGTTCCAGGGCCTGGGCAACTAC
>JBMDWZ010000083.1:0-1895 GCA_048594865.1 Beutenbergiaceae bacterium
CGAGCACACCCAGCACTCCACCCTCGGGCAGGTACGCACCGCCGTCGGACCCTTGGCTGCCGGGCAACGCCCCGATGAGCATGCCGATGCCGATGATGATCGCCGAGGCGATGACATACCGGAACGCGTCTCCCAGCAGGTCGCCCACCATCGGCGCCGGGCGCCAGATCGGAAGCGTCCTGAACCGGTCGAACACGCCCTTGTCGATGTCGGTGTTGACCGCGAGCGCCGTGTACATCGTGATCATCACGATTGAGACGGACAGGATTCCGGGCAGGAAGAACGGTAGGTAGTCCCCCACGCTGCCGCCGATGGCGCCTCCGAAGAGGTACACGAACATCAGCGTCATCATGATCGGGAAGAGGGTGACGTCCATCAGCTGTTCGGGGACGTGCTTAATCTTCAGCAGCGCTCGCCATCCGAACGTCAACGACGCCGAGAGTGCCGAGGGGCGCGAAGGTCGCTCGGCGTTGAAGATCTTCTCGATGTCTTGGGCGGTGGGGGTGGCAAGGGAGTCGGTGCTCACATCAGCGCCTTGCTTGCCCCGGGCGCGAGTCTTCTTCGTTTCCGTGGCCTGCGTGGCGTCGGTGGTGTCTGTGGTGTCGGTGCTCATGCCGCGTCCTTGGAGTCTTCGCTGGTGGCGGGTTTGTCGGTGAGGGCGAGGAACACCTCGTCCAGGCTCGGCTGACCGAGTGAGAAGGAGTCCACGATGATCCCGGCGCGGGCCAGGTCACCCAGTGCCGCAGCGGTCTGGTGGGCCGCCACCTCACTGGCGCCGCCGTCGTCGCCGCGCTCGCCGCTGACCGCGGGTGCGGTGAGCACCACCGGGTCGGCTTCGCGGGTGACTTCGGTGCCCAGGGTCTGGCCGAGGATGCGGGCGGCGTCCTCACGCTGGTCGGGGTTACGCAACCGGAGGTTGACCGTGCCTCCGCCGAGGGATGATTTGAGTTCGCCCTTGGTGCCTTCGGCGATCAGCTTGCCGTGGTCGATCACCGCGATCCTGGAGGCCAGTTGGTCGGCCTCATCGAGGTATTGGGTGGTCAGCATCACGGTGGTGCCGTGGCTGACGATGGACCTAACGATCTCCCACACCTGATTGCGGCTACGGGGGTCAAGCCCAGTGGTCGGCTCATCGAGGAACAGCAACCGGGGCCGCGACAGCAGGCTCGCCGCGATGTCCAACCGGCGGCGCATTCCGCCCGAGTAGTTCTTCACCTGCCGGGTGGCGGCGTCGGTGAGTCCGAAGGTCTGCAGCATCAGGTCCGACCGGTCGCGCGCGGCTGGCTTGGAGTAACCCAGCAGCCGGCCAAGCAATACCAGGTTCTCGGTTCCGGTGAGGTCCTCATCCACCGAGGCGTACTGCCCGGTGAGGCTGACGAGGCTGCGGACGGCGTCGGCCTCCTTGACCACGTCCTTGCCGAAGATTTCGGCCTGCCCGCCGTCTGGGCGCAGCAGAGTGGCCAGCATCTTGACCGCCGTGGTTTTACCCGCGCCGTTGGGGCCCAGCACGCCGTACACGGTGCCGGCCTTCACGGTCAGGTCCAGTTCGTTGACGGCAACGTTGTCGCCGAATTTCTTAATCAGCCCGCGGGCTTCGATAGCGGCCTGCGTCATGGCGCTCCTTGTCGTTGTGGGTGCTCACCCGGTAGGCGCTAGATCCACGCGCCAGCTCCGCTAGATCCGATCTGGCAATCGGACCTGACCGCTACCGACCTGGCGAGAACTCCGCATTTCCCCTTGCGCGCTCATTGTGCACCCGCGCACTGACAGTGGGCTAGAGCTTTAGACGCGGCGCCTTCGGATCCGGGCGACCAGCGAACGAAGCAGCAGGGCCGCGATCGTCCGCGGGCCCATCCCACTGGCCACGATGAAGTCATCGTGCACGTGCACGCCCG
>JBMDWZ010000084.1:0-2547 GCA_048594865.1 Beutenbergiaceae bacterium
GTCAGCCGAGTCTTGGCCCGGGCGCGTTCTTGTTCGCTTGCCACGAGGGAATCTTCGTGTTCGTCGACCTTCGCCATCTCTTCTTCGATAACGGCCAGCGCCCGGCGGGCATTCTTACGCAACGTGCCGGGGGAGACCTTCTTGGCTTTCTCAACCAACGCTTCCTCCACGCGCCCACGATCCTGCTCGCTGACGCCCGGTGGAAGATTGCGGTTAGCGCCGACGATGACCTCGGCGTGGGCCGCCGTGAAGGCACCCTCATCCAGCGCTGTTGCCAGCGGACCCTTGGGGCTCATCCCGTGCTGGTTCATCCCAGTGGCGAGTTTGACCCCACGGGCGGCGTCCACCGCATCGACCCGGGTATGCCGCGCGACCCATTCGGCAGTGCTACTCGCCCCGCTCTGAGCCGCGACATTGGCGGCCTCCGCTGCGCGCATCGTGCGCAACTTCGCAGCGCTGACCATCGCTTGCACTTGTTCCAGGCCGCGCAGCACGGCGCCCAACCCGGAGATGTCCAGGCCGTCGAGCGAGCACTTTGGGTATCGACCAAGAAGCTCCTTCGCGGCCGTCACGACCTCCAGCGCTCCGCCATCAGACTCATGTGCCCGCAGTTCGATGAGGGGCCGAGTGTCCAGTTGCACCGTCTGCGCACGTGCAACCTCGGCGCCTAGCGCCCGAGGTAGGTGGCTTGCAGTGAGTGCTCCCATGAAACGACTGTACTAGGCACAGGCGTTCGAGTCAAGGGGTGTGGACAAGATTTCTCAAACAAAATTTCGATACCCCGCGAAGGCCCGCGAAGGCCCGCGAAGGCCCCCGAAGTCAGCGAGGCCCGCGACGCGAGAACCCAATCGGCGTACGGTGGCAGCCATGCCCTCCACCAAGCACCGCTGGCAGCCCGGCCAAGTGATCGAGCGCCGCGAGGTGCCCGGCTTCCAGCCAGCAGGCGTCCCCGAACCCGATCCGCTGCCGCACTGGTGGGGCAAGCCGTGGAGTCTGTACGCCATGCACGTCATCGAAGACGCAGGCGATGACCTGGTCACCTTCTTCGCCCCAGGCAACGAGATGCGCGCCATCCAGGGCACGTGGCCCACCCCAACCGGCGAGCACCCGTGGGCCGGGCATGACATCACCCATTGGACCGGACACGGCTGCCTGATGATTCACCCGCGCGGAGCGGATCACGCCATCTGGCACTTTTGGGACGGCCCAGATCGCGAGTTCTCACATTGGTACATCAACCTGCAAACCGATTACCGCCGAGAACCCAACGCCATGGATACCTGGGACCTGGAGCTCGACATCCTCGTGTACCCCAATGGTGAGGTCGAGTTCAAAGACCTCGAACTCATGCAACCGCGCGTCGACGAAGGCAGGTTCAGCCAGCCGCTCGTAGACAAGGTCATCGACGACGGCCACGCCCTGTCCGAACGTCTCAAGGCTGGCGAGCGCTGGTGGGACACCTCCTGGGCATCGTGGGTGCCCGAGCCCCACCTAGCCAACGGCCGGCTGCCCTAGCGACCACCGAGCTAAGCGGCCACCGACCTAAACCACCACCGACCTAAACCGCCACGGACCCAAACCCGAGCCACGTGTGCCGGTTATTGGCCCAACACCACCCCACCTTCGGCGCATCCCGGCGCTCGCGGCCATCGCGCCCGGTGCCATTGCTGATCCAGATGGCCGGTGTCCGCGCGTCCAACCCCTTGGCCTTGCGCTTCCGCGACCCGATCGTCATGAAGCACTCACCGCGCACCAACTCATCGGGCGCCTGCAGCAACCACGAAATCCCCTCGCTGATCGTCATTGCCCGCCGGCCACGGCCAGAAATCTCCGGCAACGCCTGGGCCGGACTCCAATTCAACAGATCAGCACCCCGCTGCGGATCGCGCACCAGATACAACGGCCCTGCTGGAACTTCCAGGCCTTCGATCGGCACAAACTCCTCCAGGTCGGTCATGTCCTGCACAACGAAACCAGGCTTGTCGCCACGTCGCAGCAACGGCGCCAGTGCGCCAGCAGCAACCAGATCGGGATGGACGACGACGGCGAACCGGCCTTCGTAGGCATCGGCGCCTTCACCGAGCAAAAGTGAGCCGCCGAGCGCCCGGAACTCCTCATCGGAAATCCCAGCCAGCGTGGGCACGCCGAGGTCGATGAGCCTTTCTATCTGGGCGGAAATTTGGCCAGTGGTCGCGGCTGATTCGGTCAAGGTGGGCACCCTCCAGGAGTTCGATAGCCGCGATATAGCGCGGCAACGTAGCCAGTTATTCCCGAGGCGTGCCCCGCTTAGGTGACCTGTTCGCCGTCGCCATCTCGCCGTCGTCGGATCCGCTGAATCACAAACACCACAATCAGCAACGCGATCACCACCAGGGTGATCGTGGACAGCACCCCGCTCCAACGCTCCAGCACCGGCTTGATCGCCGGGCCGAACCCAAACCCCAACCCGATCCAAATGGCGTTCCACAGCGCCGAGCCGATCGTGGTGAACACGGTGAACCGCCACAGCGGCATCTTCACCACCCCGGCTGGCACCGAAATGAAACT
>JBMDWZ010000085.1:0-4104 GCA_048594865.1 Beutenbergiaceae bacterium
AAGACGATTGTCTCTTCGTCGACACCGTTGATGAAAACCACAACGTCTCCTTCGACCTCTTCAATGTGCCGATCTCGGACTACGACCAGCGCCGCAACATCCTGCTTGCCGCTGGTGATGCACCAGACGTGATCGCCTCGATGTACGTGGGATACATGGACCAGTACGTCGCCAGTGGCGTGGCCCTGCCAATCTCCCAGTACGTCGAGCACATGCCGAATTTCCAGCAGAAGGTCGAGGAATGGGACCTCACCGAGGACCTCGACATGACCCGCCAGATCGATGGTGAGTACTACGTGCTGCCCGGCCTGCTGGAAGAGCCCAAGCCACAGCACTCCCTGGCAATCCGCGCGGACCTGTGGGAAGAAGCCGGGCTCGATCTGCAGCCTGAAACCTGGGACGAGTTCGCCGACCAGATGCGAATCATCGGTGAACGCAACCCCGACCTGAACTACGTGTACTCCGACCGGTACACCAAGGATGGCCCCATGTTCGGAATGCTGGCCGCGCTCTCCGGCGGCTTCGGCACCGAAGGTGGCTGGAACTACTCCGACGGCGTGATCTGGAACGGTTCGGAGTACGTCCTGACCGCGGCTCAGCCCGAGTATCAAGAGATGCTGCGCTACCTCAACAACCTATATGAGGAAGGACTGCTGGATCCTGAGTCAATCAGCCAATCCAACGAGCAGGCCGACCAGAAGTTCACATCCGGCGAGTCTGCCGTAATCGGAACCCAAGATCAGTTGATTCCCACCTTCCGCGCCGGACTCGAAGCGTCCGGCGTCGAGGGCGCCAAGGTGCACCAAATCGTCCTACCGGCTGGGCCGGCAGGCAACATGGCCCCCAGCGGCGATCGGACCGGCCGCTTTGAGTCCGGCCTAGCGTTCTCCTCTCGCGCTGCCGAATCTGACACCTTCATCGCCACCCTGCAGTTCATCGACTGGCTCTACTACTCCGATGAGGGAATGGAGTTCGCCAAGTGGGGCGTGGAGGGTGAAACGTTTACCGTTGATGGTGACGGCAACCGGACACTGATGGAGAACATCGACATCAACGGCCTCAACCCTGGTGCCGATGAGCAGTTGCAAACCGACTACGGGTTCAGCAACGGTGTCTTCATGCCCGCCCACGGGTCCTCCACCGAGCTCATCGACTCAATGGCGCGGGATGAGGTCAATGAGTGGAAAGAACAGATGAACCAGCGCGAAGTCGCCGACCCGGGCCCTGGGTACCTGCTCGATGACATGCAGCTAGAGCAGGTTTCGCTGCAACGCACGGCCATCCAGGACGTAGTGGATCAGTCCACTGCCGCGTTCATCATCGGTCAACGCGACTTGGATGACTGGGACACCTTCGTCAGTGAACTGGATTCCGCGGGTGGCTCTAGTTACGTCGAGGTAGTCAACGGCGCCATCCGGGACGAGTAGTCAACGGCCCGTGTCGGCCGCACGATACGCGGCCGGCACGGGTCATCGCCTCGTCAGCACCACCATGTCCACGCCGCTGAGTCGTGGACGCCACAGATCAGGAGACATAGTGAAAGTCGGATTCATCGGACTCGGGGTGATGGGCCTTCCCATGGCCCAGAACCTCATCAACGCCGGGCACGAGTTGGTTGTCCACCGAGTAAAGGACAAGTCGCGATCACTGATCGATGCCGGTGCCAACCCCGGTGAGTCCCCCGCCGACGTTGCCAACCGCAGTGACGTCGTCGTCCTCATGCTCCCCGACACTCCGGACGTCAAGGAGGTCCTGACAGGGGCCGACGGCGTTCTTGCCGGCTTGGCACCAGGTTCCCTCGTTATCGACATGAGTTCGATCTCTCCGGTAGAAACACTGGAATTCGCTAGGGCAACCCAAGATGCCGGAAGTGAGTACATCGACGCTCCGGTATCTGGCGGCGAAGCCGGTGCCATCGAGGGGGCGTTGACGATCTTCGTCGGCGGGGCCCAGGCGGCGGTAGACCGCGCGATGCCACTGCTCCACGTTCTGGGCGCCACCATCACCCACCTAGGTGACGTCGGTGCAGGGCAAACCACGAAGGTGGCCAACCAGATGATCGTGGCCCAGACGATCGAGGCCGTCGCCGAGGGCCTAGCGCTGGCCCAAGCGTCGGGAATCGACCCGGCCCTTGTTCAGCAGGCGCTGAGTGGTGGGTTCGCTGCCTCAAAGATTCTGCAAGCGCACGGGTCCCGAATGATCGAAGGATCCTTCGAGCCGGGATTCCGAATCAGACTGCATCGAAAGGATCTTCGCCTGGCACTTGCCGCGGCGGAGCACCTGGCCATCGACGTGCCCGGCACCCGAACCGCGGCCGCGCAGATGGACCAGGCATTGGCCGATGAGTTGGGTGAACTCGACCACTCCGCTCTCTACCGATTGTTGAGCAAATGAGCCACGAAGAGCGCCGCTGGTGGAACAACCCATTCCGCGCTGTGCAGACGAATATCAGGGAAATCGACGCCAGCCTCAACGTAGAGGAGGTTCTGGACTTCATCGAGGGTCACGGCGCCGATACCTGGCTCTTAAGCGTTGGCGGAATCATTGCCAATTATCCCAGCGCCCTGGCGTGTCAGACGGTCAACCCGGTTCTCCAGCAGCGTGAGTCTGGCGACCTCATCGGGGATGCTGTCAACGCCGCAACGGCACGCGATATCCGGGTGCTCGCGCGAATGGACTTCTCCAAGGTCGATGCGCCGCGCGCCGAGGAAAACCCAGAGTGGTGTTACATCAGCCCCGAAGGTGAACGCCAGATCTATAACGGCTACACCAGCGTTTGCCCCAACGCCCCGTACTACCAAGCCGAGATGTTCAACGTTGTGGCTGAAGTGATGGATCGCTACGAGGTCCGCGGGTTCTTCTTCAACATGATGCATTTCAACGAACGCGACTACTCCAGGAACTACTGGGGAGTGTGCCACTGCCAGTCCTGCAAGACGGCGTTCGCCGCCCACGCCCCAGGGGTGGAGTTGCCCAAGAACCCCGACAGTGCGACTGACTCGTTGTGGCGCTCATGGTCCAACGGCGTCCTGGAAACGCTGAACGTGCGCATGCGGGAACACATCACATCGATTAGCCCAGACACCGCCCTCATCCTCAAGGACGGCGCGAACCTGACCTACTACGAGGCGAACAACGCCATTGGCCGTCCGTTGTGGCACCTGGCCACGTCGGAGTCGATCAGTGCGATCCGAACCGCAGACCCGCTGCGGGCTGTCTTTGTGAACTCGGTAGCGTTCGTCGACATGCCCTACCGCTGGTCGGGCGAGGACCCCGATCACTACGCCCAATACCTGCTCCAAGCCATTGCCCACGGAGCCAGCCCCTCGACCTACATGATGGGTACTGCGGATGTGGGGAACTATGAAACGCTCGCCGTCGCCGGGGAACTCACCCGGTTCCATCGCGACCACGAGAGCGTCTATGCCGGCCTCCAATCCGCTGCGCGGGTCGGCCTGGTTCGCAGCACCGCACTGGACAACACCAAGCGCCGTGAATCGGAGTTCCGTGGGCAGTACCAGAGCCTCATTGAGCGGCACGTGCCCTTCGACGTTTTGCGAGCAGACCTATTTGAGCACATCGACCCCGACCGGTACGACCTGATCCTTGTTCCCGACGTCGGCGAACTCTCCGCGTCGCAAGTCCAGGTGCTCACCCGCGCCCTTGCCCGTGGAACGAACGTGGTCCTCACCGGCGATTCGGGATGGGCACATGGGGAACTGCAGCTAGGCGGCCCTGAGTTGGCCACCCTAAAAGCGAGCTACACCACCCAACAGTCGCTGTTTTCACTGCACGTCCCGACCGATGACGGCGGCGACCATGCCGCAGTCTTGGGCGCCTTCCATGTCTTGGCGCCAGGACCGGAAGCCACCTCCGATTGGTTCGCACTGGGCCGTGCCCCGTACGGCCCGCCGGAGAAGTGTTACGGCAACGTGCCCACCTCCCATCCTGGATGGGTTGAGACCGGGCTCGGCGCTGGGAAGTTGGCGGTCGCTCCGTGGCTGCCAGGCTTGAGCTACCTGGAGCTCGGGCACCGCCGGGTACGCGACTCATGGGTGGCCAAAGTGCTGGCCCTGGGCTCGGAGTTGCAGCAGATCGACACCA
>JBMDWZ010000086.1:0-33562 GCA_048594865.1 Beutenbergiaceae bacterium
AGGCCAGCGGGAACTCCAGCGAGCAAGACAAAGCCCTCGCGAGTGAGCGTGAGCGCCCGCGGGGGCTTTGTATTGCCCGCCGAGATCGTCAAGTGCCCGCCGAGGTCGTCAGGTTGCGCTCGACGTCGTCAACCGCCGTGACGACCTCGGCCGCAACTTGACGAAGTCAGCGGGGGTGAGGGAGGGGTGGGAGAGGTTAGCGGCGCTTCTTGGCGGCCTTGGCGGCCCGACGGCGCTGCTCCCGGTTGGCACCGTCCGGTGCGGCCGCGGAGTTCTGACCGTTGGTGGTCGATCCTGAGCCGGAGTTACCCCGGGTCATCGTGGTGCCACCATCGGCATCCGGTGCGCTGTACTGCAGCCGGGTGGGACGCTGGGGCGCGCCCAGTCCGAGCGGATCGCGAGCCGAATCCGCCTCATCCTTTTCGGCGCCCTTCTTCGCGCCAGCACCCTTCTTCGCCCCGGCATTCTTCGTACCAGGACCTGCCGCAGGACCTGCCGCAGCACCGGAGGCCGGCGCCCCACCGGCGCTGGTAACCGGCGCCACGGGAGACTCGCTGTCGTCCTGCGTCACTACCTGGACGCCGTCGGCCGCTTGCTCTTCGGTGGGCTTCTTCACCTCGACGTGGAAGATGTAGCCAACGGCCTCTTCCTTGATCGACTCGTTCATCGCGGCAAAGAGCTCATAACCCTCGCGCTGGTACTCGATCAGCGGGTCACGCTGGGCCATCGCGCGTAGGCCGATGCCCTCCTTGAGATAGTCCATCTCATACAGGTGCTCACGCCACTTGCGATCCAGCACCGAGAGCACAACCCAGCGCTCCACGTCGCGCATGAGTTCGGTACCCAGGTCCTGCTCGCGCTGTTCGTAGGCGATCTTGGCGTCGGAGGTGATCTCCTCGATCAACTGCTCCACGCTGATCCGAGCGCGGTTTCCGGCTTCGTTTTCCAGGTCTTCGATCTCGATGGACACCGGGTACACGGTGCGCAGGTCGGTCCACAGTTGCTCCAGGTCCCAGTCCTCGGGGACCCCAGATGCCGTTGCGGTGTTGACCATAGAGGCGACGACCTCTTCGAGGAACGTCTGAATCTGCTCGGCGAGGTCTTCGCCGTCGAGCACCCGCCGGCGCTCTTCGTACACGACCGTGCGCTGGCGGTTCAGGACGTCGTCGTACTTCAAGACGTTCTTGCGGATCTCGAAGTTGCGGCTCTCTACCTGGCCTTGGGCGTAGGCGATTCCGCGGGTGACCAGCTTGGATTCCAGCGGCAGGTCATCGGGGTAGTTCGAGGCGTTCATGAACCGGTCGGCCAGGCCCTGGTTAAACAGGCGCATCAGGTCATCGCCCATGGACAGGTAGAACCGCGACTCCCCCGGGTCACCCTGACGCCCGGAGCGGCCGCGCAACTGGTTGTCGATCCGACGCGACTCGTGCCGTTCGGTGCCCACCACGTAAAGCCCGCCGAGGTCGCTGACCTCATCGTGCTCAGCGGCCACGGACTTCTTCGCCTCTTCCAACACTCCCGGCCAGGCCTCTTCGTATGCCTCGGGGTTCTCGGCGACGTCCAGGCCCTTTTCTTCCATGGCGGCGATGGCGATGTGCTCGGCGTTTCCGCCGAGCATGATGTCGGTTCCACGACCGGCCATGTTGGTGGCCACAGTGACGGCGCCCTTACGGCCGGCCATCGCGACGATCGCACCCTCACGCGCGTGCTGCTTAGCGTTCAGGACCTCGTGCGGCACCCGGCGCTTCTTCAGCAGCTTGCTGAGCAGCTCGGACTTCTCCACCGACGTGGTTCCCACGAGCACCGGCTGGCCGGTGGCGTGCCGGTCCACGATGTCTTGAGCGACGGCGTCGAACTTGGCCTCTTCGTGCTTGTAGACCAGGTCGGACTGGTCCGCGCGCGCCATCGGACGGTTCGGTGGAATCTCCACCACACCCACCTTGTAGGTGTTCTGGAACTCCGCCGCCTCGGTCATGGCGGTACCGGTCATCCCGGACAGCTTGTCGTAAAGGCGGAAGTAGTTCTGCAGCGTGATGGTGGCCAGCGTCTGGTTCTCGGCCTTGATGGCGACGTTTTCCTTGGCCTCGATGGCCTGGTGCATGCCCTCGTTGTACCGCCGTCCGGCCAGGATCCGGCCGGTGTGCTGGTCAACGATGAGCACTTCGCCCTTGAGGACCACATAGTCCTTATCCCGGGTGAACAGCTCCTTGGCCTTGATGGCGTTGTTCAGGAACCCGATCAGCGGGGTGTTGAGGGACTCGTACAGGTTGTCGATGCCGAGGTAGTCCTCGACCTTCTCGATCCCAGGTTCCAGGATGCCGACGTTCTTTTTCTTCTCATCGACTTCGTAGTCGTCGTCGCGCTTCATGCGGCGCACCAGGCGGGAGAACTCGGTGTACCACTTGTTGGAGTCTCCGCCCGCGGGGCCGGAGATGATCAGCGGCGTACGAGCCTCGTCGATTAGGAACGAGTAGACCACATAGACGATAGCCCAGTTGTGGGCGCGCTGCACCAGTTCATCGCCGGACCAGGCCATGTTGTCGCGCAGGTAGTCGAAGCCGAGTTCGTTGTTGGTTCCGTAGGTGATGTCTGCGGCGTACTGGGCCCGGCGCTCATCGGGCTTCTGCCCCGAGACGATCAGGCCGGTCTCCATGCCGAGGAAGCGGTACACCCGCCCCATCAGTTCGCTTTGGTAGCGGGCTAGGTAGTCGTTGACAGTGATCACGTGCACGCCCTTGCCGGACAGGGCGTTCAGGTACGCCGGCAGGGTCGCGACCAGAGTCTTACCCTCACCGGTCTTCATTTCGGCAATGTTGGCCATGTGCAGCGCCGCGCCACCCATGATCTGCACGTCAAAGTGCCGCTGGCCCAAGGTGCGCACGGCTGCCTCGCGGACCACCGCGAACGCTTCGGGCAACAGCGCGTCCAGGGAAGCGCCGTCCTCGATCTGCTCCTTGAACCGATCGGTCTCCTCGCGGAGCTCGGCGTCGGTGAGGTCGCTGACGGTGTCTTCCAGTGCGTTGACCTGATCGGTCAGGGCATTGAGCGTCTTGAGGATCTTCCCCTCGCCCATCCGCAAGATCTTGTCGAGGATCGAAGGCACGCACGTCTCCACGTCTACTTGGTCGCAGCCACGGTGTTTCCGGGCCGTGACCATGGTAAAGGAGTTATTGGGCCAACCGGAGCCTCGGCACCAAATCTCCCGCAGCGTCGTCGGTAATCGCCACATTCCCAAGGCCCAGCCAGGTGGCCATCTGCTCGAGTTCGGCGAGCAGTTCGCCAGGCACGTTGGCGCCCGCGCACGGCTGGGAGAACGCCGAGCGAACCAAGAGCGCGCCGGTGGCCCGATCGGCTTTCAAGTCCACCCGGGCCACGATGTCCTGTCCCAGGACGAAGGGCAGTACGTAGTACCCGTATGTGCGTTTAGCGGCGGGGGTGTAGATCTCGATCCGGTAGTGCATCGAGAACAAATTCAGCAGACGACGGCGTTCAAAGACCAGCGGGTCGAAGGGCGCCAACAGAGCGCGGGCGTTGACTTTGCGCGGATTGTGGGCGCTGGTGTGCAGGTAGCAGGGGGTGTCCCAGCCCTTGACGCTCACCTGCTCCAAGGTGCCTGCGGCCACCAGGTGAGCCACGGCATCGGAGGTGTCGGCAATGGGCAGCCGGAAGTAGTCAGCCAAGCATCGGATGCTGCCGATCCCATGGGCTCTGGCCGCCAGGTCGATCAGGCCACGAATGGACTCGGTGGGATCGGGCGCCGGATCCCCCGCCCCGGGCAGCACCCGTGAGGTCAGGTCGTAGGCCCGCTCAAACTGCTGTGTTCGGTGAGCGCTGGCTAGTTCGCCGATCGCGAACTGAGACTCCATTATCTGCTTGGCCGTGGTCCAGTTCCAGCCCCAGTGGTCCTTGGGCGCCCGGTCGTGACCCAGTTCGGCGTGGATTTGCGCCGCGGTCATCGGACCGCGGTCACTGATCATCGCCATCACGGCCTCATAGGCCTTCGGGTGCTCGCGGCGCAGCTTTTCGGCGTGCGCGAGGCGCCGCTGCGAGCGCATCCGCCATCGCAGCCAGTGGTACACCTGCGGGACCACCAGCGAGGCCTCATGCGCCACACATTCAACCAACCGGCGTGGTGCTTTGCCGATGGCGCCCGGCAGCAACGCAGGTGGGTGATCGCCCAACCGGGCGAAGACGGGCAGCAGGTGGGCGCGGGCGACCACGTTAACCGAGTCGATCTGCAGGAGCGCCGTCTTATCCAGCATGCGTTGCAGGTGCCCGGCGTTGGCCTTGGCTCCCGGGCGAGCCTGGGCGGGCCCACCGGCCAGACCCTGGGCGTAGATGGCCGTGCGTTGGGCCTGGGCACGAGTAAGCGTCCTCATGCCCAGGCCCACCCGGCGGTCCTTCGGTGCACGCCTGTGATCAGTTAGCGACCGCGCGCGCCGGGGCGTCGTTGCTGGCGGGCTCGGCGGTGTAGTTCAGCCGGATCACACCGTAGGTCCACCCATGCCGGTGGTAGACGGCGCACGGCTGGCCGGTCTCGGAGTCGATAAACAAGAAGAACGGGTGGCCCACCAGCTCCATCTCCGACAGGGCTTCATCCACCGTCAT
Source organism: Beutenbergiaceae bacterium (assembly GCA_048594865.1). GTDB lineage: Bacteria > Actinomycetota > Actinomycetes > Actinomycetales > Beutenbergiaceae > CALKWS01. The sequence goes on from JBMDWZ010000086.1 coordinate 4,609, forward strand.
CGGCTCGGTCTCGTGGACCTTATGCCGGATCACCACGGGGGAATCGCCCAGTTGCTCCTCCACGGCTTCCCCGGGCGCCGGTGGCACCACTTGGCTCTGAGCTTCGGACTCGGCATCGGGGGCGGACTCGGTAATGGTCGGGGGCACCGGGTCGGTCCCCAGCACCTGCTCCCACGGGTGGCTCTTGGTGCGGCCCTTGTGGGTTTTGCGCCGGTCGCGCGCTCGTCGCAACCGTTCCAGGAGTTTGCCGGTGGCCGCATCGAGCGCCGCGTACCGGTCCTGGGCGCTGGCTTCGGCGCGAACCACCGGGCCCTTCGCCCGGACCGTGAGTTCGACGCGCTCGGCCCGGTCGGCGAGGCGGGGGTTACGTTCGTGGCTGACTTCGACGTCGACCCGTTGTACATACGGGGAAAGCTGAGGCACCTTTGCGAGCTTTTCCTCCACGTGCCGGCGGAACCTTTCGGCTACTTCGGTGTGGCGGCTAACGACGACGATCTCCATGACGACCTCCGGTCTAGATAAGAAGCGGCCGCCGTGCGGCCGCGTGTCTTTGGGGTGACGAGGTGGCCGCTTGTGCCCGGCCATCTCGCTTACTCGGTGGGTGCATCACCCCCAGTCAACGACTCGTGGCCTTCCATATACAGACGCTAGCGCCAGTTGTGCCATTGCGATACCCGAATGCGGTGCCATCTCACATTGCGTGCGTTTGCCCCGGCGGCGGAGTAGCCGCGAGCGCCCAGGCACCGACCACCGGCGTGCCCGCCGCGGTCAGCGCCCGCCGGGCGGCGGCCAAGGTTGCGCCGGTGGTCAGGACGTCATCGACGATGAACGCTGCGCCGGGCACCGACCGCACTAGGCGCATGGTCCGCCGCCGCGCGCGCCCCGCCGCCCCGGCCGCATGCAGGGAGCCGTTAGAGGTGCGCAGCGCATCCAGGACGACGACGTTTTTCCCGCCATGGCCTGTTCCAGCCCCTTGGCCTGCTACCGCAGGCAGACCACCCGCGAAAGCTTGAGCCAGAGGCCCGACGACGAATTGTCGTTTCGCTCGACGCCGCCAACCCGAGGGTGCCGGGATCAGGAAGACCGGCGTGGTGGCCAGCAATGGTGCGATTTGGGTCGCGGCCCGCCTGGCGACATCTGCGAGGAAAGGAGCCATGTCTGGGCGCACCCCGCTCTTCCAGCCCAGGATCATTCGGGCCGCCGGGCCGCTGTAGGCGGTGGTGGTCCACACCGGGAAGCCCAACCGGCCCGCCTCCCTAGCGGCGCGCTGGCCGTATGGCGTGGTGCCTCGGCTGACGTCCCTGCTGACGTCCCGGGCAGCCAAGTAGACACTGCCCTCCTCGCTGCGCTGCACCGGGTGGGACCACACCTCCTGGCAGCGCCCACACACGGCGGCGTCCCAGCGTCCACATCCGGCGCAGTGCACTGGGATCACCAGGGACAGCAGGTCGCCGAGCACCCCGGGCGGCCCTCGCCGCTCGCCGCCCGGCTCCCTGCCCAGCTCTTTGCCCACCACCCGCCCCAGCTCTTTGCCCACCTCTTTTCCCACCCCTCATCCCAGCCGGGCCAGGCGCCTGTGCTCTGGCCGGGGTCCCATCACCCGATCCTGCTAGCCGTGGGCTACCCGGGCGTACGTCCGGCGCCCACCTGTGGACGGGTGGTGCTCATGTGCCCGTGTTGTGGACGAGCAGCACTATGGACGAGGCGCACTGTGCACGCCCAGCACTGTGCACGAGCGGCGTTGGGAAGGGCCGAAGTTGTGCACCAACAGCCTTGGAGCGAAGCGGTGGCTCAGCCCGGGAACGTCGGATTTGCCACGTTGTCCCCTACCGGTCGCCAACCCACGCCGCTGCGTTCATACAGGGTGCCGGACTCGGTCACTAGGTACAGGTCCCGGTCCCCGCGGCCCGACGCCATCCCCACTGCATCGGCCTGGGTGGTGAGCGACATGGTCAACCCACCAATCGCCGTCAGGTGCGGCGTGGTGGAGGAGTTCGAGGTCCCCAGGATCGCGAGCACTTGTTCATCCACCCACGCCAATTCGGTGGCCTCGATGATGTGCGGCGCGACCCGCACGCCCTCCGATGCCGAGATCGGGGTGCCCGAGTCGTCCCGGATGATCGCGGCGACCTCGATGAGCACCTGCCCGTCCACGGTGTGGATCAACGCGATCCGTGCACCGTCGCGGCTGACGCGTAAGGCGGTCACCTGCGACTCAGCCAGGAACGCGGCATCCACGCTCAGGGTTTCACCGCCGGCCCTGGCGATCACGAACGAGCCGTCATTGTCGCTCTCACCGGTCCACACCCACCCGTGCCGGTCGTAACTGGGCGCGAGCAACTTCTCGCCCTGGGCCAACACCTGCGGCTCGGGGTCTTCGGTGGTGGGCACCGTGATTAACGTCTGGGTCCCCGACAGCATCGCCCCGGGTTCGCCGTTGTAGCCCAAAGCGAACCGGCCCGGATTGAGCTCGCTGAGGTCCACGGCGTCATCGAGGAAGCTCACCGGATCGCTGCCGCCGCCAGTGAACCGCCCCAACTGATGGGACTCGGTTTCATAGACCACCGGCACCCGACCCACCGACGGATCCACATCCACGTCAAAGCCCGGCAATGGGTCCTCCCACGGCACGCCATCGACGGTGAGATGCACTCGCAGTACCTGCGGCAGATGCAGCAGGGTCTGTTCTATCTGCGCGCGCATGAGTTGGCGGGCGGTGGCATCGGCATCCAGCGCACCGCCAGTCAGGTCCACGTGCGCCACCCGGTCGGTGACCGTCACGGCGCCCAAGGCGAGGGAGGTGTCCTCGGGGATAGCACTGAACAGCGGCCCGTTCAGCCACGGCACCGGACCGTTCAGTAACCCCTGCACGGCGGCCGACGGGGAGTTGCGCTGCGGGTACCAGCGCACGTCCGGCACTAACATTTCGGTGTCCGGGGTGAGGAAGTACAACGGCACCTGGGCGAACTGGGATCCGAAGTTCACCTCCGAGATCAGCACCCCATCGCTCAACTCGTCGATGCGCCACTGCCCGTTGGCGTCTTGGCTCAGCCCAAATTCGATACTCGTCGGTGACCGGGAAGTGCTCGGGGTGTACACCCCGGCGGCGTCCACGGTGCCGCTGAGGGTGGCGGTGACCTCGATGCGCCCCTCTTCGACCTCCTCGAAGATCAGTTCGTCTTCACCGGAATAGATCGCGAGTCCAGACAGCGCGTTCCAGTTCTCGGCGGCCGACGGCGTCAGGTACCTGCGCGCGACGGTGAAGTCATCGGTGGCTCCGGCCGCGGACCCAAAGAGGAAACCCCGAACGATCTGCTCCGGTGGATCATCCGGCTGCGGGTCATCGGCGGCCAGCAACACCGCATCGGGCTCCGGGGGATGCTCCACTCCGCGACTCACCGGGCCGTCGTCGGGCATTGTCACGCAGCCCGCCAACAGCGCGATCGCGAGACCGAGCGCGACCAGCGCCTTGCGGTTGCTGGACCCGGCCGCCCGGCGCGCTGATGCACTCGGCCTGCCCGCCGGTGACCCGCTCAATGGTGCGAAGTTCATTGGCGCACCTCGGACTCGGTGAGGTCGGGCAGGGTCGCCGGCCCGGTGGGGTCGTGCGGCTCGTGCCTGGGTGCGGGTTCAGCGAGAGTACGCAAGGGCGCCAATTCCAGGGCGTGTTCGATGGGCAGGCCCGCGCGGCGGGGCACCGTGAGCCGGAACGCGGCGCCCTCCCCCGGGCTTCCCCAGGCTTCCAAGGTGCCGCCATGAAGGTGGGCATCCTCCAGGGAAATAGCCAACCCCAGGCCGGTGCCGCCCAGGGTGCGGGTACGCGAGGGATCGGCCCGCCAGAACCTGTCGAAGACGCGTTCAGCCTCCGGTGCGGTCATCCCGATGCCGTGATCGCGGACACTGACCGAGACCGCGGTGGCGTTGCTCGCAACGTTGATGTCGATGGGTTCAGATTCTCCATGTTCGATCGCGTTCACCACGAGGTTACGCAAGACGCGTTCGACCCGCCGCGGGTCGACGTCGGCAGTGCAGTTCTCTTGGGTGGCGTTGACGTTCAGGACCGCGCCACGGTCATGGGCCAGCGGAGCGGTGTCATGCACCAGGCGATCGACGATCGTGCGCACATCGGTCTCCTCCACTTCCAACACCGCCGAGCCGGCGTCGAACCGTGAAATCTCCAAGAGCTCGGCGAGCATCGCTTCGAACCGGTCCACCTGGGTGGCCAGAAGCTCCGCCGACCGGGCCTGGGCGGGGGTGAAGGACTCCCGTTCGGCGTGCAGTAACTCCGCGGCCATCCGAATGGTGGTGAGCGGAGTTCGCAGTTCGTGAGACACGTCGGAGACGAACTGCTGCTGCATCCGCGACAGTTCCGCGAGCTGTTCGATCTGGTCCTGAAGGTTTTGGGCCATGTCGTTGAAGGTTCGCCCGAGCACCGCCAACTCATCGCGCCCCCGCACCGGCATCCGCACGGTGAGTTTGCCCTGGGACAGTTTCCGGGCGGTGTCGGCGGCCACGCCCACGGGGTCCAGCACCTGGCGGGCCAGGTACCAGCCCATCACCACCAGCAACCCGATGAGCACCGCGGCACCCACGATCAACACCTGCTGCAGCATCACCAGGGTTTGCGCCTCGGTGGACAGGGTGTAGATGAAGAAGATGTGGTGTTCACCGATGATCGGCAAGGTCACCACCGACCCCACAGCGATCCCCGGCGACGCGTTGCCACCGGGCGTGGAGGGCGGGACTGTCACCGACTGCCACTGCTGGAAGGATTCGGACTGCACCTGGGCACGTAACTCGGGGGTGATGAGGTCGGCCAGCCGGCGGTCGGTCGAGGGCAGCAAAACGTCGCTGAAGCCCACCGTGCCCGGCGGCCGCATCAACATCACGCCCGCGATCCCAGCGGTGCCTTCGTTGAGGGACTGCACAATGTCGTTGGACAGTTGTTGGACGTCCTGGTGGGTCGCGGCGTTGGCGGAGTTGAAGTGCGCTTGGGCGCGGTCGGTGCGGCTGGCTGCGTCTTGCAGTATCTGTTCGCGACGTTCCTCGAAGATGCCGTCCCGAATCTGTGAGGACAGAAACGCCCCGAGCACCGCGACGGCGAGGATCCCCACGATCACGGTGGTGGCCATCACCCGCAGCCGCAGCGAACGTCGCCACGCCAGCGCGCCCGAACGCAGCAGCCGGCCGAGCTTGGTAACCGAGCTCGCGTCCTCCTGGCTGTCTGCAGTCGATGCCATGACCGTCAGGTCACGCAGGGGTGGTTGGCGCCCCAGCGCGGTAGCCCACGCCGCGGACGGTCACTACGATCTCGGGGTTCTCCGGGTCGGCTTCGACCTTGGCGCGCAGCCGTTGTACGTGCACATTGACCAGCCGGGTGTCGGCCTGATGCCGGTAGCCCCACACCTGCTCTAAGAGCACCTCGCGGGAGAAAACCTGCCACGGCTTACGAGCCAAGGCGACCAAGAGGTCGAACTCCAAGGGGGTGAGGTTGATCGGCTTACCCGCCCGGGTCACCCGGTGGCCGGCAACGTCGATGGCCAGGTCACCGATGGCCAGTTCTTCGGAACCGTCGGTGTCCTTGCGGCGCAGCCGAGCGCGAACCCGCGCCACCAGTTCCTTAGGTTTGAACGGCTTGGGAATGTAGTCATCGGCGCCGGCTTCCAGCCCCAGGACGACGTCGGAGGTGTCGCTCTTGGCCGTAAGCATCACGACCGGGACACCGGACTCCTCGCGGATACGGCGGCAGATTTCGATGCCGTCGATGCCGGGGAGCATGAGGTCGAGCAGGACCAGGTCGGGCTGCACGGTTCGGAACGCTTCCATCGCCGCCGAGCCATCGCCGACGGTTTCGGTGGTGAACCCTTCGGAGTCCAACACAATGCCGATCATTTCCGCGAGCGCGGCATCATCGTCCACTACCAGAATGCGAGGTTCCATCGGCCTATTGTCACACTATCGAGCGGTTCTCGCGTCGATCGACGCGTGCGCCCAGGCAACTTGGGGTCAGGTCGTGCAAAGATTGGCGCACGTTGAACCGATGAGATGCGAGGCACGATGAGTGAACGGGGCGAGGGATCCTCGACACCGTGGGGGCAAGGGGACACCGGCGACGACGGCCAGCAAGGCACGCAGGGCCAAGGTGATGGCCAAGGTCAACCGGGCCAAAGGCAAGGTCAAGGCCAGCAGGGTCCGAACCAGCAGGGCTCCGGCCAGCAGGGTCCGGCCCAGCAGGGCTGGGGCCAGCAGGGTCCAGCCCAGCAAGGTCCAAGCGGCGAGCCCGGCGCCGGGTACGGCGCCGGGTACGGCCAGTTCGGCCAAGCATCCGCATCGGGGCAACCCACGCCTCCGCAACCCGGCGGTGGCTACGGGACGCCCCCTGGCCAGCAAGCGCAACACCCACCTGGCCAACAACCGCAGCAACCGCAGCAACCGCAGCACCCGAATCCCCAGCATCCGCCACAGCCCGGTAGCGGCTATGGCCAGTACGGGCAGTCCGATGACCAGTGGACGTGGTCCGCGGACAGCGCCTCGGCCTCCAGTCAAAAGGGCATCGTTCCGCTCCGCCCCTTAAGCCTGGGCGAAATCTACGACGGCGCCTTCCGAGCGATCCGAGCAAACCTGCCGGTGATGTTGGGGGCTTCGGCGGTGGTGGTGCTCATCATCGGGCTTGTCGAGGCCCTGACGAGTTACTCCGCATGGCGCCAGCTCAACGACCTTGTCAGCCAACCCGAGGTGCTCGACCCCGATCAGCTTCTTGCCGAATTCGCCCAAGTCGCCTCCTCGCTGCTGCTGAGCACGGGCCTGTCGGCGCTGCTTTCATTCGTGGCGACCACGGTGTTGACCGGCCTGCTGATTCACTCCGTCAGCCAGTCCGTGATCGGCAAGAACCTCAAGTTCGCCGCCCTTTGGCAAACCGTGCGCCCACAGATTCTGCGGCTACTGGGCGTGGCCATCCTGATCGCACTGATGGTGATCGCGGTGCCGGTGGTGGCCTTCGGACTCATGCTGCTCATCATCGCCACCGACCAACCGGGACTCATCGGTCTTGGCGTGATCCTGGCGATGCTCGGCATGCTCGGCGGAATCCTGGTGGTACTGACCTTCACTGCCCTGACCACTCCGGCACTTGTCCTGGAGCGCACCACCCTGGGCCAAGCGTTCAAGCGCGGATTCGTTCTGGCCAAGCGCCTGTTCTGGCGGATCCTAGGAATCTACCTACTGACCACCGTGCTTGCCGGGCTCCTGCAGATGGTCGTGGGCGTGCCCTTCGACCAGGTGGGATCCATGCTGGGCTCCGATGCGATGTGGTTCGCGCTGGTGACCATCGGCTCGGTGATCACGAACTGGATCACCATCCCGGTGCTCGCCGCGGTCTACGCACTGCTGTACATCGACGCCCGGATGCGCACCGAGGGCCTAGACCTTGAGCTCGCCAAGGCGGCGCAGGAGCCCTGATGGGCGTCATTCGCCGCCCGCTGGAGCCACCATTGGATCCCTCGGACTCCGAAGCACGCGAATGGGCCCGCGAGGAGTTGTCCAAGGCCGTCTATTCCCAGGGGCCAAGCCTGTGGGAGCGGTTCATGAACTGGCTGCAGAACGTGTTGGACCAACTCGCCGGAAGCGGGACCGGGGCATTGCTGCTGCCGGTGTTGATCGTGGTCCTCATCGCCGCGGTGGTCGGGATCGCGTTCCTGATCGGCGGGCCGGTCAGACGACGGCGGCTGGCCAGTTCGCGTAAAAGTGCTGAGGTGCTGCACGAGGACGATCGCGACGAGGCGACGCTCCGCTCGCAGGCCGATGCGGCGGCCGCCGCAGGCGATTACGCCACGGCCGTGCTCGAGCGGTTCCGCAGCATTATTCGCTCGCTGGACGACCGCGGCATCCTGCAGGATCGGCGTGGTCGCACCGCGCACGAAGCAGCGAGCGAGGCGGCGGCAGCGTTCGGCCCCTTGGCGGCTGACCTTCGGTCCGCCGGCACTCTGTTCGATGAGGTCTACTACGGCTCGGCCACTCCCGGCGAACAACACGATGCGGCCCTGCGCGAGCTGGCCGAAAACCTGCGCCAAGCCACCCCGACCCCCGCCAGCGAATCCACCACCCAAGCATGGTCGGCGGTTCGATGAGCGCACCCACGATGGAGCCGGCGACGTCTGAGGATGGCTCGGTCGGCGATGACCGCGGCGCGGCCAACGATCATTCAGCCGCGCAGGATTCCCCGGGCCGGCGCCGGCTGCGACGCATCGGCTGGGGCGCGGCCGCCGCTGCCACCCTGGCGCTGATCGTGGTGATCACGGTGCTTGGCCCCTCCCCTGCCTCGAACCTGCCGTTATCGACCACCAACGCCGAGGCCCAAGGGGCCAGGGCGGTGGCCCAGATTCTGCAGAACCAGGGGGTTTCGGTCACCGAGGTGCGCACCACCGCCGCCGCACTCTCCGATCTGCGCGACGAGGGCACCCTGGTGGTCATCAACCCCCACGAGCTGCGGACCGAGCAGCAGCAAGCGCTGGCCGAATCGGGAAGCGACATCCTGATCCTGGGCATTGGTCGGGGGCTGGACGACCTCACCGAGGCGGTGTCTTTCACCTCCGGCGGCGCCCAGAGCGTACGGGAGGCGAACTGCCAGGACGACGATGCCGTGGCGGCACGCACAACCCTGGCCTCCGGCCCCCTGGTGAGCGCGGAGGACTCCTCGGTTGAGATCTGCTTCGCCGACGACGGCGAATCCGGCCTGTACGCCACCTGGAGCGAGGATGGCCAGGACTACCGGTTGATCAGCAATCCCGAACTGCTCACCAACGACTACCTGGACCAAGAAGGCAACGCGGCGCTGGCGCTGCGCGCTGCGGGCGCCAAGGAGCACGTCACCTGGTACCTGCCGAGCCCCGAGGACGACTTCGGTCAGGACAGCACCGCAGCCACGATGCCGCTGCTGAGCCCGCCGGTCATCGGCCTGATGGTGGTGATCGGCCTGGCGCTGATCTTGTGGCGCGGGCGGCGTCTGGGGCCGGTGGTGAGCGAGCACCTGCCGGTGGTGGTCAAGGCCAGCGAGGCGACCACGGGCCGAGCCCGCCTGTACCGCCACCACCAGTCCTATTCGCACGCCGGCTCGGCGCTGCGCGCCGGAGCGGTGGCCAGCGTCAGCCGGGCCCTAGGACTGGCGCCCTCTGCGGGCCGCGAAGAGGTGGCCTCAGTGATCGCCGCCGCCACCGGCCGGCCCGTGCAGCAGATCGACTCCTTGCTTTACGGCCAACCGCCCACCGACGACGCCACCTTGGTGGCACTAGCAACCGCCCTGGACATCATGGAGAGCGAGGTTCACCACTCATGACCGACGGTCAGTACCCCACCCCCGAACAGCCCGGGACGCCCCCGCCGGCTCAACCACACGAGCAGACACAGCAGTACGAGCAGACACAGCCGTATGGGCAAGCACAGCCGTATGGGCAAGCACAGTCACACGAGCAGGCACAGCCCGATGCCCACCTGAGCGCCGAACCGAGCGCCCCCGACGGCAGCTCACAGGCCGCCCTGGTGGCGTTGCGGGCCGAGGTCGCCAAGGCCGTGGTGGGCCAGGACGCCACCGTCACCGGGCTGGTCATCGCCCTGCTCTGCCGGGGACACGTGCTCCTAGAGGGCGTGCCCGGGGTGGCCAAGACACTCATGGTGCGGGCCCTAGGGCAGAGCCTGGAATTGGGGATGAAGCGGGTGCAGTTCACCCCCGACCTGATGCCCGGTGACATCACCGGCTCCCTGGTGTACGACGCCCGCACCGCGGAGTTCTCCTTTCGCGAAGGCCCGGTCTTCACCAACTTGATGTTGGCCGATGAGATCAACCGGACGCCTCCCAAAACCCAGTCCGCGCTGCTGGAGGCCATGGAGGAACGGCAGGTCACCGTCGATGGTGACCCCAAGGCCCTGCCGGACCCGTTCATGGTGATCGCCACCCAGAACCCGGTGGAGTACGAGGGCACCTACCCTCTGCCCGAAGCCCAGTTGGACCGTTTCTTGCTGAAGTTGCTGCTGCCATTACCGCAGCGCGATGAGGAGGTCGAGGTCATCTACCGGCACTCCCAAGGGTTCGATCCGCGGGACCTGCACGCCGCCGGTGTGTCGGCAGTCGCCGACGCCGACACCTTGGCGCGTGCCCGCGCGGAGGTGGCTGCGGTGCAGGTGGGCCCCGAGGTGCTGGGATACATCGTGGATATCTGCCGGGCTACCCGCCAGGCGCCGTCATTGTCCTTGGGAGTGTCGCCGCGGGGCGCCACCGCGCTGCTGGCCACCTCCCGGGCGTGGGCCTGGCTGGTGGGGCGCTCGTTCGTGACACCAGACGACGTCAAAGCCTTGGCGCACCCCACGCTGCGCCACCGGGTGCAACTACGGGCAGAATCTGAGCTGGAAGGAGTCAGCGCCGAGTCGATCCTGGACAGCATCCTGGCCTCGGTGCCAGTGCCGCGCTGATGACTATTTCCGGCCGTGCGGTTGCGCTGGTAGCAGCGGGGATCATCCCGGTCCTGCTGATTCCCTCCTGGGTGACCGTGGCCTCCTGGCTCGTGGTGATCGGGGTGATTCTGGGCGCCGATCTGCTGATCAGCGCGCCCGTGCGTGACCTCACGGTGCACCGCGAGGAGATCAAACCGTTGCGGTTCAACCAGGACACCACCAGCGTGGTGGTGGTTCGCAACTCCTCGCGGCGGGTGCTGCGAGCACTGATCCGCGACGCGTGGCCACCGAGCGCCGGCACCGGCACCAACCGGCACCGGATCAGGGTGGCGCCCGATCAGGTGCGACGGCTTGAAACCACGCTGAAGCCCACCAGGCGCGGCGATATCGAGGCCGCCGGGGTGACCGTGCGCTCGCACGGCCCGTTGGGGTTGGCGGCCCGCCAGCGCACTCTTACCGCTCCGGCAGACGTCCGCGTGTTGCCCGAGTTCGCCTCCCGCCGTCACCTGCCCTCGCGCCTGGCGCGGCGGCGCGAAATGGACGGCCGCACGTCGGTCAATGTGCGCGGTCAGGGCACCGAGTTTGATTCACTTCGCGAGTACGTCATCGGCGACGACGTGCGCTCCATCGACTGGCGGGCCACGGCTCGGCGCGCTGAGGTGGTGGTGCGCACGTGGCGACCCGAGCGTGACCGGCGGGTGTTGATCGTGCTGGACACCTCACGGCTATCCGCCGCGCGGCTGGGCGACGTTCCCCGGTTGGAAGCCGGGATCGAGTCGGCCCTGCTGCTGACCGCCCTCGCCTCCAAGGCCGGTGACCGGGTGGACCTGGTGGCGGTGGACCGTACGGTGCGGGTCCGCACCAGTGGGCAAAGCGGACCGGCACTGATGTCTACCCTTGCGGACTCCTTGTCTGGGGTGCAGCCACAGTTCACCGAGCCGGACTGGACGGTGGTGGCCACCGAGATCAGTCAACGCCTATCCCAACGGGCGCTGGTGGTCATCATCACCGGGTTGGAACCCGGCGCCGTGGAGTCCGGCCTGCTGCCGCTGGTGTCCCGGGTGGCGCGTGATCACCTGGTGATGCTCGCTTCGGCCGAAGACCCCAGCGCCGCCCAGATGCGCGCTGCCCGGGACACCTCCGCGGATCTGTTTGGGGCCGCCGCAGCGCACCGCGCCGAACTCGAGCGCGGGGCGTTGGCAACCCGGCTGAGCCGCAGCGGCGCGCACGTGGTCCGGCGCGAACCCGACACTCTTCCGCCCGGGGTTGCCGACACCTACCTAGGACTCAAGGCCGCAGGGTTGCTCTAAGCGCCCCAGCCACAACCAGCCCGCGCCTCATTAGGCCGCGGTGGCGACCCGATCGTCGAGGAGCTCTCCCCGCATCTGGCCGGTTTCGCCGTCGGCTACCGCCCGGCGACCCAGCACAAAGGTGTAGATCCAGTACGCGGCGAGCACCAACGCGCCGATGGTGATTTTGATTCCGACCGGAAGCGCGGACGGGGTGACGTAAGCCTCGACGATCCCGCTGACGCCAAGCACGAAGATCAACCCGATCGCCACGATGATGATCGAGAGCACCTCATCGACCAGGCTGCGCATCCGGGTCTTGTCTCCCGGCGCCACCATCGACCAGAACAACTTCAGCCCGGCGCCGATGGCCACGAACACCGCGGTGAGCTCCATCAGCCCGTGCGGCAGGATCAGCCCAAAGAACACGTCCAGCATGCCGTGTTCGGCCATGATCGCGCCCGCTCCCCCGACGCCGGTGGCGTTGACCACCAAAACGTAGATCGGAAAGACCCCGGTGGGTCCACCGCCCACCGCCTGGGCAGAGATCCAGGCGTTGTTGAGCCACACCTGGGCCATGAAGTCCGGTGCCGGATAGTTGGAGTAGTAGGACTCAAAAGCGTCCTGGGCGTAGTTGGCGCGCTCGGTGGGCGTCCCCATCTGCGCCAGCGCTTCGGGGGTGTTGTAGGTCCACCACCCGCTGACCAGTGCCAGCACAATGAACGCCACGCCAACCCAGATGGTCCACCAGCGCACCCGGTAGAAGGCGGCCGGCAGCGAGATTGCCGCGAACCGCACCACATCACTCCAGGACAGTTCGTGGGCTCCGGTCATGGCGCTGCGGGCGCGGGCGAGCAGGGCCGACAACCGGGACGTCAGCGTCGGGTCCGGTGCCGCGGACTGCAACTGTGACAGGTGAGTGGCGGTGGTTTGGTAGTCGTTGACCAACTCGTCCACCTGGGCGCCGGAGAGTTTGCGCTGCTGCAGTAGGAACTTCAGCCGATCCCACCGGCGCGCGTTAACAGCCACAAACGCATCGACGTCCACAGGAAGATACTCTGCCATACATGAGTGCGTCGAACCCTTACGCCAGCGCCGCCACCCGGTCCGCGGCACCGGCGCCCACCGATTCGGGGCAGCGTGCTGAGAAAGCCGGCCCGGACGGGGTCTTTGGCACGCACGTGATGACCGGTGAGGCGGTGGCGCTGGAGCTCTCCCCGGCGGGCACCTTGAGCCGGATGATGTCCGGACTCATCGACGTGCTGGTGGCCGCGAGTGTCGCCGGCGGGGTCGCGGTGATCTTGGTAGGCACCTCCGCCAACCAGGCTCAACTGCAGGTGGGGATGATCCTAGCGATCGTGACCTTGGTGGTGATCGTGCCCACCACGGTGGAGACGATCACCCGGGGACGGTCGGCCGGGAAGTTGGCGGTCGGGCTGCGGATCGTGAGGGACGACGGCGGTCCGGTGCGGTTCCGCCACGCCCTGATCCGGTCCCTGGCCTCGATGATCGAGGTGTACCTCACCCTCGGTTCGGTCGCGATCATCACCTCGATGATCAATTCGCGTGGCAAACGGCTCGGCGACATCTTCGCCGGCACCTATTCGCTGCGGGTCCGCGAGGCGGAGATCAGTCCCGCGCCGCTGCTGATGCCGCAGGAGTTGCGGGCGTGGGCGCAGATCGCCGATATCCGGCGGCTACCGGACTCCCTCGCCCTGCACGCTCGCACCCACCTGTCGCGCACGGGCGAGGTCAGCCCCCAGCTCCGGGAGCAGATCGGCCGCCGGTTCGCTGCCACGCTGGAACAGTACGTCTCCCCGCCACCGCCGTGGGGCACCAACCCCGAACGGTTCATGGCCGCGGTGTTGGTGGCTCGCCGAGACCGCGAGTACATCGCCGGCACGCAGGCCGCCGGGCGTGAGCAGTCCGCGGCCGATCAGGCGCGGGCGTTGCCGTTCAGCATCGCCGACGCCCCCTAGGCACACCAGTACCTCGGGGCGGCGGTTACGCCGATCGCGCCCAGATTCGGGCGCTCTTAGTACCGGTAGTGATCGGGCTTGTAGGGCCCGGCCACGTCCACGTCGATGTACTCGGCCTGGTCCTTGGTGAGCTCGGTGAGTTCCACCCCGAGCGCCTCCAGGTGCAGCCGTGCGACCTTCTCATCCAGCACCTTGGGCAAGACGTGCACGCCAACCTCGTAATTTCCGGCGGCGTCGGCGAGCTCCATCTGGGCCATCACCTGGTTGGTGAACGAGGCGCTCATCACGAACGAGGGGTGGCCGGTGGCGTTACCCAGGTTCAGCAGTCGCCCTTCGGACAGCACGATCACCGAGCGCTCCGGGCGTTCTTCATCACCCGGGATCACCCACTCGTGCACCTGCGGCTTGATCTCCACCTGCTGCACACCGGGCAGAGCGGCCAGGCCGGCCACATCGATCTCGTTGTCGAAGTGGCCCACGTTGCCGACCACGGCCTTGTCCTTCATCGCGGCCAGGTGGCCGGCGGTGATGACGTTGACGTTGCCGGTGGTGGTGATGAAGAAGTCAGCATCGCCGAACACGTCGTCGAGGGTGACCACTTGGTAGCCGTCCATCGCGGCCTGCAGCGCACAGATCGGGTCGATCTCGGTGATCAGCACCCGGGCGCCCTGGCCGCGCAGGGCATCGGCCGAGCCCTTACCAACGTCGCCGTAGCCGCAGACGACGGCGACCTTGCCGCCGATGAGGATGTCGGTGGCCCGGTTCAGGCCATCGGGCAGGGAGTGGCGGATGCCGTACTTGTTGTCGAACTTGGACTTGGTGACCGAGTCGTTGACGTTGATCGCCGGGAACAGCAACTGTCCTTGGGCGTGCAATTGGTATAGCCGGTGCACACCGGTGGTGGTCTCTTCGCTGACCCCGATGATCTGCTCGGCCGCCGCGGTCCAGTGGCTGGAATCGGCGTCGAACGCCCGCCGCAGTTGGGCCAGGAACGCGAGCTTCTCCGCCGAGTATCCCGACTCACCGGGCTGCGGATCGGACTCCACCGCACCATTGCGTTCGGCGCGCACACCCTCATGGACCATGACGGTGGCGTCACCGCCGTCGTCCAGGATCATCGTGGGCCCGGCGTGCTCGGGCCACTGCAGCACCTCATCGAGGCACTCCCAATACTCCGCCAGGCTCTCACCCTTCCAGGCATACACCGGTACGCCCTGGGGGTCCTGGGCGGTCCCGTGCGGGCCGACGACGACCGCCGCGGCGGCCTCGTCCTGGGTGGAGAAGATGTTGCACGAGGCCCACCGAACCTGCGCGCCCAGAGCGGTGAGCGTTTCGATGAGCACCGCCGTCTGCACGGTCATGTGCAGCGACCCGGTGATCCGGTGGCCGGCCAAGGGCTGGCCCGCACCGAACTCCTCACGCAAGGACATCAGCCCCGGCATCTCGTGTTCGGCGAGTCGAATCTGGTGCCGGCCCACCGGCGCCAGAGAAAGATCGCGCACCTTGTACTGTCCGGCGAGTTCGTCAAAGCTCATGGTTCAAGAGCGTAACCGTTCGAGGACCCGGCCCGTTGCCGCCAACGCGACCGCGCGGGCCCACGGTCCGTCATCTGGGCGTTCGGCGGCGCGGCACCGCGGGGACTGTGTTGGCCGCTACGGTGAGGAGTTATGACGGACTTTGACGCGATCACCATCGAGCATCTTCGACAGGTCGGAGGCTCCAAGTGGTCCCGCTTCCCCGGGACCATCGGTGCGTTCATCGCCGAGATGGACTTTGGTGCGGCGCCGGCGATCACCCAGGCCCTGCACGCAGCAGTGGACCGGGGCAACTTCGGGTACCACACCCCCGGCCCCACCCAGGAGATGGCGCAAGCGTTCGCTGGTTTCGCCCAGGATCGGTACGGCTGGAGCGTCGATCCTTCCGACGTCAAACCCATCCCCGATGTGCTCACCGCCTTGAGCGCCGCGATTCGCCTGCTGTCACGCCCGGGCTCGCCCGTCATCGTGCCCACCCCGGCCTACATGCCGTTCATCAAGATCCCAGACACCGATGACCGGGCGATCATCGAGGTCCCGATGATCAACGACGACGGCCACTACACCTACGACCTGGACGCCCTAGACGCGGCGTTCGCCGCCGGGGGCCACCTGCTGGTGCTGTGCAACCCTCACAACCCGGTGGGTCGGGTACTCACCGAGGCGGAGATGCTCGATATCGCGCGCGTGGTGGACAAGCACGACGGCGTGGTGTTCTCCGATGAGATCCACGCCCCGTTGACCTTCACCGGCCACCAGCACGTGCCCTACGCCTCACTCAACGAGCGCACCGCCGCACACACCATCACCGCCGCCTCGGCGTCCAAAGCGTGGAACCTGCCGGGACTCAAAGCCGCCCAGATCATCCTCAGCAACGATGCCCACCGCGACATCTGGGCGCGGTCGGGTGAAGCGGTCTCCGATCGCACCGCCGCGCTCGGGTACGTCGGCGCCACCGCCGCCTACTCCGGTGGCGGCGACTGGCTCGATGAAGTCATCGACTACCTCGACGGCAGCCGGCACCTGCTCACCGAGTTGCTTGCCGAGCACCTGCCGCAGGCCCGGTACACCCCGCCGCAGGGCACCTACCTAGCCTGGATCGACATCTCCGATGTCCCGATCCCCGGGCGCGCCGGGGCGTTCTTCCGCCGGGAAGCCGATGTGGTGCTCACCGACGGTGGCTCATGTGGCGACGTGGGTGGCGGGTTCATCCGCTACAACTTCGCCACCCCACGGCCGATCCTCACCGAGGGCATCCGCCGGCTCGGCCAGGCCGTCAGTGCCGCGAGCGCGGGGGCTTAAGGGCGGTAGGGCGCAAGGGAGTTTAGTTACTCGCCCACGGGGGTGCCGGCGCCCGGTATCAACACCGGCACACCGTCGTTCACTGGGTAGGACAGCGGGCGATCGGGATCGTCACTGACCAAGGTGACCTCGCCGTCGTAGGCGGTGGAAACGTGCAGCGCGGCTCCGCTGACCGGGCAGCGCAACAGGTCGGCCAGCCACGGTTCGATCGTTGGGGACTTCGGTGTGCTCACGGTGCGTCCTTCCCGGATTCGCTCGCCAAGGCGCCGGAGACGCCGTCACGGACTTTGATCATGATGTCTTCGTCTTCGGCTTCGACGTTGAGTCGCAGCAACGGTTCGGTGTTCGAGGGCCGCAGGTTCAACCACCAGCGCGGCGCGGCATCCCAGTGACTGATGGTGAGGCCATCGGATTCATCGACGCTCAGCACCCCTGACTCAATGTCAGCGGCGAACAGTTCGCGGACCGTTTCGAGGGCCACGCCGGTGTCCTGAACCACGAAGTTGATTTCGCCCGAGGCGGTGTAGGGGGTGTGCACCTCGGCCAACTCCGACAGGGTCATCGGCGAGGTGCCCAGCACCTGCAGCACATGCAGGGCCGCGAGCATGCCGGTGTCGGCGTAATAGAAGTCCCGGAAGTAGTAGTGAGCGCTGTGCTCGCCGCCGAAGATCGCATCGTGGGCGGCCATCTGGTCCTTGATGAAGGCGTGACCCACCCGGGTTTGGATCGCGGTGGCACCCGCGGCCTGCACGTACTCCGGTACGGCGCGGGAGGTGATGAGGTTGTGGATGATGGTGGGCTGGCGACCGGCAGCCTTCTCCGCCTCGATCTGGCGCAGCGCGACCAGAACCGTGATTGCCGAGGGGCTGACCGCGCCGCCGCGCTCGTCGATGACGAAGCACCGGTCGGCGTCGCCATCGAAAGCCAAACCGATGTCCGCCTGCTCGGCGATCACCGCGGCCTGCAAGTCCAGCAGGTTCTGTGGTTCCAGCGGGTTGGGTTCGTGGTTGGGGAACGTGCCATCCAGTTCCCCGTACATCACGACCAGGTCCAGCCCGAGGTCGGGCAGCCCGGCGTCGGTACCCAGCACCGCGCCAGCGGTGAGGCTCGCCATCGCGTTCGCTGCGTCCACCACCACCTTCAGCGGCCGGAGTCCGCGGGTGTCCACCAGCGAGCGCAGGTGTGCGGAGTAATCGGCGAGAGTGTCTTCGTGGGTGATCGTGCCCTGCTGTTCGGCGGCCGGGATCCCCTGCTCCAGATACTCCTGGGCCATCTTTTGCACGTCGAGCAGACCGCTGCCGGTACCCACCGGCTTGGCACCGGCGAAGCACAACTTCATGCCGTTGTATTGGGCCGGGTTGTGGCTGGCGGTGAACATTGCCCCGGCCATTTCCCGCGCACCGCTGACGTAGTACAGCCCGTCGGTGGAGCAAAGCCCGATATGCAGCACGTCCAGGCCGCGCCAGGCCACGCCCTCACCGAAGGCGGTGGCCAGCGGCGGGGAGCTTTCACGCATGTCTTGGCCGATGGCCACGCTGGTGGCACCGTCACGGGCGGCCGCGACGTCAGCGAAGGCGGCGCCCAAGGCGCGCGCTTCCTCCACGTCCCATTGCTGGGGCACTAGGCCGCGGATGTCATTGGCCTTCACGATCGCGCTGAGATCACTCACGCGCCCGAGCCTACCGGCAGCCGCGTGACCAAAAGGTAACGCCCCCAACAAGCGCTCGCAGCGCGCTCGCAGGCGCTAAGGACTACTCGCCGCCTTCACCGGGGATGACGCGCAGGTGCCCGCGGCGCTGGCCCGGCGCCGGGCGGGACTGGGTGATCGGGGCGGGCGCCACCGAGCCTCGTTCGGCGGGTACCGAACGCTGCGGCGGCGGGGTCCTGGAGGCTTCCCGGACAGCGTCGGCCAGCGCGAGCAAGTCGTCACTGCTAGGCGGGGCCGGGGTGAACTCGGTAGCGAGTTGGACCACGTCCCAGCCGCGCGGAACGGTCAGACGTTCGGCGTGGGCGATGCACAGGTCATAGGAGTGTGGTTCGGCATGCGTCGCCAGCGGACCCAACACGGCGGTGGAGTCTGCGTAGACATAGGTGAGTGTCGCCACCGCCGGGGCGGAGCACGTTGACCGGGTGCACTGACGAATCGCTCTCACAATTTCTGTACCGTACCTGCCCCCGGGCCGGTGTTGGTGCGGGCACGCCGCGCGTGGCGTCATCTGGCACCCTTGGCATCATGAGCACCAGTTCTTCTGACTCCCGCGCAGGCGACCACAGTGGCGCGCGGCCAGATTCGCAACCGTCAGCGGCCGCGGACCTGAGCACCACGGTGCTGCCTTCGCGGCGTTCGGGCCGGCGTCGAGAGCGTCACGGCCGCGGGCTGCGCGGCCCGTTGCTGCCGCCCACGGCGCCCGGTGCGCAGAGCCGAAGCGAACGCTTCGACGTGCTGATGCTGCGTTCGGTCAGTGCTTTGGAGCGCTCCATGGCCGGGCACCTGAACGGGGTGGAGTTCGCGGTAGAAGACATCCCACCGTCGGCGCCAGCCCCGTGGGAGACCGGTGGGGTGCCGTTGGGCCGCTACTTCCCGGCCGATGCTGGCCAGGGCCTAGCGGACCGGATTGTGCTCTACCGGCGCCCGATCGAGTCTCGCTGTGAGGATGAGGCCGACGTGCGGGATGTGGTGCGCCACGTCCTGGTGGAACAGGTGGCGCAGATGACGGGTCAAGATCCTGATGACATTGACCCGTGGGACGGGATTTAGTGAACCCGTCCGCGTAGTTGGGCGGTCGCCTGGGCGACGGTTTGGCGGCGCACCGCGAGCTCGTACTCACGAGCCTGCGCGACCTGGGCAGCTCGTCGAGATTGACGGTTCTGCGGGGCGGACATGACGCATTCCTCTTTCGATTTGTACCGGCGACGGGTTGCCGGCGGTGACCTGATTGAACTTTCTCAATCCTACCGGCACATCGGTTCGAACCCCAGCGTTTATTGGACTCTGTGCCGAGGCTCACAGCCGCAGAATCATGCGGGAAAGTCCAGGTATTTAGGCATTGGGTCAGGCGCGTATGAAGCGCTGGCAAAGCGGTCTCAAGGTCGCCTTGTGCACACAGGACACGGACTGGTTGCGCACCAGGAATGAGCAAAGTCCGGGTGATCGCCGGGGCACTCAGTTGGAACTGAGACGCACCTGGGCAACGCCGCCGTCATCGGTGTCCGGCGTCAGCCCGATCATTGCGATCAGCTCACCGTCGGGCGCCTCGGAACTGAGCATCGCACTGGCCAGCACGTCCTCGCCCTGAATCTGGACAGCGACCACCTCAGAGCCATCGGAATCCGCGGTGGCATCGGCGTCCAGGACGGTCGAGGAGTGCGCCGATATCGTCACGGCCAGCTCATCGCCCACGGTGCCGTCGGAGAGCACCGGATGCACGGTGACCTCGGTGTCGGTGTCGGTGGGGTTGCTGAGCGCCACGGTGGTGGCGCCGACCAGGCCGGTGGGGACGTTCAGCACTCCCCCGTCCTGGCTTTGGCGGCCGGACAGCCAGGCCTGGTCTACCGGGGCGGTGTTGGGGTCCAGTTCCCCGGCGGTGCCTTGGGCACTGCGCATCACCGATGCCGTGACCGGGCGGTCGGAGGTCACCTCGATGGTGACGGGCCCCGAAGGGATCCCGTCCAAGGAAATGTCCGTCACCACCCCGGGTTCCAAGACCTGCCCCTGAGCCCCGGCCAGGCCCACGGGACCCTCGTCGGTGAGCACCCGCACGTCGATGGTGGCCTGCTCTTGCACCTCGGGGTTCACCAACCGCAGCACCGGCGCCAGATCGGCGTCGGTATCGGCGATGAACGGTCCGGCGTAGATCTCGGTGCTCGGATCGCTGGCGACGGTGATGATGTCGGTGCCGGCGGCCACGATTCCATCGAGGGAACTGGACTGGATGCTGGAGGCGAGGTAACCGCCGTCGGCGTTCACCCGCAACGCGATCGCGTCCGATAACTCCAGGGTCTCCAGGAGCACCGCCACGGCCTCTCCCGGCGGCACCAGGATCTCGCTGGGTGCCTCGATGGGCCCGACATCGCCCCAGACGTCCAGGCTCGCCGTCACCGGCGTTTCACCGGGATTGACCATCGTCAGCTGAGCCGAGGATCCAAGCTGCGTGCTGCCGCCAACGAACCATTGCGTCGTGGACGGTGCGGTGCATTCGGCGGCGCTCAGGCCGCGCAGGTCGCCCTCATCGGTACGGGCCACGGTGCTGGCTCCGATCGTGACCGCAGGTTCGGCGCCGGAGCGCACCACCGCCGGTGCGGAGGCGCCGGTGAAGTCACCGAGGGTGATCTCGGCGCCGTTCAGTTCTTCGGCCTCATCGCCCAGCGGCGTGTAGGTGACCGACGGCGGGTCCTGGGTGGCGGAGATGACGGCGATGTCGGTCACCGAGCGCGCGTCATCGGAGCCGGTTCCGAATTCTTCGTCGTATTCGATGTCGTCACCGGCCTCACCGGTCACCACTCGCGGCGGGCCCGGGCACACGAGTGCGGTGGGCGCCGGGCTGACTTGAACGGCGTCGGCAGCCGGTTCGCCGGGCGGCTGCGGGGGCCACATGGTGCCGGCCACGAGGACGGCGCCGGCAGCGCCGAGAACGAACAGTCCACTGGCGATGGCGCCGGTGCGGCGGATAGCCACTCGCAGTCCAGATTCGATGCTCATCGCGCCTCCTCTTCGGCTCGGCGGCGGCGGGCCGGCAGCGCGAGCAGTCCGGTGAGGACCAGCACCACTGCCGAGGCGATCTGCCACGGCCGGTGTTGGTAGGGCTGGTAGGTGATCGTCAGTTCACCGGAGGCACCATCGGGGATGATGAACTCCTGGCGCCAGGAGTCTGAGACCGAGCGCAGCGCCTGCCCACCGAGTTCCGCGCGCCAGGCGCTGGCTCGACGTTCGGACATCACGATCGTGCGTCCCTCCCCCTGATCGTTGACGTACACGGCACCGGAAGCAGGGTTCGGCGGCACGATCGCGAGCACCTGCCCGCTGCCGTCGGTGATGTGCACGCTGGCCAGGGTGGCATCGCCGGCACTGGAGCCGGTGCTGACCCGCCAGATCACGCCGCTGGAGTTCTCAGTGACCCGCTCCAAGCCCGGCACGGTGTCCAGTTGCGCGATCAGCCGGCCCCTGGCGGTGGCGTCGGTGCCGAACGTGGTGGTGGACTCCGCGGGAGGCACGATGACGACCGAGATGGCGTGTTGCCCCAGACGCGCCGCGACATCTTGGCCCGGGCCGGCGGAGAGGTCTGCAACCACAGACATCAGGTGCTCATCGGCGGCATCGGGGGCCTCGTCGTTGAGCTTGCGCAGCGCCTGCCCGATGGCGCCCACCGTGGAGGTTTGCGTCAATTGCGGCCCGTTGTCACGCCACACCTGCCCATCGACGCCCCAGGAGGTGGCGTTCAGGGCCAACACCCGGGAGTTGTGCTCTGAGCTCTGCACGCTCAGCCCGAGCGCTGGAACCGGGTCAGCGCCGCGGTCGGCGAAGGCCATCATGTCGCCCCTAGGCTCACCACGATCCTGGACCGCGGCCACGGTCCAAGCGACGGCCGAGCCCACGAGCGCGGCGATCACCACGGCGGTTGCCAACGAGGCCCCGATCTGGCGCCAGCCAAAGGCCTTCCCGGCCAGGGCCGAGCGCAGGCCGTGGGCACCGCTGGTGGCGGCCATCAGCAGCCCCAGCAGTAGCAGGGAGGTGCCGGGGCCGGCCCAGGCGCTGACGAATTCCTCAGCGCCGGTTTCGGTATTGGTCGCCAGCGCCACGGTGGTGCGCTGGGAGACCAGCGCAGTCGCCAGACCGACGCTCGCGAACAGCCACCCGATCCGGGCCACTCGCCCACGCCCGCCGCTGCGGAGCAGCGCCAGGACGGCCACCACGATCACGGCCCCGGTGGCTGCCATCGTGAGGATCGCCAGGATCACGTTGCCGTCCAGGGCCGACGGCGATTGCGGCCATCCGAGGGCCGTCACCCAGGTGTCGGCTGCTTGGGACCCGAACGGTGCGCCGGGGTCTGCCAGCAGCAGGCGCCAGGCGCCGGAGTCGATCGACTGCACCGCCGAGAGCCACACCGGGGCGAGCACCACCAAGGCCGGCAGGGCCACCAGGATCAGGCGCCCACGGCGGATCGTCGCCCTGCCGCCGGCGGTCAGCGCTAAAAGCAGCAGGCACAGCAGGCCGGCGGGCAAGAGCACTGGGGCACCGGCTGTTGCGACCGCGAAGGCCAGTCCGGCACCGGCGGCGGCGCCCAGGGACGGCGCTCGAGACATCCGCGAGATGGCCGCGGCGGTGGGCTGGTCGGCGTCTGCGTCTTCGTCAGCCGGCTCATCATCAGCCGGGTCAGCATCAGTGGCGTCATCCTCGGCCGCTTCGGCCTTCTTGGTCTCATCGGCATCGGCATCGGCATCGGCATCGGCAACGTCCGCCGCGTCGTCAGCCTCTGCTCCCTCCAACGACTCAGCGTCCTCCAACGAATCAGCGACCTCTGATGACTCGA
Organism: Beutenbergiaceae bacterium; assembly: GCA_048594865.1. Classification (GTDB taxonomy): domain Bacteria; phylum Actinomycetota; class Actinomycetes; order Actinomycetales; family Beutenbergiaceae; genus CALKWS01. The sequence continues at coordinate 27,684 of JBMDWZ010000086.1, forward strand.
TCTTTTGTGACGACGTCGTCGGCTTCTCGGAAGACTCTGCGGGCTCATCGGAGTCCGCGGCTTGCCCATGCAGCCGCTTGGCACCGACCATCCCCGAAACGATCACGTCGCGCTGATCTACACCCACGGCGCGCGCGATACCCAACGCCACCAGCGGCAGCGCCAGGTGCGCGATCAATGCTCCCAGTCGTCCGTCGCCGATGGCCAGCAGCAAGGGTGGTCCGAATGCCCACACCCCGGCGGCCCATGCCCGAATCCATACCGAGCGGGTGACGGCCCCGGCGGCGAACCAGGCGCCGATCGCGGCCAGCGGGATCGCCAACAGCAGCGTCAGGGCGACCGTGATCGCCATCGGCACCCCGAACCAGCCACCGGTGAGGGTGGAGAGCAGCACGAGCACGAAGCCGAACACATCAGGCGGCCCGGCATAGCCATCGCCGGTCGCGATCCAGGCGTTATTGGCCGCCTCCCACACCTCGCCAACCGGTGCATCGATCGGCAGCAACGCCCCGCCTATCAGCGGCCCGGAGAACACCACGGGCGCGAGCGCCACCAGTGCAGCACTGAGGGACACCAGTAGCACCACGCCGAACCCGAAACGTCGCCGGCGGGCGACCGCGGCGCGTTCGGCGATCTCCAACTCACTCGGCGCGCGAGCGGCACGGCGTTCGGTGGCGGCCTGCATCCGCCGGTTCCGGCGGGCCCGCCACACCTCGCCCCAGGTGGCCTGCAACGGACGCAATCGCCTAGGTGAGATCTTTCGCGTCTTCGCCGCTCGCCGTCGGGCCTTGATGATCGACCCCGGCCGCAGCAAGGCGGCCAGCGGCGCGGCCACCTCGTCACCGGCGAGGGAGAGCTCGCTGCGCACCAAGCGCCACAACGCCCGCACGGGTCCGAGCAGCAGCGCCAGGATGGCCACCAGCGGGCTCAGCAGGAGCGGTGAGCGCACCAGCCAGGAGTGCACCTGGGCGGTGCGCCGGGCACGAAAAGACCGCCGTGGGTCGCTGCCCACGGGCTTGCGGGTCCGTGACCCATTTTTCGCGCGCAGGCCCTGGTAGCCGGCCCGGGCGTGATGCACTTTGGCCTTGGGCGCGATGAGCACCCGCTGCCCGGCAAGCCGAGCCCGGCGGGAGAGGTCGATTCCGTCTCCGAACACGCCGAGCGCCGGGTCGGGACCACCGAGCCGGCGCCACAATTCGGCGTCGACGAGCATTCCGGCGGTGCCCACCGCATAGATGTCTTCACGGCCATCGTGCTGGCCCTGATCGATCTCGGTCTCATCGATGTCCCGCAAGCGTTGGCCATCGAACGTGGCCCGCACCCCCACCGAGATGAGGTGATCGGGATCGTCCCAATCGAGCTGTTTGGCTCCGATGATTCCCACCGAACTGGACTTCTCGGTGATGACCAACATCTCGGCCAAGGCGTCAGCTTGGGGCGCGGAGTCATCATGCAGCAGCCACAACCAGCCGTTGATCTCATCGTCGCTGGCGGCCAGGGTTTGGCTCACGGCCACACCGAACATATGCGGCTCGCGCAGGTTCACCATCTGCACCGCCGAAGCCGCAGTCAGGCCGGCGTCGGCAACCAGGGCCTTTGGATCGACGTCTTCCTCGCCGGGCAGCAGCCCAATCAGCACCCGTTCGGGGGGTCTACTTTGACCCGCCAGAGCGCCAAGCGTCAGCGGAAGGAAAGGTGAATCAGCCGCGCCTACAACAACCGCGACGACGCCTTGCGTCATTGAGGAGTACTCAGGGACATCGCTCTAGATAGCGCGGCGCTTGAGCTTGCGGCGTTCGCGTTCGGACAGGCCGCCCCAGATTCCGAATCGTTCGTCATTAGCAAGGGCGTACTCCAGGCACTCCGAGCGCACGTCACACGACACGCACACGCGCTTCGCCTCACGGGTAGATCCGCCCTTTTCGGGGAAGAAGGCCTCGGGGTCGGTTTGGGCGCACAGGGCACGCTCCTGCCAACCGAGGGCACCTTCGTCCTCATCGGCGAAGGCATCGAACACCAGCGGCGCATCCACGCGTGGGGTCGGCCCAGTCGGTGCCATGCCATCCGTTAGAGGCCCCTCGCCCAGGATGTTCCACACAGTCGGTCCCCAATCTGGTTACGGTTTAGCGACGCTGCCGCCGTTCGTTGAGTAAATTACACGCGTGTTATCCCCCTAAAGTCAAGCCCAGGCGTGATATTGCATGAACTGGCGCACTGTGCATTGGCGGCAACTTCGCCGCCCGAGGAGCACCTAGGCTGGTCCAATGCGTGACGTCGTTGACCTCATCTCACACTGGCAGCCCACCCCTGCCCCGGCGCTGACCTGGTACGGAGACGGCGAACGGGTGGAACTATCGGGCAGGGTTGCCTCGAACTGGGTCATCAAGGCGGCCAATTTGCTGACCGACGAAGGCCTCGACTCGGCCGATCAGGCCTTGCTCGTCGACCTGCCGGTGCATTGGCGGGCGCTGGTGTGGGGCCTGGCCGGCTGGTTGGTCGGCGCCCGGGTGGAGTTCGGGTCGCGAATCTCACACCCCGGCGGGTCCGCGGGGCCGTTTGACGCCGTCGTCACCGACGCCCCGGATGAGGCACCCGAGGCCGACTTGGTGATCGCCGTCGCCCTTGGAGCGTTCGCGATGAGCGCCGGGGACGGCCTGCCGCCAGGTGTCATGGACGGTTCGGCCGAACTCATGACCCACCCCGATGTGTTGATGGGCCCACCGAACGCGACCGACCTGTCCCAGATCGCCGGCGAACGGTCGGGGGAAGCGCAGCGGGTGCTCTTGCGGACCCAGGACCCAGCCGTGGTGCGATCGGCACTGGCGGTCTGGCTCGACGGCGGTTCGCTGGTGCTCGTGGGCGACGGCGAATCCGACCTCGATCAGATTGCGTCGAGCGAGGGCGCTACTCGCCCCTAGCGGCTGCGCTGCCCTTGGCAACCGACAGCACCACCGCAGTCCCCCACGGGTCATCGACGGCCAGGCTGGCGCCGTCGTCCTTGATCTCAATTCCGCGCGCGAGCAGTCGCCTCTTGGCGGCCTCGAGATCCTCGCGCTGCGGTACGGAGATGGCCACCTTGCCCAGGCCGAGGGTTTCCCCGCGCAGGCCGGCGCCGACACTGTTCCAGGTGTTCATCGCCATGTGGTGGTGGTAGCCGCCGGCGGACACGAACAGCGCGCCCGGCACCGAGGTGGTCACCTCAAAGCCGAGCAGACCGGAGTAGAAGTCTTGGGCGCTTGCCAGGTCTCCGACCTGCAGGTGCACGTGCCCCACGGACGCGGCCGCATCCAAGTCGGTGTCGCTGGAGGACTCAGACAGGTGGGTGGCGAGGTAACGCTGGGCATCCAGGGGCTTGGAGTACATCCGCAGGGTGCCGTTTACGTACTCCCATTGCTCCCGCGGCCGGTCCATGTACAGTTCGATGCCGTTGCCCTCGGGATCGGTGAAGTAGAACGCGTTGGACACCCCGTGGTCGGCGCTGCCCACGTAGTGGGACTGCGGGTGGCGGGCGGCGCTGTAGACGGCAGCGGCCAGGCTGCGATGGTCGGCGAACAGCAGCGCGGTGTGGAACAGGCCTGCCTCGTTGCGCCGCGGGCGCGGCAAGCCGGGGGCGCTCTTGAGGATCACCAGGGGTGTAGCGCCGCGGCCCAAAACCGCCCCGGATCCGGTGTCGCTCAGGATGTTCAGCCCCAGGGCGGCGCTGTAGTAGTCGCGCAGCGCGGGCAGGTCGGAGGCGTGCAGGGTGATGGCGTCCATGTGGGTGGCTGCGGACAGCACGTCTCCGGCGGCACGGCGCACCTTGGAGCGCTCGACGTCCAGGACGGCCCCCTCGGGCCGACCGACGACGACGTCACTCGTTCGGCGTGCATCGCTAGTGGTTGTCATGGCCATCACCTCAAGTAGTTGTAGTTTCAACCATCTTACGCCGTTGCCGGCGACTTGGGAAGCCGGGCCGATACGCTCCTGGTGTGACGACGCCCCGCGGCCCGGTGATGGGGTCCCGCCGATGGATCGCCCCAGTCTCAGCGGTGTTGGCGGTGATGGCCTTGTGGGGGTGGTGGGAATCGGGCACCGAGGAGTTCTTCGCTGCCACAGTGCCCGCACTGGCATCTGGTGGGATGACGATCGCCATCCTCGGGTGCTTGACGGCGGCACTCGCCTGGCGCCGGGCGGTGAGCCGTCGGGACATGCTGATCGCCGCAGCACTGGTGCTCATCAGTTTTTTCGTCCACGCGATGCCACCAGCCGGGGTGTTTGCGAATCAGGGGTGGAACTGGCAAGGCAAGACCTTCGAGCTCATCTGGCTCGGAGTTCTGCTGGCCCTTCTCACCCGGGACGAGCGCCGCCAGGTAGGCATCGCTCGACCCGTCGCTGGGAGCCTACGGCCGGCACTTCTGGCGATCGCCGTGGTGTTCGTTGCGCAGTGCGCGCTGGTGGTTGTTGCCCTTGGACTTGGTGATGACAGTTTCGCGCACTCGGGGACGGTCGAGCGCTTGCTCTTCGACGCCGGCCACGCCAATCTCGTTGAAGAGTTGCTGTGGCGCGGGCTGCTGCTGGCGATCCTGGATCGGGCGCTCGGTGCCAGATGGCGACTCTTCGGCGCACGCGTGGGCTGGGGGCTGATCATCACGAGCCTGGGATTCGGTCTGATCCACGGCCTGCTCATCACCCAAGATGGCTTGGTCTTTGCCCCGGACCAGATCATCATGACCGGCGTGCTGGGCGCCTTCTTCTGTTGGGTTCGGGCGCGCACCGGATCGGTGTGGATGGCCTATCTGGCGCATTGCGCACCCGAGTTGGCCATCCATGCCGGGATCGGTGTGGCCGCGATCGTGTGACACGGCTGGAGCGGGATTCGACGTGGGAGTGTGACCTTAGGAGGCAGTGCGTTGCACCGCGAGCGCCGTCAGCGCCGCCCGGTCGGCTTTGTTTGCACCGGTGAGCGGCATGGCATCCAGGAACCACACCCGGCGCGGGTGGGCGTAGGGCTCCAAGTGCTTCAGGGCGTGGGCCTTGGCCTCCTCCTCACTCACACTCTCCCCCGGGCGCAGCACCACAAAGGCCACCGGTTTGTGGGCCTTGATCGGATCGGGCACCGGAACCACCACGGCCTCCTGGATAGCCGGATGAGACTCCAGGGCCTGCTCCACCGGCCTGGGGTAGACGTTCTCTCCCCCGGAGGCGAACATGTCATCCTCGCGTCCGGCGAAGAAGTAGAAGCCGTCCTCATCGACGAAGAACAGGTCCTTGGTGTGGTGGTAGCCGTCGTAGGTGACCGGGGGCACCAGGTCCGGGCGGTAGTGGTATCCGCTCATCAGCGCCGGACTCCGCAGTTCCAACACACCGGTACCTTCGGTGGCCCGGCCGTGAGCATCGACCAGCCGCACGTCCACGGCCGGGTGCGGCACCCCCACCGAGCCGGCAGGGGTCGGTAGACCCTCGGGGTGCGGCGCGAAGGCCACCGGCCCCGATTCGGTGGTGCCGAACCCGTGGCGAACGTCGGCGTTTGCGAAGGTCTCTTCCAGGCGTGCGATGAGATCCCAGGTCGCCGGCGCCGAGCCCAGGTAGATGGCAGAGACGCTGGTGAGGTCGGCCGCGGCGATCTCCTGCGGTTTGCGCAGCAGCAGCTCGAACATCGGCGCCACCCCACTGAGCCGGGTGATGCGTTGATCGTTGATGACCGTGAGATAGGCCGAGGCCTCAAAGCGTGGCAGGAAGAACAGCTGGGCTCCGGCATACAACCCGCGCTGGGAATTGCTGAGCGCGTTCATGTGGAACAGCGGGGCACTGATCAAAATCCGTTCGGCGCCCGGCGCACACGGCACCGCAAGTTGGTCGATCACCCAGGAGTGGCTGGCGTGTGACAGTCGCACACCCTT
>JBMDWZ010000087.1:0-2476 GCA_048594865.1 Beutenbergiaceae bacterium
ATTGGTGATCGGGCTGCGACACCGCAGCGCTGTCGGCAAGTTTCTGCTCGGCAGTAACGCCCAACAAATCCTGCTGCAGGCCACCGTTCCGGTGCTGGCGGTCAAGCCTTCCGCAGAGTAATAACGTCGGACGTTTCGGCCTACTCGACGTTCTCCGCTGCCCAGGCCCGGAGCGACACCACTCGAGCGGCCGAGTCACCATTCGTCGCGGTCACCACGAGTCGCAGGCCCTGGACGGTGATCGGCGCGGGAAGCGGGTGCCTGCGGTGTCGGCGGCGATTGTGGGTCACTTCAACCACCTCACGCCATTCGCCATCGACGTTCGCATCCAGTCGGTAGTCCCGAACCAGCGTGGGTAGGACCCTAAAGGGGGTGCGGTGATGATGGAGGTTGATGAGATCCTCGTCGAGGTCGTCGTCGAAAATCACGGTGATCTCACCGATCGTGACTGAGTCTGGCCAAGACAGCTCCAAAGTGGGTGCAGGGTCGCGCGCCAACGGCTCCGAGACCCACATCTGTGGCCCGCCGAACGGCCGTGCATAACCGCCCACCGCCTTTCGTGGCGCATAGGCACCCGATGGTTGCACCGAAATGCAGGGTCCGCTCCGTTGCAGCACTTGCTTCCAGTGCCGCCACTGTTCGGTGAACTGCTCGTCCGGCGCAGGCTCCCGATAGGTGAATGCCAGAATCCCGGGGGCGGCTGTCTGCGCGGTATGGATCCGGATAGCTTCGTTGGCCTCAAGTACCACGAAGGCGTTGCGCGCGGTGGCCGGCTCCCACGGCAGATCCACGGTGATCCACTGCCGCTCCCCGCGCTGAACGGGAGTACGGCTAGAGCGAATGAATTCACGCGGGACATAGTTTTGGCCCAACACCGGATCGTGCAGTTCTACGGCCAAATCTGTATCGGCGGCGGCGTCGATGAGGATCGCGAGCTCGGAGATCGCCGGGTCTACGGGGATAACGAGGCCCAAGCTACTGGTCAGGGGCCACGTCGAGTCCGGCTCGTGGCATCCGACGATTGTCTGCGTAGAGGATGCTGATACGTGGGCCGCGAGCGCATGATCAGCGGGGTCACGATGCTCCACACCAAGGAGCGAGGCATCGGCACGGACCATGGCCTGGTGCACCGGCTGGAGTCGTCCGGATGCCAGTGCCCGTGGAGTCGACCCTTCACGCACGGCCACCGCTGCTGCGGTGCCCGCAGCTTCGCCGACGACGGCGCAGGTCGCCATCACCCGGGTGGTTCCGAAGGCCACATGGGAGGCTGAAATGTTGCGACCAGCCATCCACATGTTGGCGACGTTCACCGAGTACAGGCTACGTAGCGGGATGTGGTAATTCCCGTCCGGATGCCAGTGCCGGGAACCGCGCTCTTTGGAGTACATCCCTCCCGGTGGGTGCAGGTCGATGGACCAGCCACCGTGGGCCACCCTGTCGGCGAACAGAGTCTGATCCAAGACGTCGTGCTGGGTCAGCAGGTGGTCGCCTACGAATCGGCGATACTCCCGCTTGCCCGGGACCGAACCGATCCACTCCAGCGTGAGGTTCTCCGCATCGAACTGCCCGGAATTCTTGATGTAGTCCCAGATCCCGTAGACGGCTGCCTGGAGCTCCTCGCGGATCTCCTCGTTGTGGGCCACCACGTCCCGGTCACCGCCCCACTCGATCCACCAGTAGTCGCAACCGTTCGCATCGACTCGTATGCCGCGTAGGTCCGGAATGGAGGTTTGAGATATGTCGCGTGCGAAGGCTGGCGCAACGAACGATGAGGGATGTCCGGAATCCTTCGTGTAAAAGAGGATGGTCGAGCCCAGAGTCTCCGCATCGGGCTCCTCGGGTGCCCAACTCTCATCGAGTTCCGCCCTCGCCTCCCTGCCCGTACGGTGCATCGCACCGGCGAGATACCCGATCAGGCCATCGCCGGTGGCGTCGACGAAGGCTTCGGCCGAGAACTCGTAACGCCGCTCAGAACCCATCTGCCAACCAGTGACGGAGTTGATCCGCCGTTCATACCCCTCTTCCGATTCGTCGGGGTGCGCCGGGGAGGCATCGACGCCACTCACCTCGGTGTTGAGGAACAGCCGCAGGCGCGGCTCGGCTCGTACTGCCTCCAGGAGCACGAGGTCCCAGTAGTAGGGATTGCCCTCCGGGTTGGTGAACTGGTTCTCCACAAACAGCTCACCCATGATTCCGGTCTCTCGCGCAAAGTGCTGAACCCCGTGGGCAGTGGCGCCGCAGACCCAAACCCTCACCTCGCTCGAGGAGTTACCGCCCAGCACAGATCGGTTCTGGACCAGGACTACCTCGGCACCCTGCCTGGCCGCGGCGATGGCAGCGTTGAGACCAGCGAGCCCACCACCCACGACCACCAGATCGGCCGTAACTCGTTCGGTTTCGATCATTGGAGCGCTCATGACTTTGCCGCACCGGCGGCTGAGGAGACCTCGCCTGCACCGGTATAGGGCAATCCGAG
>JBMDWZ010000088.1:0-2578 GCA_048594865.1 Beutenbergiaceae bacterium
AGGTGTGTTCACAGCCGAACCGGGTGGCCATCTCCCGCAGCATCCACAGCCCTCTCCCCGATTCCGCGTCCCAGTCGGGCGCGTCACCGATGACCGGGAGCTGCCGTGAACGGTCGAAGACCTGCACCGTCACCTCGCCACCGATCCGCACGATCCGCAGATAGCAACGGCGCTCCGCCACATGCCGGATCACATTCGACAGCAGCTCACTCACCCCCAGCCGCACCAACTCCACCGCCGAAGCCGACCCACCCCCTCTCCCCACCACTTCGGCCGCCTCCCGCCGCCACCACTCGATGTGCCGGCCATCGGCCACTAACGACTGCCCGTACACGCTCTGGGCGTACATGGCCCGCACGGTGTTTGTCATGACTACCTCCACGCAGAGGGGCGAACCTGGCCAACCAGGTGTGGCACCCCTTCGCGGGTGAGCCATGAATGACCGTATTCTTACGTTGTGTGAATGAGAACTGACCCCGAGTACAAGTGGCGTTCAGGGAGAGATGCGCGATGGGTGCACGGCGTCCGCCGACCATGACCACCGGTCAGGTTTCCGGCTATGTACTCAAGATCTGCCGTGAACAGACGGGGCAGACTCAGCAGCGGTTCGCGGAGCGCTGTGGTGTCGACATCACCACCATGCAATCCTGGGAATCGGGACGCCGCCCGCTCGCCGCTATGTCGGCTGGGTCACTGGCAGCAATCATCCGTCGGCTCGTGGCCATGGGTGCCGATCCCACGACGGTTGCACTCCTCGACACCGCCATGCAGGCGGACTCGATCATCAGTCATGCCCTCACCGCCGGGGGTGACGATGTCCGGACCCACCCACTCTCCCAATGGGTGATCACCCGAAACGTCACACACATGATCGCGTGGGCACTCAACGGCCAGACTCCTGCCGCCCTGCCGCAGTGGCCGGCCCGGCGTAGTGGGCCCGTCCCCAACGCTCCGTTGCTCGCTCCCGACGCACAACGGGCGTTCTTCGCCAGCGTTCGGAGCGCGGCAGAACGAGCCGGAGCCGCGGGCGATGCAGGGGCGCTGTTGGCCCGGCAGTGTCTCTATCTCAGCAGTTACGACATGGCCGGGGACACGCGGGCGTGGATTGGCAGCATGTCGACATACCCCCTGGTGAAGGATCACACAGAGTGGTCGCCGTCCTGGGTCACCGCCCGCTCGGTGGCTACATCGGTAACCAGGCACGGACAGATGGATCTCCTCGACCGGTTCATCCGTGACGGCCTTGCGTCCGACACCGGATCGGCGGCGAACCTCGCCTACTGGGCACACTGGCTGGGCGTGGACCGTCTCCCCCGCTCCGGCGATGAATTCATGGCTGACTCGGCGACTACGTGGGACCCGAGCGCGCTTCTGCGTGCACTGATGGACCGACTGTCCCCGGGGCTGGGATGCCTTGCGCTGAACGTGCGGTCCGTATGGTCACTCACGCTCGCGCATCCGTGGCTGCTGAGCGACCCCACCCTCGGCAAGGCCGTGGGAGATCGGGCCGAACTTCTTCTCGACTGTGCAGAGTTGCCCGCAACTACCCGGAAAGAGCTTGATCAGATGCATTACGGTGTGAGGCTGTATCGCCGGTAGAGGAGAGTCATGACGGACCAGACGCAGGGCACTGTGCATTTCCTCTTCGAAATGGGCATGTTGAAGCGGGCCAAACGCTCGGGATGGTGGATTGCCGGCGTCAAAGATCCCGAGACGATCGCCGAGCACAGCTTCCGGGTGGCCCTGATCGGCGCCGCTCTCGCCTACATGGAGGGCGCGGACGCCGCCCGCGTCGCACTGTTGTGCACTCTGCACGACACTCAGGAGACACGCGTGGGGGACATCCCCTGGATCGGTCGGCGCTACGTCACCGCCGCCTCGAATTCCGACGTCACGCGAGACCAGCTTTCACAGGCGCACCCTGCCGTGGCCAAGGGGTTTCAGGCCGTGGTCGACGAGTACGAAGCAGCGGAGACGACCGAGGCGAAGGTCGCTCGCGACGCCGACAAGCTGGAATGCATGATCCAGGGCCTCGAATACCTTGCCCAGGGATACCAGCCCGCCCAGGAATGGGTCGACAGCACCCGGAAGAAGCTGATCACGCAATCCGCCATCGAGCTTGCTGACGCAGCGCAATCGATGTCCACGACCGAATGGCAGCGCGTCTACCTGCCCTGAGACCTCGCCCTCCACTTCAGGTTGCCGACGACGCGGGGGCGGTTCACCATCGACGAGTACCGACGCCGCGATCCACCGTGCTCACCCCGCGAGCGGTTCGCGGGCCCGGCGGCCCGGGATGGCGGAGAGGAGGTCCTGGGTGTACGGGTGCTCGGGGTGGTCGAAGACCTGGGTGACCGGGCCGGATTCCACGATGCTGCCCTCGCGCATCACCGCGACCCGGTCGCAGATCTGGCGGACCACCGCCAGGTCGTGGGAGATGAACAGGTAGCTGAGCCCGAACTCGGCGCGCAGGTCCGTCAGCAGTTCCAGCACGCTGGCCTGGACGGAGACGTCGAGGGCCGAGACGGGTTCGTCCAGGACCAGCAGCTTGGGGGTGAGGGCCAGCGCGCGGGCGATG
>JBMDWZ010000089.1:0-20092 GCA_048594865.1 Beutenbergiaceae bacterium
GTGGTCGTTTGCGGTGGTGGTGGTGGGGGGGGGTTATGTTCGGGGCCCGCTCCCGGGGGGGTCTGGCCGTTCGATGCAGGTCAGTGGTACATACCCCCGCGTTCGCGGATGCCGCGGGTGCGTCAGATAAACAGTTCCACGTTGGCGTCCTCGCGGAGCTCCTCAACGTGGGTGCCCAGCGCCTGGTTCTGGTTCTGGGAAGTGATCTCCTGCTCCAACTGGTCGCGCATTTCTTCCAGCGGCGGCGGCTCGGTGTCCTCGGCGCCCTCGACCGGGGGCTGCTGCTCTGAGTACTGCTCGTACAGCGCCTCGATCTCGTCGTCGGTCGGCTCAGGGACTTCGAGGTCATCGACGACCTTGTTGATCAGCACCTGAGAGTTGGCGTCCTGGCGGAGCTCGTCTTCGGACATGCCCTGCTCTTCAAAGGCGGCGATCAGCTCATCGGTGGATTCCATCCCGTTTGAGGTGGCGGCATCCTGCAGCAACTGCTCGACCTCCTCATCGGTGGCCTCGTGCCCACGGTCATCAGCGTCCTGAATGATCAACTCGGTGCCGACCATGGTCTCCAAGGTCTGAGCCTTGAGTGCGTCTTGGTCGACTTCCTCGCCCGTCATCTGGGCCTGCATCGCCATCTGGTCGAATTGCGCCTGGTAGGCGACTGTGAACTCATCGCCACTGATCTCGGCGTCGTTGACGCTCGCGACCACGTCGGGGATGTCCTCCACGTCGGGCTCGGGGAGTTCGGGCATCTCGCCGTCCTCGCCAGGCAGCATTCCACCGTCTTCGGGCGGGGTCTGCTCCTGCCCCTCGGTGTCATCTGGGCTATCACTACAGGCGGCCACGACCACCAAACTTCCGGCTAGCGCCAGGCTGGTCAGCAGTTTCCTCGACAAAAGTTCGCTTCCTCTCCGATTTCTCGCACGCTAACACGCGGTTTTGGCGTAGGCCTGGCCGTGCTTCGGCTCACGGCCGGATGGCCGCGCCGGTAGCTCAGCGCAGGGTGCTGGCCCTCGTGGCTCACGGCCGGACCTTTGCGCGCCGTGGTGCCGTTATCGTCCTGTGACCTAGTCGTAGCGGCGGTAGTGGTGCTAGCGAGGACCGGGCCGATGGTGAAATCAGCCACACGCGCGCCACTGGCGCCGACAACTCAGCGGGCGAGGAGCTCCCGGATGCGGGCGTGCGCCTCGCCCATGTCCTCATTGTGCTGGCGCGGGTCAGCCGAATCCCCGGTGGTAGCGACGTCGGTGAGGTAGCTCCGGTCGGCGTGCACGCGCGCCACGGCATCGTTGCCGAGATGCCCGTGCCCGGGGATCACGAGCTCGGCCTGCTCGGCGTAAGGCTGCAGGACCTCCAACGCGTGTAGGTAGGAATCGACGTCGTCGGGCCCGAACGGCAGTGGCAGTTCGGTATCGCTGAGCATGTCACCGGCGATCAGGGTGCGGGTGCGCGGCAGCCACAGTGCGGTGTGCCCGGGCGCGTGCCCGTTGTGGATGATCAATTCGATCTCATGGCCGCGGGGAATGCTGGCGGCGGGGATGGAATGTTCGACGGCGGTGACGCGGCCCATGAGGTCGGCCAAGTCGCGCGGGAACTGAGCGCCCAGGTTGGTCAGCAGCGCCTCGCGTTCGGTGGTGCAGAGCTGCGCGGTGACCGCCGAGGCCCAGCGTGGGCCATCACCGAAGCCCTCATGCCACAGCAGGTGGTCATGGTGGGCGTGGGTGGCGAAGCCGCCGATCACCTGCAGCTGCGCTGCGCGCAGGCTGGCCGCCAGGGCGTCTAGTTCGCTGGGCAGCCACGCCGGGTCGATGAGCAGCGCCTGGCCCTCGCCGAACAGCACGGTGGAGTTGGTGGCCATGATCGCGCTCGTGGTGACCAGCACACCGGGGGCCACTTCGGCGGCCTGGTGAGATACGTCGTCGGACATGGGGGTCTCCTCTCGGCTAGCCGGCGTTACTTGCTGGCCCGGCGTTGTCGTTTCTGATCCGCCAAGTAGGCCCGGCGGCGCGCGACGGGCTCACGGGCCCACCGGGGGTACAGCCTGAGGTGGATCGGAATGACGGGCAGCATGCCATAGATCACCAGGAGGCTCAGCGGCGCAGCGGCTATCAGTGCCGCCACCCGGATGCCCTCCGGCTGGATCGGTAGCGCGATCAGGCTGATGCAGATCAGCAGCAGCCCGCAGGCGGGCGCGAGCAGGGTGACGATCCGCTCGGTCTGCCAGTTCTCGCCGGGGAACTCCGGCAACCAGTGGCGCGCTGCGCCAGAGCGGCCCGAGCGGGCCCACAGGGCGTAGGTGAGCAGGGCGAGGCCCGCTGCGATTAGCGCGAGGGGGACAACCAATTGGTCAGTGGGATCGGGCACCGGCCCAGTCTTCCAGGCTCCGGGAGCCGGTGATCGCGCTACGGTCCTGTAAGTCGAACAAGCGAGTGTTGTGAGAGATGAGGTTGGGATGCAGGCAGATCGGAACCTGTGGATTTCCGAGGGGCAGTTCGACCGGAATGCTCCGGTGCCCACATGAAGCCACAACTCGTCGCTCATCGCGGGGTCCACAATGAGGTCGCCGGCGTGCGAGAGAACACCCTGACAGCTATCGAGGCTGCCGCTGCGGCCGGGGCGTGGATGGTGGAGGTGGACGTTCAGGTCAGCCAGGACGGCGCCGTGGTGCTATTGCACGACTCGACGTTGGAGCGGCTCTGGGGGGATCGTCGGGCGGTGGGCGACGTCAGTCTCGCCGAGATTCGCGAACTCGGCGGCGGCGATCGCCGGATCCCGCTCCTAAGGGAAGCCTTGCAAGCCGTCGCCGTTGCCGGGGTTGGCCTGCTGATCGACCTCGATGGTGCCCAATCCGCCGAACCAGCAGCTGCCGTTGTCGGGCAGTACTTGACGGACGTGAATGGCACGCCGGGCCACATTGCTTGGTGCGGGCACCCCGAGGCGATGGCAGTCGTTCGAGACGTCTTGCCTGAGGCTGAGATTTGGATGCCGTGGTACACCACTGAAGCACCACGAGCGTTGGATCTAGCAGCCCTGCAACCCGCCGTGGTCAACCTCAACCACCTCCTGGTGAGCCCGGAACTCGTGCGGGCTGTGCATGCCCTGGGGCCGCGAGTCGCGGCCTGGACCGTCGACGACGACGCCCAAGTTGCGCATCTGGCAAGCCTGGGCGTGGATTCAATCACGACCAATGCCGTCACGGCCGCCCAACGGGTGCTGAGCGGCTCAGATGGCGACGCTTTTACCCATGCCTTTGAACCGTGGACCCGGGAGTTGGCCATCGCCCATGCGCTAGCGGAGCACGCTGCAGATGTGACGGGTACGGCTCGCCACGAGGGCGCAGGAGCGGTGAGTACCAAGAGTGGTCCGGCCGACCACGTCACAGAAATCGATCGCTCGATCGAACGCAGAGTTCGTGACGTACTCGCGGCGCAATTCCCAGAGCACGCCGTGGTGGGCGAGGAGTACGGCGGCGTCGATAGTGAGACGTGCTGGTACGTGGACCCGATCGACGGCACTGCGAACCTGGCAAATGGGGTGCCGTGGACCAGTTTTTCGCTGGCGTTGGTTGATCATGGGCGTCCTGTTGTAGCTGCCGTGCTCGATCCTGTTGGACCCGCACCGATCATCGCTGCGCAGGGACATGGGGTTTGGCGTGAAGGTGCACCGGTACGGGTGCCACCGATGGCGCACGGCGCGAGCCACGATCCACTTGCCGGCTTCATCGTCACCACAGAACTCGCCGGTGCCGTGGCGTGGCCGGGAATGCATGAACTGCTCGATCGGCTGGCCAAGCGGCACTGCACTGTCCGGATCCCGGGGTCCGGTACCGCGACGCTTGCGGGGGTCGCTCTGGGGCGCGGAGTGGCTGCGATCATCCACGACTACAGCCCGATCGACCACGCCGCTGCGGTGCTCGTGGTGCTGGAGGCCGGAGGGGTGGTCCTGGATGCCAGTGGCCGTGCGAACCCGCACCCACTGGGTGGTGCGGTGATCGCTGGGCGTGATGAGGTCACTGCCCGGGCGTTGTGGCAGGAGTGGTGCCAAGCTCGGGCGAGCACGGGCTGAGATAGGCGCGGCGGAGGCTGCAAATGCGAAACCCCCGGCCGCAGTGACCGGGGGTTTGTCGCTTTTGACTTTTAGTGGTGGTGGCTCCGACGGGCGTCGATCCCGTGACCTTTCGATTTTCAGTCGAACGCTCTACCAACTGAGCTACAGAGCCCTTAGACAAAAGCCCGGTCGCTTGGACCGGGCGATGTGTCTCGCGACCCCGACCGGACTTGAACCGGCGGCCTCCGCCGTGACAGGGCGGCGCTCTAACCAACTGAGCTACGGGGCCTCAGGTGAGGATGTTACATGTATTTTGTTCTCGTACCCCCAACGGGATTCGAACCCGTGTTACCGCCGTGAAAGGGCGGGGTCCTAGGCCGCTAGACGATGGGGGCCCATCTTGTTACTTCGGACGCCCCGGTAACGCTCTTCAGCGCTCCAAGACCTCGTGAAGCATACGGTACTTAAGGCGCTCGGAGCAAAACGGCTACGTGTGGGCTGCACCACCCTGAGCAGGGGCGATGATGGAGAGATGATCTCTATGCCACGCGAAGAGTTCGAGGACGCGGTATCCCAGGCCCTGGACCTCATCCCGCCGGAGCTGGCCGACCTGATGGATAACGTCGTGGTGCTGGTCGAGGATGAACCGCCGACCGAGGTGGGGGAGCCGGACCTGCTGGGCTTGTACGAGGGCGTGCCGCTGACCGAGCGCGACGGCTGGTGGGACGCCGGGTCGCTGCCGGATCGGATCACCATCTTCCGTAACCCGACGCTGCGGCTGTGTGACTCCACCGAGACCGTGATCGAGGAGGTTGCGGTGACCGTGGTGCATGAAATTGCCCACCACTTCGGCATCGATGACGAGCGCCTGCATGAGCTGGGCTGGGGCTGACCACCGCGCTCCCCAGCGGGGTGAATCGACTCAAGGTGGTCCCGTTGCGATGAAAGGCCGGTTTCATCGCAACAACTTCACCTTCGCCGCCCGTGGGGCCCCGCCGTGCACCGGTCTAGCGAATATCCACAGGGGGTGCATCGCTCACGCGTGCCTCCACATCGGGGCATCGGTCGGATGCCCCAGGTGACCATCCGCGATGTGCTGAGGTGTGCGTACGCCAAGGACACCGGAACCGGCCAAGGAGTTGGCAAAGCGGCAGGCGTTGCTGATCTCTGCAGCCCAGTCTGACTCGTCGGGGATTGGTGCCGGCAAACGCGCCTCACTGATCCAACATGCGGTCTGGTCGAGAGTGGTCCGCGGCGTCTTTGACATTGCTCCCCAGCAACCCAGAACGTATGACCAAGCGCGCAAACGTGCAGCCTGGACGGGCCTGCTCGCACTTGGGACTGAGGCGATCTCCGTGGGCGCCTGCGCCTTGGCTTTGTATGGAGTGGCCGGCTTGCCCCAGGTGCTGGAGCCGGAGGTAGCAATGGCGCACGGGCGATCGTTGCCGGGACCACCGGGAGTGCGAGTGCGCCGCTATCGAAAGGTTGAAATCGGTGCGAGGGCCGGCCGTTGGGGAATCAGTGACGTGCGCACAGCTCTCATCCACGCATTGCCGGGCCTCAGCCGAGATCAAGCGGTCAGCGTGCTCGATTCGGCGATCAACGCTGGACGGATCCACATGGGTGACCTTGCTGCGCTCGAAGCTGCCATGGCAGGCCGCCGCGGGAGTGCCCGCCTGCGTCCGTTGTGGTCGTTGGTGGATGGGCGAGCCGAATCACCCCTGGAGACGTGGGCTCGGCTGCGGTGCATCGACGAGGGCCTGCCACCCGATGAACTTCAGGTGATGTTGCGCGCTAGCAACGGCGAATTCTTGGCCCGCGGCGATATGGGCTGGCGCAGGGACGACGGCGGATGGGTGGTTGTGGAGATGGACGGCCGCGATGTGCACTCCAGCCCGGAGGCGGTGTTTGCTGACCGTGAGCGGCAGAACCGGCTGTTGGTCGAGGCGAAGGTGACGCTGCTCCGGTTTACCGGACAAGACCTCGGCCATCGGTCAGCGATTCCGATGGCTGTGAGGCGAGCCCTCGCCCAATCGAAGGTGATCTAGTTGCGATGAAACGAGGGTTTCGCCGCAACTAGATCACCCTGGGTCGATTCAATCGGGACGGAGACCGCGGGCCATCAGCCGGAAAAGGCCCGGTGGGCCTCCCAGCCGCTGGTCACCATCTGATCCAGGCTGTGCCGCATCTGCCAGTCCAGGTCGCGGGCGGCGGCAGCACCATCGGCCACGATCCGCGCGGGATCCCCGGGCCGGCGCTCGGCGATCTCGGGCTCAAAGTCGATCCCGGTGCCAGCGGCCATGGCGGTCATGATCTCTCGCACCGACACACCATCGCCGCTGCCCAGGTTGTACGCCGGAGCCAGCGGGGTGCCGGCAGCCAGCGCCGAAGCGGCGGCCACGTGGGAGTGCGCCAGATCCGCCACGTGCACGTAATCGCGGATGCAGGTGCCATCGGGCGTGGGGTAGTCCACACCGTTGATCCGCGGCGTGCGGCCCTCGCTCAGCGCGGTGAACACCAGCGGGAACAGATTGTGCGGCGACGTGTCGGGAAGCTCCGGGCTCGCCGAGCCCACCACGTTGAAGTACCGAAGCGAGGTATGCGCCAGCCCCGCTGCCTTGGCCTGATCGGCCAGCAGCCACTCGCCGATGAGTTTGGATTCGCCGTAGGGCGACTCTGGTCCGGTGGCCGTGGACTCGGTCACCCGCTCCACATCGGGCGTGCCGTAGACCGAGGCCGAAGAGGAGAACACGATCTTGTTCACACCGGTATCGGCCATCGCTTCCAGCACCGAGACCGTGCCGGTGACGTTCTGGGAGTAGGTGTGCAGCGGCCGCTGGACCGACACCCCGGCGTACTTGAACCCGGCCACGTGCACTACACCGGTGACTCCGAACTGCTCCAAAGTGGTCCGCACGGCGTCGGTGTCCAGGATCGAGGCCCGCACGAACGGCACATCGTCGGGAACGAAGGAGGTGTGCCCGCTGGAGATGTCGTCGAGCACCACGGCTTCGATGCCTTGGGTGGCGAACGCGCGCACTACGTGGGACCCGATGTACCCGGCCCCGCCCGTCACTAACCACGTCATGATTCGGTACCTCCTGGGGTGCTTGCGCTGGGAGTGGGTGCGCCGATGAATTCCGGCAGCACGGCCTCATGCGGCTCGTGGTGGAAGGTCTTGAGCAGCGAGACCGTGGCCCAGCCTTCGCGCAGCTCGTGGGCGTCGGTGCCATCGGGGAACTCCACGTGTAGGCCCTGGTGCAGGTGCCCGAACAGGAAGTGCTTCACCCGGTCATCCACGGTGTCCGGGGTGGTGCCGAAGGTCGCCAGGTCTACCTCTTTCAAACCGCGCAACTCAGCTAGCGGCACGTCGGGAATGTTGACGTTCAGCACCCGGCCATCGTGCGGGTGCTTGGTGAGCCACGCCAGGCACTGCTCGATCACCGGATTGGCGGTGTCCCATTTATCGGGCCGGAAGGTGGAGATCGACGCGGCCAACGCCGGGATTCCCTGTGCAGCGGCGGACATCGCCGCACCAACCGTTCCGGAATGGACGACGGCGGGACCAATGTTTGGTCCGTAATTGATTCCGGAGAGCACCAGGTCGGGTCGGGCGCCGAAGGCACCTAAACCCGCCGCATAGGCGATGAGTGCGGGACTTGCGTGGACCGCGATGGACTCCACGCCGTCGTCCACTCCGGGAGGGGAACCGGGAGAGGTGAGCAGTCCGTTGTTTTCCTGGACGCCCTCGGGGTAACCGGCTTTGTTCTCGGTGTCGTCTGCGGTCAGGGCCGAGGAGTATCCGGAGTACTGCCGGTTCGGTGCGGCGACGATCACCTCATGGCCGGCCCGGGCCGCCACGTTCGCAAGGATGGTCAGGCCGGGAGAGTCGATTCCGTCGTCGTTGGTGATGAGCACGCGCATGGGCGGCAGGGCTCCTTTTCGGGGAGTGGATGTGGGCCAATGCCCATTCTGCCTGCCGCGGGCGGACCTGAGGTTGCGATGCGGCACACGCGTCTCAGGTTCGCTTACGTGCCGGGTGAATCCTGGCCACGATGATCGCGAAAACTGCGCCGATCGCCGCGGCCAGAGCGGAGGGTGAGAAGGCGCTCACGCGTCCGTCCCATTGGCCGGACAGGGCCAGCGCCAGCATGGCGGCGCCGGCGCACCCGAGCAGCAGAATGATGGAGAACACCAAGGACAAGGTCGCCTTGCGCGCCGAGGGGCTCACCAGCAGGGCGAAGAGGAAGATGAACGCCAGCACGATCGCCCCGACGTACATGCCCACGGCAATCCCGGCGATCGTTGCCTCGTCCCGAAACGGCCCACCACCAGCGGCCGGAAGCAGGGTGATCGCCTGCAGCGGCCACAATGAGTCTTCGCCTTCGGTGGGGCGCAGCAACGGCAACAGTAACCCCAGGGCAATTCCCAATAGCCCGATGATTCCAGCGAGAATGACGTGCCGCTTTTCGACTTGGGCAAGCCTTTCGCGAAGCCGCGCGTTCTCGGCCTGCAGCTCTCTTAAGGGATCATCGGCACTGGGTGGGCCGGGATAAGGGCTGGTGGTCATTCTCTAGATCTTTGTGGGTTGGGCGTGGGCGGGCAACTCGCGCCGTTGCGTAACCACAGGGCCACGCCGGCGATGATGTGGCCACTCAGATGACGAAGGTGCACCCGATGCGGGAAGATGGGGGTATGTATGAGGTGAACAAGACCGACGAGCAGTGGCGCGACGAGTTGAGTGCGCAGGAGTACCAGGTGCTGCGCCAGGCCGGCACCGAGCGCGCCGGCACCGGCGAACTGCTCGATGAGACCCGCGAAGGCATCTACTCCTGCCGCGGCTGCGGCGCCGAGCTATTCCGCGCCCAAACCAAGTTTGATTCGCACTGCGGCTGGCCCAGCTTCTACAAGCCAAGCGACGACGACGCAGTGGAGCTGATCGAGGACCGTTCACTGGGGATGGTGCGCACCGAGGTGCGGTGCCAAGCGTGTGGATCGCACCTGGGCCACGTGTTCGCCGATGCGCCGCAGACGCCCACCGGTGACCGGTACTGCATGAACTCCGTTGCGCTGAGCTTCGCGCCGGAGTCTGAGCAGACCGGTCCGGACCAGAACTGAACCGGACCTAGGCCCAGCCGCACCGAAGTCGAGGAAGACTAACCCCCAGCCGATGAACCGCACCGAATGAGTTTCACCCGGGTCCTCACGTCCAATATCCAGGCCGGGACCTCCGCAGCTGGCCGCCGTACCAACGCGGAGGAACTTGCCGCCGCCTACGACGGCGTCCAGGTGGATGTCCTGGCCCTGCAGGAGGTGGACCAGGACCAGCACCGCAGCGGCCGGATCAACCAACTGCAGGTGATCGCCGACGCCCTCGATCTGCCGCATCGGCGCTACGCCGCGGCGATCGGCAGCGACCTTCGGTACAGCCGCAAGCCGGCGGCTTCCATCGGCGACCACTCCGGGCCCGGATACGGCGTAGCACTGGCCTCGCGGTACCCGGTGATCTCCTGGTTCACCACCAGGCTTCCTCGTTCGGTGTCCAAACTGCCGATGTGGCAGCGCGGCCGCCTGGGCTGGTGGGTCCACGAACCACGGGTGGCGTTGGTGGCGGTGCTGCAGGGGCCCAACGGCCCGTTCGCGGCAGCGACCACGCACCTGTCGCTGATCACTGCGGTGGCCACCTGGCAGTTGCGCACCCTGTTGGCCAAGGTCCAGGGCTTGAACATGCCCGCTGTTGTGACCGGAGATTTCAACTTGGGCGCGGTGGCGGTGGCGCGGGCATCGAAGTCCTGGGACCGGGCGAACGCCCACACCTTCCCGGCCGATGCCCCCAACCGGCAGATCGACCACATCTTGGTGCACGGCGGCAGTGCGACCCGCCCGCAGGCCCGTAGGCTGCCGATTTCCGATCACTGCGCGTTGAGCTCGGAGGTGGTCTGGTCATGACCGACGCCGCCGCCGTGGCCTCCCGCCGCGCTATCGACCGGATCCCCGCGCCGCTGCTGTTCGCGATCGCCGGAGGCTCGCAGTACCTGGGCGCTGCTATTGCCGTTGGCCTGTTCCCGCTGATGCCCCCGCACACGGTGGCGTGGCTGCGCTCGGTGGTGGCCGCCCTGGTTCTGCTGGTGCTGGTGCAGCCCTGGCGCCGCCAGGAGTGGACGCTGCGCACCCTGCGCCAAAGCGCCCTGTTCGGCGTGATGCTGATGGCGATGAACGTGCTGTTCTACATCTCCCTGGCGTACCTGCCGTTAGGGGCCGCGGTCGCGATCGAGTTCGCTGGACCGGTGGCCGTAGCCGCTTGGGGCAATAGGAGCGTGCGGCACCGAATAGCGATCGTGCTGGCGGCGCTCGGCGTCATCGCGATCACCGCCTTCGGCCTGGACTGGAGCGGAACCGACTCACCGTGGCTGCTGGTGCTCGGCGTGTTCTGCGCGCTCGCGGCCGGGTCGGCGTGGGCCGCGTACATGGTGATCGGCGGGCGGATCGTGGCTCAGCGCGACGGCATCTCCTCCCTGGCTGTGGGCACGGTGGTCTCGGCTCTGCTGTTCGCGCCGATCGCGGCTCCGTGGGCCGGGCCGGCGTTCACCGTGGACGTGTTCGCGATCGTGATAGCGGTGGGTGTGCTGACCTCGGTGATCCCGTACATGCTCGATCAGGTCACCCTCAAACGCCTCGGCACTGCCACCTTTGCGGTGCTGAACTCCCTGCTCCCGGCGACCGCGGCGGTGATCGGGTTCATCGTGTTGTCACAGCGGCCGACGGCGTGGCAGATCGTTGGTCTGGTGGCGGTCAGTGTTGCTGTCGCGCTCGCCGGACGGGCCCGCACTGGCATCGGCCGGCTGAAGCCCAAGAACACTCCACCCACGGGCTAGGTGCGCTCGCACAAACGGCGCTTGTGCTGACAGCGCCCCGGCGCTCATTGCTCGTGCTGCACCACCGGTAGTTCGCCCGTACCCTGGAATTGGCTGGGGGGCTCGCTTTCACTGAACCCCCGGAGTGCTTTGTGCTAGACCTTGTTTTGCTGCTGGCCGCGGCATTCCTGGTGCTGAACGTGCTCATCTCCCTGGTCCGGGTGGTCCGCGGGCCTCGGCCACACGACCGAATGCTGGCGCTGCTGTTGATGGGGACGACGGCGGTTGGCGTGTTGGCGCTGCTGGCCCACCTCATGCAGATGCCCGCCTTGCGCGATGCGGGCCTGGCGTTGGTGTCCTTGGCGGTGCTGGTGGTGGCCGGCCGGGTGGGTGCGCTGAAGCTCGCCAACTCCCGAGCCGCAGGGCAGGAGGCCAGCGATGATTCTTGACGCGCTGACCGTGGTTCTGGTGATCGCCGGGTGCCTGTTTTTCGCCGCCGGGACCGTGGGCCTGTTGCGGTTCGCCGACACAAACAGCCGGCTGCACGCGCTGGTCAAAGCCGACAACTTGGGCCTTGGACTGATCCTGGTGGGACTCGCGCTGCAGTCCTCACCCGCGGTGGCCGCCAAGCTGGTGCTCATCTGGCTGCTGGCGCTGCTCGCGGCCGCCACCAGTTCCTACCTGCTGGCCGACCGCGAACCTGCGGCCGATTCCGCCCCGGCGAAGGAGCAGGGTGGCGGTGGCCCCCATGGGTGATGCGACGGTCTTTGACGCGATCCTGGCGCTTGCCCTGCTGGCCGCCGCTGGATTCGCGTTGTTCGGGCGCCCTCGGATGCATGCGGCGGCGATGTTCCTGGTGTTCGGGGTGTTGCTCTCGGTGATCTGGGCGCGCCTGGACGCACCCGATGTAGCCATCGCCGAGGCCGTGCTCGGTGCCGGCGTCACCGGTGCGCTGCTGATCCACGCCGTCACCACCGGGCCGCGCGCCGACGACGACCAGTCAGGTCCTGATGAACTCCGCGGTAACCCCGATGGCCGACGGCGGTCCGGTGGAGTCTCCCGGGTGCTCGCCTCCCGAGGGGTGCTCGGCGCCGTGTGCGCGGCACTGAGCGCCGGCCTCCTGGCCGCCGTGTGGCGCTGGGCCGATCCGGACGGCATCGGCGAACTGGTTACTGCCGAAGGGGAATCTGCCGGGGTGAAGCACCCGGTGACGGCGGTGCTTCTGAACTTTCGGAGCTATGACACCTTGCTAGAGGTCGCGGTACTCGCCGCGGCCGCAATCGGGGCTTTGGCGCTGATGCCAGCGCAAGCGTCCGGGGAGGAAGGCCGCGCCGTGGATCGCGGCCCGCTCGGTGCCCTCACCCGAGTGCTTGTTCCGGTCTTGGTGTTGGTGACCGGGTGGCTACTGGTGGCCGGTTCCACGCGGCCCGGCGGCGCCTTTCACGCAGGTGCGGTGCTGGCCGGTGCGCTGTTGTTGCTGCACCTGGCGGGCTTCCGGGTCCCGGCGGCGCTGCGGTGGCTGGCCCGGCCGGCGTTGTTCGTGGGGTTGGCGGCGTTCCTTGCCTTGGCCGGGGCCACGTTCGCGCTCGGCAATGGGTGGTTGACCCTGGAGCCGAAGTGGGCCGGCGGGGTGATCCTGGGTTTGGAGGCGGTGCTGACGCTCAGTATCGGAACCACCCTGGCGTTGCTGCTGGTGGCGATGCGGCGGATCGACGCGGCACCTGCACGCGAACCCGCGGGTGGTGAGCGCTGATGCTGCGTTCGGACCTATTCACCGTGGTGGCGATCGTCGTGGCCGTGCTCGGTGTAGTTCGGCTGCTGACCTGCCGCGACCTGATCCAGCGGATCATCGCACTCAATGTCGCCAGCGGCGGGGTGCTGATGACGCTGCTGGTGGTGGCCACCCAGACCGGTGACCCGGACGCGGTGCCGCATGCCTTGGCCCTGACCGGGATTGTGATCACGGTGTCTGTGACCGGGCTGGCGCTGGTCATCGTCCGCAAGATCGAGGCCGCCGAGGCCGCCGAGGTCCAAGAAGCTCGAGAGGCCGAACGCTCCGAGACGCAGGACGAAGCCCGAGAGTCCGAACGCTCGGATGCAGGGGACACAGCCCAAGACTCAGGAGGGCCGACGTAATGCCCGCCCTCCTACCCGCTCTCGTCTTCCTGCCATTGGCCACCGGCACGCTCCTGGCGTTGCTGCCCCCGCGCTGGCGCCCCGCAGTAGCCCTGACCGGTGGCGCGATCACTACGGCACTGGTGCTCGCCGTCGTCCTGGCCGTGGCAACCGAGCCCATAACTTACGCGCTGGCTGGCTGGCCCGCGCCTCTGGGCATCGAACTGTTCGCCGACGCACTGAGCGCGGCAATGCTGGGGCTGACCGCGCTGGTCACCCAAGCGGTGCTCATCTACGCCACCGCCAGCCCCACCGTACGCGGAGGCGACTCGTTCTGGGCGCTGGCGCTGATGCTCTGGGCCGGGTTGAACGCCGTGTACGTCAGCGCGGATCTGTTCAACGCCTACGTGGCCCTGGAGCTCATGGGCATCGCGGCCGTCGGCCTGGTCATCATCGGCGGCGTCAAGGCGTGGCGCCCGGGCCTGCGCTACCTGTTCGTGGCGGTGCTGGGATCGCTGATCTACCTGCTCGGGATTGCGCTGGTGTACTCCCAAACCGGCACCCTGGACCTAGCTGCGTCCGGGCAGGAACTTCAGTCGGGCGTCGTCGCCGCGACCGCGCTGGTGTTAGTGACCGCCGGAATGGCCCTGAAGACCGCGCTGTTCCCGCTGCACTCCTGGCTGCCCGGCGCGCACTCCGCAGCGCCCGCCGCGGTCAGTCCACTGCTCTCAGCGCTGGTGATCAAGGCCTCGGTGTACCTGTTGATCCGTACCTGGTTCACGGTGTTCAACGGGGTTGCGCCGGTGGGACTGCCCACCATGCTCGGGGTCCTGGGCAGCGTGGCCGTGGTGTGGGGCACCATCGCCGCCCTACGCCAAGACCGCGCCAAACTCATCGTCGCCTACTCCACCGTGGCCCAGGTCGGTTACCTGTTCCTGCTGTTCGCCTTCCTCTCCGGACCAGGGGGCCCGGCTCCGGCGGCGTGGAGCGGGGTGATCATCCTGGCGCTGTCCCACGGGCTGGCCAAGGCCGCGATGTTCATGGCCACCGGGGTGCTGATGATGTCTCACGGGTCCGATGACATCTCCGGGTGGACCGGTGCCGCAAACCGACTTCCCGGCACTGTCGCCGCCTTCGCGATCGCGGGGGTCGCGTTGGCGGGGATCCCACCCTCGCTGGGGTTCGTCGGTAAATGGCAACTGCTGCAGGCCGGGATGACCGGTGGTCAGTGGTGGTGGCTGCCGGTGATTCTGCTCGGCGGCCTGCTCACCTTCGCCTACACCGCCAAGGTGGTGCGTTCCACCTTCGATAAGCCCGGCCATGCGGGAAACACCGATGCAGTGGCAACACCTAGGCGGATGAGCGCCGTTGCACTCGGGATGGCGCTGGCGGCGATGCTGGCCGGATTCCTCGGTGCGCCGCTAGCCGAGTTCCTGGACCTGGCGATCCCGCAGGCGGTGAGCAACCCATGACCGAAACCATGACCGAGTTCAGTTGGATCCCGCTGGCGATCCTGGCCAGCTCGTTGATTCCCGGCCTGGTGATCTTCCGACTGCGGGAGAACCAAGTCCGCCTACGCACCGTGCTCAACCTTGCCGGGGCGATCACCAAGGTGGGCTTGGTGGTCGCGCTGATCTCCCCGGTGGCCGGGGGACTGCGGCTGGAGTACCGCCAGCAACTTCTGCCCGGCGTGGACCTGGTGCTCATCACCGATCCGATGGCGCTTCTGTTCGTGGGGCTGTCGACGCTGCTGTGGCTCCTGACCACGATCTACGCCATCGGCTACCTGGAGAAGTCGGCCAACCGATCCCGGTTCTTCGGCTTCTTCAGCCTGTGTGTGACCGCCACGGTGGGCATCGCACTGTCGGGGAACCTGGTGACGTTCCTGCTGTTCTTCGAAATGCTCACCCTGGTTACCTACCCGCTGGTGGCCCACCAGGGAACCAAGAAGGCCCTGCGCGGAGCCCGCACCTACCTGGCCTACACGCTCACCGGCGGGATCGTGCTGTTGGCCGGGGTGGCCTGGATGACGGCGGCGGCCGGACCGGTGGAGTTCCGGTCCCGCGGCGCGAGTGAGGTCGCCGAGTTGGCCGAGGCGAGCCCCGGGGTGGCGATCGGGATCTTCGTGGTGCTGATCGCCGGACTGGGAGTGAAAGCGGCGCTGGTCCCGTTACACGGATGGCTACCGATCGCGATGGTCGCCCCGGCCCCGGTCAGCGCCCTGTTGCATGCGGTGGCGGTGGTCAAGGCCGGGGTGTTCGGGATCGTGCGGGTGATCCATGACGTCTACGGCGTGGACGTGGCCGCCAACCTGGGTGTACTCACCCCGCTGGCGATTCTGGCGGGCATCACCATCGTGTACGGCTCGGCACGGGCGCTGGTGCAAGACGAACTCAAGGCCCGTCTGGCCTACTCCACCGTCAGCCAGGTTTCCTACATCACCCTGGGCGTCAGCCTGTTCGCGCTGCCCGCGACCACCGGCGGCATCGCGCACCTGGCGCACCAGGGACTGATGAAGATCTGCCTGTTCTTCTGCGCGGGGCTCATCACCGAGGTGCTCGGGCTGACCAAGGTCAGTCAACTGGCCGGGATCGGCCGACGAATGCCGATCACCTGCGCCAGCTTCACCGTCGCCGCGCTAGGGATGATCGGGATTCCGCCGGTGGCCGGCTTTGTGTCCAAGTGGTACCTAGGCGTCGGTGCACTGGAGGCGCAGCAGCCGTGGGTGCTGGCGGTGCTCGCCGCCTCCACATTGCTCAACGCCGCCTACTTCCTGCCGATCATCTACGCGATCTGGTTCACCACCCCCGATGAAGAAGCCACTTGGCATGAGGACCCGGACCGCCAACGCGACGGGGTCGAGGCCCCGCTTCCGTTGCTCATCCCCACCCTCATCACCGCGGTGCTGGCGCTGGCCGCCGGAATCCTGGCCGGGATGGCCTACTCCCCACTGTCCCTCTCGGACCTGGTCGCCTTGAGGAGCTACTCATGAGCGCACCGTTGCTACCTGGACTGTGGATGGTTGCCGCGCTGGTGCCCTTAATGATGGCGCTCGCGATCGCGGTGATCGGGATAGCGTCCGACGACGTAGCTCACCGCGGCCGCCGGGTGCTGACGCGGCTGGCGCCGCTGGCGGTGCTGCCTGCCGCGTGGCTCGGACTTAGCGCCGAGGACGGTGAGCGCGCCGAGGCGCCGTGGCTGCTCATCGGCGTGAGCTTCGAGATCGACGGCATCGGCCGACCGTTGCTGGTGATGACCGCGGCGTTGTACGCGGTGGCGCTGATCATCGTGGCCCGCAGCAAACCCGAACGTGGGCCGGCGCTGTCGGGCCTGTTGTTGCTGTGCTTCGCCGCCAACGCCGGGGTGTTCGTTGCGGCCGATGTGGTGAGTTTGTACCTGTGCTTCACGGTCATGAGCCTGGTGGGCTACGCCCTAGTGATCCACAACCGCACCTCCGCCGCCCGCCGCGCCGGTCGGATCTACCTGACGCTCGCCGTCGCCGGGGAAGCGGCGGTGCTGATCGCCTCCATGCTGGTGGTGCACGCCGGTGGGATGAACCTTGTCGATGCCCCGCAGGCAGTGGCCGGGTCGGAGCACGCGAGCATCATCGTGGCGCTGTTGTGGGTCGGGTTCGGGATCAAGGTGGGCACGGTTCCGTTGCACGTGTGGCTGCCGTTGGCGCACCCGGCCGCGCCCACCCCCGCCAGCGCGGTGCTGTCCGGGGCGATGATCGCCGGCGGGCTGGCCGGTTGGTTGAGGATGCTCCCGCTTGGGGACACCACGATGACCGGATGGGGGTGGACGTTCCTTGCTACCGGAGTCATCGGCGCCTACGCCGCTGTGGGCTTGGGGGTGCTGCAGGGGCAGGCCAAAGCGGTGCTGGCGTACTCCTCGATCAGCCAGATGGGCGCGCTTTCGATACTGGTTGGCCTAGCGTTGCTGCGTCCGGACTTGGCCACTGGGTTGATCGCTGCTGCGGTGCTGTACGCCGTGCATCACGGCGCGGTGAAAGCGGCACTGTTCTTCGCCGTCGGGCTCTGGGAGCGGCACGGTGGTGGCCACCTCCGATGGCTGGTGACCGGAGGGTTTGCGATCGCCGGTGTGTCGCTGGCGGGACTGCCACTCACCGGCGGCTATTTGGCCAAGTACGCCGCCAAGGACGCCACCGCCGATGCCACGCTGGCGGGGATTGAAGTAGCAACATTGCTGGCGCTGGTTGGTGCGGGATCCACCATCCTCATCGCCCGCACGGGCTGGTTGCTGCTCAAGGCCCAGACCTCCTCAGAGCGCGTGGACACCGGTGCGCTGGCCTGGCTGGCCCTGGTGTTGGGCTCGGTGCCCCTGGTGGTGTGGGCCGCTGGTGCCGGAAGCCCGGTGAGCACGCCGGACTGGTTTGATGCCGCCGCGTGGTGGTCCAACCTGTGGCCGATCGGCGTTGGCGCGGTCGCGGCAGGCGGTGGGCTGTGGTTGTCCAGGAGGGAGATGTTGCCGCCTTGGTTGGGACACCCCGATGGGCGCACCGTGCCCCCGGGAGACATGGTCATCGCCGAGGAACGACTCGCCAGCGGAGCCCGCGCTAGCGTGGCCGCAGCCGCCAGCGCCCTGGGCGCGGCGCGCGTTGGAGTGGAGCGACGGTTGGGCAGGGTGCCCTCCGCGGCGGCGCCGGTGGCCAAGGTCGAGCGCCGTCTAGAGCATTGGGTGCCGGCGGGCGTGATGCTGGTGGGGTTGTTCGTAGTGCTGGCGGTTTTGGTGTGGTGGTCGGCATGAGCGGTTCGCAGAGCCGGCGTTGGGTGGTGGCTGGTGCGATCGCCCGCAGGCTTGTGGTGTTCGCCGCACTGTGGTGGATGCTGATCGAGGGTGACGCCAGCCAATGGAGCTACGCGATCGTGTTGGTGCCGCTGGCGGTTGCGGTGAGCCTGCTTGTGCTGCCACCGGTGAGTCCGGCGCCGCGCCCACTGCGCCGGATGGTGGCCTTGGTGAGGCTGACCGGCTGGTTCGGGTGGCGCTCGGTGATCGGGGGGATCGACGTCGCCCGCCGGGCCCTGGGGCCAAGGGAGTGGGTGCAGCCTCAATTTGTGCGGTGTGATCTGCGGATCTGCGGGCGAGCGAGCCGGATCGCGGTGGTCAATCTGATGAATCTGATGCCTGGGTCGCTGTCGGTGCGTATCGGGGAAAGCGCCCTGGATGTGCACGTGTTGCACCCGGATATCGAGGTGAGCCAGACGGTTGCGCAGCTGGAACGCCGGGTGGCGGCGGTCACCGGCGCTCGGCTGGATTCCTCATCGCCGCCCGATGATTCTGACTTGGGGTAAGAACCTGACAGACTCAGGGCCATGGAGGTAATCATTCAGACCCCGGCCGATGCCGCAAACATCGCCGCCGATGCCATCAGCGAACTCGTCACCACCAAGCCCGACGCCGTGTTGGGCCTTGCCACAGGATCTTCACCGCTGGCCGTCTATGACGCCTTAGCGCGCAAACACGCTGAGGGTTTGAGCTTTGCTCGCGCCCGCGGTTTCTTGCTCGACGAGTACGTGGGGTTGGCAGACGATCACCCCGAGCGCTACCGCTCGGTGATCCAACGCGAGCTGGTGGACAAGATCGACATCGCCACCGACCGGGTGCTTGGCCCGGACGGCAACGCCGATGACATCCCGGCCGCCTGCGCTTCCTATGAGCAAGCGATCACCGATGCTGGTGGGGTGGACATTCAGCTCCTCGGCATCGGCACCGACGGGCACATCGCCTTTAACGAGCCCGGCTCGTCGCTGGCCTCCCGCACCCGGATCAAGACCCTCACCGCTCAGACCCGCGCGGATAACGCCCGGTTCTTCGATGGGGATGTGGAGCGAGTGCCTACCCACTGCTTGACGCAGGGGTTGGCCACGATCATGTCTGCCAAGCACATCGTGCTCCTGGCCCAGGGTCGGGCCAAGGCCGAGGCAGTGCACCGGATGGTGGAAGGAGCCGTCAGTGCCATGTGGCCCGCCACGATCCTGCAACACCACCCGCATGTCAGCGTGCTGATCGATGAGGGTGCCGCGGCGCGCCTGCAACTGGGCGATTACTACCGTCAGACCTACGCGGCCAAGCCGCAGTGGCAGGGGCTGTAACCAGCCCTATCGCTACGGGCTGGGCGTGATTGGCTCGGGCAACTTGAGTTCATCGCGAAGGCGGCCATTGGAGGTACGCCACCACACGACACCGGCGATCGCTAGGCACACGATCATCGGAACGAGCATGAAGGATCCGCCCGCGCCGTCTTCGCGTTCCAGCAGGCCGTCAAAGTCCATGCCCTGAATCGCGCCGATGATGAACAGGAAGGTGTTGTTCGCGGCGTGGGCGATGATCGCGCCTTCGAGGCCCTGGGTACGCCAGGTGATGATCGCCATCGAGACGCCAAAGATGAAGTAGTAGGCGTTCAACCACCAGTCGGTGGACCCGTGCGCCGAAGCGAAGAGCGCGGAGGCGATCACGGTGCCCACCACCAGGGCCACCCGAGCGTTGCTGAACCAGCCGCCAATGGCGCGCTGGCCCAGACCCCGGAACATCACTTCTTCACCGGCGGACTGCAGCGGTGTGGTTAGTAGCGCGACGATGAGGAAGGCCACCGCGGTCGCCGTAAACGTGCCGGCCCCGGCGGGGTCTAGAAGGCTGAAACCGAGGGTGTAGACCAGGTAGATCGGCACCAGCACGATGGCCAGTTTGACGAACAGCCGCCACCGAAACATTCCTGCCACCGAGTGCAGCGGGCCAGCTTTGACGCCATAGAGCAGGCGTTGGATCCCGATCGACAGTGGCCACATCGCCGCCAAACCCAGGTTCAGCATGAGCAGCGAGACCGGGGTGATGCTGAGTTCGGGTTGCTCGCCGGCCATCACATCGGACAGCCCGCCGCTTTGGACGATCATGACCAAGCCGAGGATCAACTGGACCAGAACGAACCCTACGGCGAGCATCACTAGGGCCAGGATGCCGCGCCACCAGTTGCCACCCTGATCGCGGCGCAGGCCGTGGTGGTAGGTCTTCGGCGGCCCCTGTGGAACCGCGTGCGGCTGAGGGATCTGCTGGGCGGTGTA
>JBMDWZ010000009.1:0-4858 GCA_048594865.1 Beutenbergiaceae bacterium
CTGATCAGCAGGCGCTCACGCCCGCGGGCTCGTTCTGATCCATCCAGCCCTCTGTCCCGCTCTCGGACTCCCAATGGGCGACGCCGTCGGTGTAGATGGTCAGGGTGCCCTCGTCATCCCCGGGGCCGGGTGGGTTAACCGTGGCGATCCCTGGGCCGATCAAGGCGTTGTACTTGGACTCATCGAAGTCGGGGTCATCGTGGATCGGGTAAAACACTCGACCATCGGGCAGCGACAGCGGCTCGTCCGGGCAGGCGTAGTAGTACTCCACACCCTCGATTACCTCATCGACCTCGGCCGGTTCGTCGGGTGCGCAGGCGGCGACGAGGCCGACTAGCCCGATCAGTCCGAGTGCCGTGAAACCAGTCTTGGGAGCAGAAGTGTGCATGAGAATCGAGCGTAGGGCACTGGGTTACGACCGAGCCATGGTGCGTTCTGCCCTAGGCGCGGCGGCGAATCAACAAACCCAGTTGAACTCGCGCTCGGTGTCATCCAGCCACGCCTCGATCCCGCTGTCGGACTCCCAGTGCGCGACGCCGTCGGTGTAGATGGTCAGGGTGCCCCGGTCATCCCCGGGCCCGGGTGGTGCAACGAGGCCGACTCCGCCGCCAATCAGCGCGTTGCTGTACTCGGACTCATCGAAGTCTGGCTCGTCGTGGATCGGATAGAAGACCCGACCATCGGGCAGGGTGAGCACCTCGTTCTCGCATGCGTAGTAGTACCCCACGCCCTCGATAACCTCGTCGACCTCGGGTGGTTCATCCGGGGCGCAGGCGCTGATCAACCCGATCATCCCGATGATCCCGATCGCCGAGACCGCCGCCGTGCTTGTACGAGTGCGCATGGCGCAAGAGTACGACATGGGCCGTTCTACCCACAGGCTTAGCGCCTGGATGCGGCTCACTCTTCTAGACTCGGCCATACCTCGGGGAATCGCCCCGGGACACCAGGGAGGGCGCCATGCGGGGGTTGTACGCGCTCAAGCCTTGGTACACCCGGCGACTCAACCGGTTCGTGGACGGCGCGGTGAAGCGCGGGCTCTCACCGGACCTGTTCACCTTCATCGGCATCTTCGGCGCCCTGGCCGCGGCGCTCGCGATCGCCATCGGTTGGGCCATCCCCGCCGCCGTCTTCCTCGCCGTACGACTGGCCGGGGCGAACCTTGATGGCGGCGTCGCCCGCGCCCGCGGGGTCAGCCGGCCATGGGGATTCGTGTTGAACGAGATCGGCGATCGGCTCAGCGACTTCCTGATGTTCGCCGGCCTGGCCGTGCTCGCGGCCACCACCGCCGGTGGTCTAGCGACACCGGAGGTGCTGTGGGTGGTGGCAGCGGCAGCAGCGGCCACCCTGCCCACGTTCATCTCCCTCAGCGCCGCCGGCGCCAGCGCCACCCGCCGCAACGGCGGACCGCTGGGCAAGACCGAACGCTGCCTCGCCGTCGTCATCGCCACCGCGTTGCCCGCCTGGATCATCCCGATCAGCATCATCCTCATCGCCGGGTCGCTGCTCACCGCAATCCTGCGGGTCTCACGCGCCCACCGTGAGTTGAGCGCCACCGCAGCGGTCACAGCAAACAAAGCGGCGAAGGAATGATTCCGCTCGCCCAAACCGGCCTCCTGGACTGGTACCTGCGGCTGCTCAATCTGGACCGCGAACTCGGCCTGACCATCGAGCTCGGCCCGTTGAGCATCGACACCACCGGGCGCGGGGTGTTCTTCATGTGGGTCACCGTCATCACCCTGGCGGTCTCCGGCATTGCGGTCGCGATCAGCCGCAATCGCGAACTCGTGCGCCGCTGGACCACCTGGCTGATGATCATGCCGATCGTCGGGTTACCGCTCTGGTACGGCCGCGGGCCGACCGCCATCCTGGCGGTGATCCTGGCGCTGATCGCGGTGCGCGAGTACGGCCGCCTGGTGCGTTTGCGCCGCAGTGACCTGATCGTGCTCAGCGCCATGGCGATCGCTTACCCGCTGCTGGCCTGGCTCCACCCGCCAGCACTGGCCCTGGTGCCCTTGGGCGTCCTGCTTTGCGCTTTGCCCGCCATCTTGCAAGCCGACACCGACGACGGCGTCCGCAGAGCCGCGTTCAGTGGTTTCGCGTCCGTGTGGATCTGTTGGTCCCTAGCCCACCTGGTGGTGCTGTGGTCCGATGCGTTCCTGATCGTATTCGCCGCCGCCGCGGCGGACGTGGCCGCGTGGTGCGGCGGCAAGGGCCTGAAGAGATTCGCCTGGGCCCGCAGGCCGTTGTCCAAGCTGAGCCCGAACAAGACCGTTGGGGGACTGGTGGGCGCCATCATTGGGGCCTTCATCATCCTCACTTTGCTCGGGACCATCTCGGTGGGCCTTTTGATCGCCGTCGCGCTCGGTGGGGTCGCGGGAGACTTGCTGGAGTCGATGGTCAAACGCCAAGCCGGGGTGAAGGACGCCGGTTCGTGGCTGCCGGGCTTCGGCGGGCTACTGGACCGGGTGGACTCACTCCTGCTGGTGCTGCCACTCGCGGCGGTGCTCGCATGAGCCAGGCCGCCAGCGCTAGCCCGAACGATTTACCGCGCCGCAGCGCCACTGCCCAGTCCGGGCCACAAAGCCCGGTGCACCGCTCTATCGAGCGATTCGTGCTCAGCCCCTGGTCCCTCGGCTTCGCCTACCTGTGGGGTCTGGCCGAGGCGCTCAGCTGGCCGCTGATGGCAGAGATGGCGATGCTGTGGTTCGCGGCGGCCGTACCCGGTCGCATCCTGTGGTGGGCCGGGGCTATCGTGCTCGGCTCGGTCAGCGGTGTGGTGCTGAACGCGGCTCTCGCTGCCCGCGACATGCTGGTTCCGCTGCCATGGACCACCGAGCGGATGATCAGCACCGCGGGCGGCCACCTGGAGTCCGAGGGCGCCGCCGGTGTGGTCAACCAGGCGCTGAACGGCATCCCGGTGAAGGTCTACGGCCAGTTGGCGGGCCAGCTGAACATCGACCTTGGCGAGCTCGCCGCATGGACTCTCTTAGGACGCGGCCTACGAATGGCGGGCGCCGCCGTCGTCGTCCTTGTTATTGCGATGCTGCTGCGCAAGTTCCTTCGCCGCCGGTACGGCACCGCGCTGCTCATCTGCCTCGGTGTGTACGGGGTGCTGTTGGCGCTGGTGATCCGGCAATGGCAGTAGAGAGCGCAGCGGCGGTGCAGGCATCCACAACCTGGGCGACCCCGATATCCACCCAAGGGACGATGTCGGTGTGCGCGAAGGCCGCTACCATCGAACGATGATCTTCCAGGCCGTGGGTGACGTTCGCCCCTACCCCGACCATGGTCTGACGACACCCAAAGCGTGGGCCGAAATTCCGCCACGCCAGGTGCGTCTGGACGAATTGATCACTACCAAGGCCACGCTCGATCTGCGCAGCCTGCTGGCCGAGGACTCCACCTTCTACGGCGACCTGTTCGCCCACGTGGTGCAGTGGCGCGGGGCGATGTATCTGGAGGATGGCCTGCACCGGGCGCTGCGCGCAGCCCTGGCACAGCGCAATATCTTGCACGCACGTGTGTTGGAGCTGTGAAGGGTGAGGGTCGCGAACTGCGCCACGGTAGGGAATTCGGATAGGTTGCTCGGGTGAGTTCGATCGATGCACGGCGCGCACATCAGGCGCGCGAATCCAGGCGCAAGCACCAGCAGCAGCGGCAAACAGTGATCTTTGGGTCCCTGATTGCCGGTTTGTTGGTCCTCGGATTGGCCGGCGGGGCAATCTGGGTGGGGATTCTGCCGGCGCCGGTGAGCATCCCGATCCACACCCCCGAACCCGATGAGACGGTCGTGCCACCGCCGTGCCCACCAGAGGGTGCCGAGCCGGTACCGC
The DNA here is from genome assembly GCA_048594865.1 of Beutenbergiaceae bacterium. Lineage (GTDB taxonomy): Bacteria > Actinomycetota > Actinomycetes > Actinomycetales > Beutenbergiaceae > CALKWS01. The sequence continues at coordinate 3,837 of JBMDWZ010000009.1, forward strand.
TGGACGACATCGCCGCGCACGTGATGAACGGAACCAACACCGCGGGGCTGGCGGCCACCACCGCTAACGCACTGGCCGAACGCGGTGTGAGCATCGGCGATGAGGACAATGCGCTGTCCAGTTACGAGGGCGTGGCGCAGGTGACTACCGGCCCCACCGGGGTTGCCGCGGCCTACACCATCGCCCGTCATTTCTCCGAGGCCGAGATCCGCCTCGACAGCCGGGCCGAAGACACGATCACTGTGGTCGTCGGCAGCGGGTACAGCCAGGAGTTAGTACCAGTGGATGAGATCCCCGAAATCGACGTCCTGGAGCCCCTGCCCGGATGCACCGAAGTGATCATCGACGACGGCGGAGATGAAGACGGCGATGGCGGTGACGAGGGCGACGGCGAGGGTGACAGCTAACTATGACCGCGCCGACTGAAGGATTCGCCCCAATCACCTCGCGCCCTTCCCAGGAGACGGCGCACGAGGCCCAGCCCGCCGCCGACCCACGGGCGCTGTTGCCCGAGTCCACCCCCTTCGTCAACCGTTACACCCGGGCGTTGCCCGACCCGGCCGTGACGTTTTCCGGCCCGGGATACTTCACGCCCAAGGCGCCCTCGTGCGGGTTCGCGGCCGCATCGATCGCGTGCGCGTTCGCGGGCGTCATCCTGGTGCTGCCCTCGGTGCTGGCGATCATCTTTGGTCATATCGGGCTGGTGCGGACCGCCAACCACGCCCGAACTGGGCGCGGCCTTGCGCTGGGCGGGACCATCTTGGGTTACGCCGTTGCGTTGTTCTGGTCGATCTTCATCACCACCAGCTGGATCACCTCATAGTGAAACCGTTCCTGCTGATTGCTACCCGCAGTGAGGACGAAGCGGCGGACGCCGAGTGCGCCGCGTTCTGCACCTTCGGCGGGCTGGCGCCCGAGGAACTCGTGCGGGTGCGCGCGGAGGCCGCACCGATCGGGCCCATCAACCTCGACGAGTACTCCGGGGTGTTCGTCGGCGGCAGCCCGTTCAACTCCACCGATCC
>JBMDWZ010000090.1:0-1673 GCA_048594865.1 Beutenbergiaceae bacterium
GCCACGCTGCGCGCCGCGGGGCGGGACGTGATCTCGCTGTGTGCGGGGGAGCCCTCCGGTGGGGCGCCGCGGGCGGTGCGTGACCTGGCCGTGCAGCACACCGGGGTGCAGGACCTGGGCTACACCTCCGCGCTGGGCCTGTGGTCGGTGCGCGAGGCGATCGCCGAGCACTACCAGCGCTGGTACGGGATGGCGGTGTCGCCCGAGCAGGTCGCCGTCACCACCGGATCCTCCGGTGCGTTCATGCTGACGTTCCTCGCCGCGTTCGACCCGGGCGACGTCGTCGTCCTCGCGCGACCCGGGTATCCCGCCTACCGCAACATCCTGCAGGCGCTGGGGTGTGAGGTAGTGGAGGTCGACTGTGGTCCCGAGGTCGGTTTCCAACCGACACCTCAGGTGCTCGACGACGTCGCCTCGCGGCATGGTCCGATCGCCGGGTTGGTCGTGGCCTCACCCGCCAATCCCACCGGGACGATGATCGACCGGCCGCTCTTGGAAGCCCTGACGCAGTGGTGCACGGCGAACGACGTGCGGCTGATCAGCGATGAGATTTACCACGGCATCACCTATCCCGATGATCCCTCAGCGCCCGATGCGCGCGGCGTGTGCGCCTGGGATGTGGGGCCGGGGTCACAGACATCGGTGGTGATCTCCTCGTTCTCTAAATACTGGGGGATGACCGGATGGCGGTTGGGTTGGGCCCTGTTGCCCGCGGACCTGTTGGGTGCCGTGGATGCGCTCGCCGGGAACGTGGCGCTGTGCCCGCCTGCACCCGCGCAGGTGGCGGCGCTCGCGGCGTTTAGCGAGCAGGGGTACGCCGAAGCCGATGCGCGGGTGGGGCAGATGGCCCAGGTGCGCGCCACGGTATTGGACTCCGTGCCGGAGCTTGGGTGGGGCCCGGTGGCGCCGGCCGATGGGGCGTTCTACCTGTACGCGGGGCTGGGGGAGAACTTGGCGCCCGGGGCATCGTCGGTGGATTGGTGCGCCGACTTGCTGGAGTCCGAAGGCGTGGCGATCACTCCGGGGGTGGACTTCGACGGGGCGCACGGCGATCGATACGTGCGGCTGTCCTTTGCGGCAGGTGCACAGCAGGTGGCCGAGGCACTAAGCCGGGTCGAGACGTTTCAAGGGCGGGGTTAGCGCTCGCCGGAAGGGTTTCATCGTGGATCAACGCATCAGTTTCATCACGCTGGCGGTCAGGGATCTGGAGGCCTCACGAGCGTTCTACCTCGATGGGCTGGGCTGGAGCGCGGAGTTGCACGTGCCCGGTGAGGTCCTGATGATCAGGGCCGGGGAGCTGCTGATCCTCAGCCTTTGGGATCGGGAGCATTTTGTCCAAGAGGTCGGGCCGATCATGTCCGGTGAGGGTGCGCCACCGATCACGCTGGCGCACAATGTGGCCGAGCCGGCGCAGGTCGATGAGATCCTGGCCCGCGCGAAGTCGCTTGGAGCCGATCCGGTTCAGTTGGGGGTACAGCGGGACTGGGGTGGCTACTCCGGGTACTTCGCCGATCCGGACGGTTACCGGTGGGAGATTGCCGTCAATCCCGGTGAAATCGGGGCCTCGGTACTGCCGTGATTCCGTCCGACCCGCGCGCCGAGGTCGTCAACTTCCCGCTGAGCGAGTCAACTTGCCGCCGAAGTCGTCAACGAACGTGACTACCTCGACCGCG
>JBMDWZ010000091.1:0-23986 GCA_048594865.1 Beutenbergiaceae bacterium
GGCACCTGCCCGTTGATCAGCCCCGAGCCGAGCACGATAATCGCCTCCGGTTCTAGGCGAAGCTTGCGCATCCGATACAGCCACGAGGCCACAATGAACACCGCGAAGGCCACGGCCACGTAGGCAACGATCAGCACGAGGGAGAAGTGCGCGGCGTACCGGGCGAGGTAGGGGAAATCGTCACGAACCGTCTCGCCCGGGGCGAGCGCGTCGAGGGTGCTGGGGAGCACCACAAGACCGATCCCGGCGATCAGGGCCAGGGAATTGCCCAACGTACGGCTTTCCCGGCGAAGCACCGTAATTCCGCTCCAGAGCAAGAAGACCACCAGCAGCGGGTAGCCGATGACGGTGCCGATCAGTAAGACGATCAGCGCCCCGACTCCACCGACGATCAGCAACCACGGGTTGTCCTGGCGAACGAGCAGCAACCCAAAGGCCAACACCGCAGTGCCCAGGCCACCCGCGATCACCACCAGGGCGCTCATTCGGCGCCCATCGCGGACCATCGCCAGCACGCCCCAGACGGTGGCCGCCAGCCCGATTAAGCCCACCGCAGCCAATCCTCCGGTCATCAAAGTTCGCTCTACCTCTCTGCACGCTCGGTCAATACAGAGCCTAGGTGAGCCGACCATGACCACCCGCACCAAGGAAACCCGCGTGTATCAACCTATTGACACACGATCCATCGGGCTGGTGTACTACCTAATTGACACACGAAAGGATGGCATCAATGGCCGGCATTGTCTGGTTGCTCTTCTTGAGCATCGTCGTAGGAGCGACCGTCGTCGCGTGGACCGCAATTCGCGCCCACCGCAGCCCTCGCAGGTTCCCGCCGGGCGCGAGTTCTGCCCTGAGGTCTGCGGGCACGCGCGGACTGATCGCCTGCGGCGCCTCACTCGCGGCCCTCATCGGTCTACTGGCATGGGCCGCCGTGGACACCGCCAATCAACCACTGGCATTGGCACTCGCACCATTGCTCTCGGTGTCGATCGGGATCGGCTGCTACACCCTGCTTCGGCCCGCCACCGGTACGCTCGATGAGGCCCAGCCCCGCTCGGCGTCCCTGGCCCAACGAACGTGGTGGGCACAGGCACCTCGGCCAGTGATGGTCGCCCTGGTTGGGAGCTGGCTGGCCACCATCGCCACTTTGGTCATCACGGGCCTCACCACCACAATGGATGAGTTCGGGAACCCCGTGTTTCAAGCCGAATCTCTCACCTATCCCCAGCTGGTATCTACTTCGGGACCGTACCCGGGTTGGGGTTACGGCGTGCCTCTGCTGGCGGCCCTGGGGCTCCTGATCGCCGCCACCTGGCTCGCGCTGCGTCGAATCAGCAGCACCGCCGCACTACCAGCCGCGGAGTTCGCCCGAGCCGATGCGGCCTGGCGGCGAGGTAGCGCCGAAGTCGTAGCGCTCATTGCGCTGGCCGGCGCGGGCAGCACTCTCAGCGGAGTGCTCGCCGTGACCGGCCTAGCGGTCGGTGGCGCGTACCGAGGGGTGGATTCGCAGTGGGCAGCGATTGGCACCGCAGTCATTGCGCTCGCCGTTGTGTGCGGAATCGGGTCGATCATCAGCGTCACCACCGCGGCACTGCGCTCACGGGAACTGGTGAGCATCGCCGTCGGCTCTCCCGAACCGAGCCCGGCATGATTACCCTGGACCCAAACATCGCCACCGCCCCCTCGGCGCAGATCCAGACCCAGATCAGCGATCTGATTCGATCTGGCGAACTTGCCCCCGGTCATCGACTGCCCGCGATTCGACAACTCGCCGCCGACCTGCGAACGGCGCCAGGCACCGTCGCCAAGGCCTACTCCACCCTGGAGGCAAACGGATTGGTGGAAAGTTCCCGGGCTCGGGGCACCAGAGTCCTGGCTGGCGCGGCGCACCACGGCGCGGTCCTAGCCGCCTCGCAGGACTTCGTCACCACGGCTCGTGCTCGCGGGTTGGGTCTCGATGAGGCGCTTGGGGCAATCCGGCGGGCATGGGCCGAAGGGGCCGCAACCTGACGCGGCAGGGCTCGGACGAACCACTCACAGCATGAACGTCACCGGCGCGGTCAGCTCCATCCCAGCCCCGGCGCTCGAGGGCACCTGGATCTCACCGTTCACCAGGCCGTAGGCGCTGGTGTCGACACCCTCGGTGAGGCCCGGCACCCCTTCGACGATGTTGACGTTGCCCAAACCGGCGGCCATCTGCGCTGCCCACAGGGTCTTCAGCGGCATCCCCCAGGCGTGCGGGGAGGCAACCGCCCCGGCCTCCTCGATGATGGGCATGAGCGCCCGCCAGGGTGTGAGCCCGAAGTCGACCACGTCCATCAACAACACATCGAGCAAACCCGCCTGCGCCAAGTCCATCACCTGCGCCAGATCCGGCTCAAACTCCCCGTCAGCGACCAAGACCTTGGATTCGGTTCGCTGCAAGTGGGCCCGCAAAGATTCGGAGTCGACCCTCCCCTCGGCGAACGGCTCCTCGATCCAGTAGATGTCACAGTCGGCAACGGCGTCCAGGAAGTCACATGCCACCCCTGGGGTGTACCCGTCATTGGCATCGACCAAGATCTTGGCCTCGGGGTAGGCGCTGCGCACCGCCTGGGTCACCTCAACATCGCGGGCGAACCCCGCCGCTGGCGACATCCACTTGTTCCCACGGCCGATCTTCAGCTTGAACGCGCGAAAGCCCGCCGCGAAGTCGGCGGCGCAGTTCTCTAAGACCGCATCGATGCCCCGGGGTGCTGAGTCCGGGTCGAGGTCGTCGAAGTAGATCGCGCCCGAGTAGCACGGGATTTGCTCGGCCCCACGGCCACCGAGCATCCGGTGCACCGGCTGGCCTAAAAGCTTGGCGGCCAGGTCATGGAGCGCGAAATCGATCGCACTCAAGGAGCCATCGAGGAGCCCGGTTTCTGCTTCAAACAGTTCCCCGATTGGACGCCCGACGGCGGAGCGGGCGTTTCGTAGATCCCCGCGGATTGGTCCCCAGCCGCTCGCCCCAGATTCGGTCCTCAGGACCGCCACCGTGCTCTCGAAGCCCGAACCGTGGCTGCCAAGCCGGGCGTTGCGACCTACGGTGCGCGGGTAGATGGTGCGCACGGTTGCGGTGCCAAGCGCCTCGATCCGCTCGTCCAGAACCATTCGAATGCCTCCACAATGAGCCAGGCCGCCGGCGCGACCGAGTTCGATCGTACTAACCACCATCGCAACGCGCTTCCCAGAATGCAAACAGTTCTTTGCAAATAGTTGTTTGCATGGCATGATTCCTTGCCATGACAAGTCCCCGGGACGACGAACGGAGCATCCCCAACCAACCGACAACCGAGTCCCTGCGGGCGCTCGCCCACCCGATGCGACTCAAGATCCTCGGTCACCTCCGCAGGGCCGGGCCCGCCACCGCCAGCACACTGGCGCGCGAGTTCGGCCTGAACTCCGGCGCTACCAGCTACCACCTTCGCCAGCTCGCTGCCCACGGATTCATCCACGAAGACCCCACCTTGGGCAATGCGCGCCAACGGTGGTGGCGAGCCTCCCAGCCCAGCACCTACTTCGATCGCGAGACCCTCTCGGGCGAGGGCGGCGAGAGCCTCTTGAGATCGGTGAGCCAGATTCACGCGGAGCGCACTCAAAACGCTATCGACCAGCGCGTCGCCATGCCGCAGGAGTGGCAGGATGCGGTCAATCTCAGCGACTGGCTGCTCCGGCTCACCCCGAGCGAGACCCGCGAGCTCAACCGCGAATTGGCCGAAGTGATGCGCCGCTACCGGAACTACGACTCGCCCACCCCACCAGCCGACGCTATTGAGGTGTCGGTCCAGTATCAGGTGCTGCCCCAGGCCAGCCCAGATCCGATCGATGAGCGATAGCCAACAGGGCCTCGCACCGCAGAACTCCGACGCGAGCGCAGGCCGTAGCCGCGCGGGCTACTACGGGCTGCTGTCCGCGAACGCGGTCTCCCTGACGGGCACCAGGCTCTCGATGATCGCACTGCCCTGGTTCGTCATCAGCAGCACCGGCAATGCCGTGCTCACCGGCGCGGTCGCAGCCGCCCAGATGGGCCCATACGTCATCGCTAAGGCGCTTGCCGGGCCGCTCGTTGACCGCCTGGGTCCACGCCGAGTCGTGGTCAGCGCCGAGTTCGCCTCAGGCCTGGCCGTGCTGCTCATCCCGGTGTTGCACCTCCTCGATGCACTGAGTATCGGGGCCCTCATGGTCATCGTTGCAGTCTTGGGTGCGGTCAGCGGACCGGCCGACGGCGGGAAGGGAGCCTTGGTTCCCTTCGTCGCCGACCAGGCGCGGGTACCTCTGGAACGCGTCACCGGCATCAATGGTTCCATCGAGCGGCTGGCCTCCACCTTGGGGGCGGCGGGCGCCGGGGCCGTCGTGGCTTTCATTGGCGCCGTGCCAGCACTGTGGATCACTGCGGGCACGTTCATCTTTGCTGCCGTCGTCATGGCGGCTACCGCGCCTCGGTCCACATCGGAACCAACCGGTGAGGGGTACCTCGCCGAGCTTAAAGGCGCCCTGACGTTCATTGCCAGCGACAAGCTGCTGCGAACGATCTACCCGATGATCAGTGCAACCAATCTTCTCGATGCGGCCCTCTTTTCCGTGCTCCTGCCGGTGTGGGCGCTTGAGACCGGCCACGGCCCGGCCGCCATTGGCTTGCTCAGCGCGGCCCTCAGCGGCATGGCCATCGGGTCCAGTTTGGTCGCCGCCGCCATCGGTCACCGACTGCCTCGCAGGATGACATACCTGCTGGGCTACCTCATCGTGGGACTCCCCCGGTTCGCGGTGTTGGCTCTGGACGTGCCCCTACCGGTGGTGGTGGGTGTATTCGCGGTTGCCGGCATCGGGTCTGGGTTTCTCAATCCGATCATCGGCGCCGTGATTTATGAGCGCGTGCCCCGATCGATGGTGGGCCGGGTGACGTCCATGGGCACCTCCCTGGCGTGGGCCGGCATTCCGTTGGGTGGGATCGTCGGCGGTGGCCTGATCAGCCTCATTGGGCTGATCCCCGCAATGCTGGTGTGCGGGGGTGCGTATTTTGCGGTCACGCTCCTGCCCGGGTTGCAGCGGGAGTGGCGGTCGATGGACTCCCAGCGCACACCGCCTACTCGCGATTGACCGCTGGTGCAGAACTGCCGCGCGTGGGAGGCCAGGGGCATTCCGTTCAACCGATGCAGGGCCCCGCGGCCCCCACGCCGCAAGTCTGGTGAGCCCTACGGCCGCTGGCTGGAGGGCCGCACGATGATCTCGTTGACGTCCACCCCTGGGCTAGCGTTGATGGCGAATGCGATCGACTCGGCGATCGCATTCGGGGAGATCGCATTCGCTCGGTATTCGCGCATCGCATCGCGTGCCGTGGGGTCAGAGATTGTCTCGGCAAGCTCGGACTCCACTACACCGGGGCTGATGGTGGTCACCCGGATGCTCGGGTCGCTCTCAATCCGAAGACCCTCGCTGATCGCCCAGGCTGCGTACTTCGTGGCGCAGTAGACCGCCCCGGTTGGCACCACCTCATGGGCCCCGATGGAGGCGAGGGTGATGATGTGGCCAGACTCCTGCTTCTGCATCACCGGCAGGGCGGCCGCGATGCCGTGCAACACCCCGCGAATGTTCACGTCGATCATCGCGTCCCACTCCTGGATCTTGGTTTCCGCCAGGTTGGACAGCGGCATCACGCCGGCGTTGTTGATGATCACGTCCAGGCGCCCGTGCTCAGCCACGATGGTGTCCACGCATTCGGTGAGGCTCTGCAGGTTGGTGACGTCCAAGAACGTGCTGTGAGCCGAACCTCCGTCGGCTGTGATCGCCGAGACGAGTTCCTCCAACCGCTCGGTGCGCCGGGCACCCAGGATCACGGTGTTGCCCTGCGCCGCGAGGTGCTGGGCAGTTGCGGAGCCGATTCCGCTGGAGGCTCCGGTGACGAGAATGACTTTGGAATTCGTTGCGTTCTGCTGCACCTTGTTCTCTTCCTCTTCGTTGGTTAGGTGATTGCGTCCACCCGCTCGGTTGAGCAGGGCAATTCCAGATTCACGCCTGCGAGCCCTGCTATCCAGGGCGGCATGTGCCTGGGTGCGCTGCGGCCAGGCACAGTGCACCGGCCGCATTTAGGATGGGGCGAATGGATGTGGGCGAATTTCTTCGCAGCGTGCGGACGCGGTTGACGCCGGAGTCCCTCGGTCTGCCTGCCACCGGTCAGCGCCGGGTATCAGGATTGCGGCGCGAAGAAGTGGCTGTGCTCGCCGGAATCAGCGTGGATTACTACACCCGAATTGAGCAAGGTAGAGAAAAGCACCCCTCCCAGCAAATGGTTGAGGCGCTGGCGCGCGGTCTGGACTTGTCGGCTCATGAACGCGATCATCTTTTCCGGCTCGCGGGGTTTAGCCCGCCGATCCTGGCGGCAGGCAACCGGGTCAAGCCCGAGTTGGCGCGCCAGATCGGGCGCTGGCGCGATCAGGCCGCCTTCGTGTTGAACGCGACCCTGGACATCCTCGCCCCAAACACGTTGGCTCGGGCCCTGTTCAGCACCTTCGAGAACTCCGACAACATGGCTCGGATGGTCTTCCTCGACCCCATCGCCCGGGATTTCTACAAGAATTGGGATTATGCGGCACATGGAGTGGTCGCCGCATTGCGTCATAACTCAACGCGCACATCACAGGCCGCGTTCACGGCGTTCATCGACAATTTGGCCTCGCGCAGCCACGAGTTCGCCGAGTTGTGGCAGCGCCAACACGTCCAGGGCAAAACCCACGCTGCCAAGCATCTACATCACCGCGATGTCGGTGACCTCACGCTGGAGTATCTGGCGTTCGATATTCCCGAGCATCCCGGCCAACAATTGATCGTTTACGACGCCGAACCGGGAACCGATTCCGCCCAAGCATTGGCACTGTTGCATGCCTATGCGAAACCCGCCTCGGCCCTCTCCAACACCGGGCAAGCGCCGAGCACTTAACCAGACTTACGACCATCCCGTGGCGCCTGCGGCCCGTCGGCCCGGGAGAACAAGACGATGACGGTGATCACGATGGCCACCGCTGAGGTCCCCAGCGCCGAGAGCAGCGACATGTCCGTGGCGTAGTAACCGATCCAGGTCGCGATCAGGATCACCGCTCCGGGCAGCACGTCCCACCGTACTTTCGCCACCGAACACACCTCACTTGCCGTCGTCGTCCACCGACCGCATCGAGCCCGGCCACCGACCCATAGTGCCAGTGACCGGGCTCGAACTGAGGACGCTTAGCCTTGGAACTCGCCCATTCGGGTGCGCAGCTCGCCCATTCGGCTAGTCAGGTTCGCACCGGGGCAACTCGTTGCCGAGGACTCCCGGTGTCCGGACACCCGGTTGTAGGACGTGCCATCAACGGTGATCGACCCGGTCGGGGGAAGCCCGTGCAGGTCGAGCTTCCATGCTCCCACCCAGGCCAGGGCGCCGAACCCGTCGCTGGTGACGTTGGCGGTGTCGGTGTTGCCCATGTAGGCAAGGCCCGCGGTGTTGGTGTTCATGCCTAGCGCGTGAGCGCCGATGATCGGGTCCTCGATGCCGCCGTACCGGCCTTCCCAGGCCCGCCCAAAGCGGTCGATGAGGACGTTGTAACCGATGTCGCCCCAGCCGTTGACCTCGGCGTGGTAGCTGTAGATACCGCGGATAATCCCCGGCACATCGCTGCGGTCGTAGGCGTTGGTGCCGGCGGTGTGGTGGATGACCAACCCGCGCAGGTCGCCCTCCTGGGGGTCCCAGGTCCGGATTGACTCATCGGCACCCCACTGTGCACGGGTGTTGATGGTGGGCGTCGATACCGACATCGCCTCGGCGTCGGCGTTCGCGGAGGTGCCGGAGGCGGCGCTAGCCGAGCGCGACTCGGCCTGCGGGGTCGCCAGCGGCACGTCTTCGCTATCGGCCGGGCTCTGACCCGGGTCGATCACCGCGAGTTCGGCGCTGTCCAGACCCTCACCGTCGAGGCTCGAGGAAACCAGGCGCACCTCGATCTCCTCGGCATCGATGAGCACGTGCGGTTCGGTGCCTTCACGCTCCAAGCCCTCGAACGCCGCCGGGTCCTCCACGTCAATCGACTCCCAGTCCGACCACTCACCGTCATTCACGCGGTACTCAACCTCCAGGTCCGCAGGCGCAGCACCGGAATCCCAGTTCACTCCGATCACGGCAAGATCGGGCAGGTCATCATGGCCGACGACGGCGGAGCTTGCGTTCTGGTCGTCGGAATCTGAGTTGGTCTGCGCATCGGAGGACCGACTTTGCGCCGAAGCGTCTGCCGATCCGAACGCGACCGTCTCGATGTCACTCTCTACCGGCGCAGCGTTCTGAGAAGGCGTGGCGAAAGCCTGGGCGGCGTCGGGCAACGGCTGCCCACCCGGCGCTCCGACGGCACCCGGTGCGACCACCACCATTCCACCAAAAAGCGCTGCTGCGCCTAGTCCTGCCGCGGATGTCCTGGTCTTTGAGCGTTGGGAACTCATTGTCCTCTCTCTTCTCTCGCCAGCTCCTGGGACCCCTGATTCCCCCAACTAAGACCGTGGCATAGGCCACGAGCGCTCGCACCTTGAAGCGAACGATGGGCCGCGCGGCGCGCGCAGGCAGATACAGTGCCACTCGTGAAATCGAAACTCGTGCGCATCGCCATCCTGTGCCTCGCGTGGGCACTTCCCGTGCTTGGCGGGTGGTTGGGTTTGCGCTTGGCGCCAGCTCAGCCGGACGCCGGCGTCAACATGTTCGGCCTGACGCCAGGGCAGCATCAGTTCATGCTCATGGGGTTCTTTGTGGGTGTGGTGGCGATGCTCGCACTCACGTATTTGACCGGGCAGGGTGTGAAGTGGCTGCTGCCAGCCTTCGGTGTTGCCGTGCTGGTGTTTATCGCCGCCGCCGTGCTGTCAAACCTGTTTCCCTTGGAAACACTCGTTCCAGGGACCAGGACCGTGCTCGCCATCGGCCTGTCTCTGAGCTTCTTTGGACTGCCGCCGGTGAGCGGGGCATTACTCATCGCAGCTCCAGAAAAGGCCGATGAGGCAGCCAAGAGTGCTGGCGCCGGATCGCCCGAGCCGACCTCCTGAACACCGCACCCACGCGGTTGGCTGCGGCCGCCGTCGTCGTCCTTGGGCTAGCCACCGCCACCGGATGCAGCACCCAGACCCCCGAACCGAGCCCCGCGACCACGGCGCCGACGCCTACGCCTACGCCTAGCCCAAGCGAACCCGAGGCCACCTCTTCTCAAGCCCCGGCCAGCATCGACATCTCCGGTGAGATTGAGGCTTTGGAGGCGGAATTCGAGGCCCGCATCGGCGTCGCCGCGCTGAACCTGGACACCGGTGAGACGGTGCAGTACGCGGAGTCGCAGCGCTTTGGTTACGCCTCCACGATCAAGACCTTCGTGGCCGCGCAGATGCTCCGAGAACTGTCCGCTAGCGAGCGGGATGCCACGATCACTTGGTCCGCCGACGACGTGGAGCGTGCCGGCTACTCCCCCGTCACCTCCGCGCAGGTAGGCGAGGGCATGATTGTGGCCGAACTCGCCGAGGCGGCCGTGCGCCAAAGCGACAACACCGCGACCAACCTGGTGCTCGATCAGATCGGCGGCCCGCCCGGGCTAGCGGACAGTTTTGCCGAACTCGGTGACTCGGTCACCGATGTGGTGAACGAGGAGCCCGAGCTCAACACGATCGAACCCGGCAGCACTGCGGACACCACCACGGCGCTGGCGTTCACCACGAGTCTGGCCGCCGTCCTGGAGCCCGGGTATCTGCCGGAACCCGATCGGGAGTTGTTGGTTCAGTGGATGACGGGCAACGCCACCGGGGACGCTCTCATCCGCGCCGGCGCCCCCGAGGGCTGGGAGGTGGCGGACAAGTCCGGCGGGGCCGGGCCGATCCGGAACAACATCGCCCTGGTCACGCCTGCAGATGGCGGCCCGATCGTGGTGACCATCCTCACCGAGAAGAACGATGCGTCCGAGCGGTTCGAGGACGACGTCGTAGCCCGGGCTGCAGAGATCGTGTTGAGCGTGTGGGACTAGCGGTGTGGGTTAAGGGTGTTGGTCTAGGCGCGCTGGACTAGCCGCGGCGAGCTAGGTGCGGCGAACTAGGCGCGGCGCCCCGCAGCCGGTTTCTCGCGCGCCTTGCGCCGATGCCGAACGAACATGGCCACGGCCCCAGCCACGCTCAGCACCGCCCATACCGTGTTGACCACTGCCGCGCCCGTCTCCCCTTGCGACCAGGCGCCGACCGCGCCGTAGGTACCGATGCCCGCGAGCGCAAGCAGCGCCCCGATGACCAGCAACCTGGCGGGGATGGGAGCCCGAGGGACCGATGCTCGGCCTAGCTCATCGTCATAGGAACGCATCGATACGACACTACGTGTGCGCCGGTTTGCTCGCAGGCGTTCGACGTTGCCGCGAGGGCTCGCACCGGCGCTTGGCGCGGGATTCCGCCACTAAGCGGGGTTAGGCCCATCCTTCGAATTCGGCCGCAAAGCCGTAGAAGGTGCCGTTATCGGCGCTCACCCACCAGCGGCCGCACAGGTGCGTGGTGCTGGATTCGGTGCCTGCGGCCCACCACTCGGCCTCGAGTGTTGGGGTGGTGGTCCACTCCCGCACTTCGGAGTCCTGCGTGCGCAGATCGGTGGCGTAGGCGGTCTCCAGCTCCTCCTCACTCGGGTCACCGGTTGTCTCGATCGCCAGGCAACTCTCGGGCACCTCGCCGGCATAGTCGAAGGTGAGCAACCGCTCGCTGCCGGTGGTGCGCTGCATGACCTGCACGTCCTGGGCCTCATCGGGAACCCACTCGGCCAGCAGTTCGTCCTCCTTGCCTTGCGCGCCGGTATCCACCTGGTGCTCCTTGGTGTGCCGGTCGCTGCCCTCATCGGTGGCGTCGTCCAACATGCCGCACCCGGCCAGTGCCAGGGAGGTGGTGGCCAGGAGTGCTGCGGCTAGCGGAAGGGCGCGTCGCTTGTTCATCGTTTGCATGCTTTGAGCGTATGAAGAACACCCGTGCCGCCTCATCGCCCGGTGGGCGGATTCGATAGATTCCGGAATCATCCTTTGGAACTAAGGGGGTTCACCCAAGGGTCCCGGGAAAGGGGTGCTCCGGCAGTCCGTGGTTTCCTAGCCACTGGAGGCAGACGATCACTCACGCTCAGATAGGTCAATGACTTCTGAGCAGAGGGGCGTTCACGACCCGAATTCGAGCGCCAGTCGCCGCCGCGGGCCGATGATGCAAGCCCCGGCAGAGCCCGTAACCGTCACACTGCCAACGGACGTAACCGGTCAAAGCCCTCGCCGCTTGGCACTGCGCACGGCCTTCGCGGCTAAGCGCTACACGCTGCCGGCCGCTGGGCTGATGGTGGCGTGGCAGGTGGGCGAAGCCATGGTGCCCATATTGATGGGGTTGGCGATCGAGCAGGCCCTAGCCACCGGGGACCTGGGCGCGCTCGCCCTCTGGATCGGGGCACTGGTGACGACCTACCTCATCTTCACCGTCTCCGCGCGGTTCGGGTTCCGGTTGACGGCCCTTGGGCAGCAGGCGGTGCTCCATCGGCTCCGCGGACTCCTCACCTCCCGCCTGTTGGGGTCGGCCGGGATCAGTGGGCCGGCACGGCTCCCCGGCAACGGGCTGTCGGTGGCGACGTCGGACACCTCCCGCCTCGCCGCGGTAGTGACCTTGGCGGTCCACCCGGTGAGCCAGCTGGCCGGGATCGCATTCGGCGGGACGGTCATCATGACGATCTCCTGGCCGATCGGGCTTGCCGTGCTGCTCGGCGCCCCGGCGCTGGCGCTACTCATTGACCGCAGTGGGAACCTCTTGCGCAGGCGCTCGGCCGATGAACAGGCGATGGCCGCACAGGCCGCCGGTCGGGCGGCGGACCTGATGGCCGGCTACCGTGTACTGTCCGGGCTGGGCGCCACCACCGAGGCCGCCCAGCGTTATCAGCACAGTTCCCAATCGGCGCTGCGGGCTACCCTGACGGCGCGAGGTGCCCAGGCCCGCTTGCTGACCATCTCCACGGCAGCCACCAGCCTCTTGCTCGCGGGAATAACGATCGCTGCAGCTGCCCAAACGCTGCGCGGGACCATGAGCGTCGGCGAGTTCATCATCGTCGTCGGACTGACGCAGTTCCTCATCGATCCGCTCACCTCATTCGCCACCGGCATCAGCTCCACGTGGGCCGCCGCACAGGCCTCGGCCGCGCGACTGCTCGAGGTGCTCAGCGACCCGGGCGCCGCCGCACCCGATCGGCAGTCCACGGACGCCTCCCACGAGCGCACCACCGGCTCCGGCGTCATGCGCTTTGACGGGCTTCGGATCGGGTCGGCGCACGCGCTGCACGGGACGATCTCACCTGGGCAATGTGCCGGGATCCCGGCCGACGGCGTAGCTGCCGCAAGCCTGCAAGCTCACTTTCGCGGCAATCCGGCCGCGTTGGTTGCTCCGCACGAGGCCCAGTTGTTCGATGGGACGGTCTTGGAGAACGTCGCGTTGCCGGGCGTGACCATGGAGCGCGCTAACGCGGCACTGGAGGCCGCCGGGTGTGTCGAGTTCCTCGCCGCCCTCCCACGTGGTGCCGATACGCCCGTGGGTGAGGGCGGCCGAGAGCTCTCTGGCGGGCAGCGTCAACGGGTGGCGCTCGCTCGCGCGCTGGCGCTGGACCCTGAGGTGCTCGTCCTGCACGAACCAACAACAGCGGTGGACTCTGTCACCGAGCTGCAAATCGCTCACCAGCTATATGACATCCGGCGCGGGCGCACCACGGTGCTCATCACCCGCTCCCCCGCACTACTCGCGGTAGCGGACGTCCATCTCACCCTCGATCCGGCAGATACCGGCGCCATCCCCGTGCACGGAGGCATCAAATGAGCACTGACAGCACCCCTACCGGTCAGGGAATGACCGGATTCCCGGTTGCTGGAGGCCGGCGCGTACTGCGGGAGGTGCGAACCGACCTAGGCGGGCGCTGGTGGAAAGTGGCGCGGCTCATCGTGATTCTGCTGGCGGGCGCCGCAACGGGACTGATCACGCCGTTCGCGGTAGGGCAGATCGTTGACCTGGTCGGTAACGAGCCCCCGGACTTCGATGCGTTGTGGGTGTGGGCGGCGATTTTGGTGCTCGCCGCGATCGTCGGCGCCGCGCTCACCGGCCTCGGCATGGTGTGGGCATCCAGGATCTACGAACACGTCATCGCGGCCTTGCGCGAGCGGATGATGTCGCGGATTTTGGGGATGCCCCAGCGCACCGTCGAGTCCACCGGCAGCGGCGACTTGGTGTCCCGCGCAACCAACGACGTCGCCGAAATCTCCCAGGCCGCGCCGCGCATCGTTCCCACGGTGACGCGATCACTGTTCACGATCGTGGTCAGCCTGTTCGGCCTCGCCGCCGTGGACCTGCGGTATGCGCTGGCGGTGCTCATCGTCATCCCCGTGCACGTGCTGGCGGTGCGGTGGTACCTGCGCACCGCACCGCAGGTCTACGCCACCCAACGGCGAGTGATGGCCACCCACACCCATCACCTGCTGACCAGCCTGCAGGGAATCGAGACAATCCACGCCTACCGCCTGCAAGCACCCCACCGGAAGCGAATCGCTCACGCCTCCTGGCAGGCGGTCCGCTGGGAGATGCTGGCCCGGATCGTGCAGAACCGCTTCTTTGGGCGCCTCACCGTGGCCGAGGTGCTGGGCGTCAGCGCATTGCTCGTCACCGGCTTCCTGCTGGTCGACAATGGGCTGGGCACCGTCGGCGGCGCCACCACCGCGATCCTGCTGTTCATCCGCCTGTTTAACCCGATCAATGGGCTACTCATCGTGCTCGACGACGTCCAATCGGCGTTGGCCTCACTCGCCCGGGTCGTAGGGGTCATCTCGATGCCGGAACAGACCTCACCGTTCGATGAGGCATCCCGTAGCGACAGGGAGGGTGCCCTCATCGGCCTCGATGACGCCGCTTTTGCTTATCGGCCCGGAGAGTTCGTGGTGACCAACGTCAGCCTCACCGTCGGGGCGACCGAAAGCATCGCATTGGTTGGAACGTCCGGTGCCGGGAAGAGCACGGTGGCCGCGCTGCTGGCCGGGGTCTTCGGACCCACCGCGGGGAGTGTGAGTCTCGGCGAGAGCAGAACCCGCCCCGGGCACCGGCCACGGGTGGCGCTCATCGCGCAAGAGACCCACGTCTTCGCCGGCACCATTCGTGACAACCTCACCCTCGCGGCCCCCGATGCCAGCGACTGCCAGATCCTTGAGGCCCTGCGAAGCGTTGACTCGATGGACCTCCTCGACCGGTTACCCGACGGCCTGGATTCTGAGGTGGGCGGACCGGGCCACGCGCTGACGTCAGCCGAATCGCAGCTACTCGCCCTCGCTCGACTCAGCCTCGCCAACCCGGATCTCGCGATCCTCGACGAGGCCACCGCGGAGGCGGGCTCGGCGCGCGCCACCCAGCTCGAAACGGCAGCCAAGACGGTGCTGGAAGGAAGGGCCGCCGTCGTCGTCGCTCATCGATTGGCACAGGCACAAACGTGCGACCGGATCCACGTGATGCAGGCCGGTGAGATTGTGGAGTCCGGTTCGCACACCGAACTGCTTGCCCTGGGAGGCAAATATGCCGAACTGTGGCACTCCTCGGGTGACCAGACTTAGCCGACTCGGTAACGGTGGGCCGCGTCTAGCCGACCTCGGCGGGGCCCGGCTCGGCGTCGATTCTCAGCGCAAGCCGCGACAGAATCTTCAACGCATCGGCCGAGGCGGTGTCGGGTTCTGCGCCGTAGACCAGCAGGGTCACCCCCGGGTCGGCCTTGACCTCCAGAGACTCGAATGTGAGGTCCAGGCGCCCGACGTCCGGGTGGTTGAAGACCTTGCGGCCGGCGCCCCCGTGCTTCACATCGTGCGATGCCCACAGTTGCCGGAAGGGGTCACTTCTCGTGGAGAGCTCCCCGACCAGCGACGTCAGAGCGGTGTCGAACGGGGAGTGACCCGCTTCGCGGCGCAGTATCGAGACTGTCGTGCGGGCCGAGCGCTCCCAGTTGTCCCAGAACGCTTGCGCGTGCGGAGAAAGGAAGAGGAACCGCGCCTGGTTCACCAGTCCGCCGCGCGCATGGTCGTACAGCGGGGCGTAGAGCGCTCGGCCAAGGGGGTTGGCGGCGAGGATGTCGAAGCGTCCGTTGCGCGCGAAGGCTGGGGCGCCGTCCATGGCCTCCAGCAGCCGCTGGACCGCGGGCCGCACGCTGGAGGGTGAGGAGCCACGGCGGGTGGAAGCTGGCACGCTGGTCGTCACGCTCCTGGCGAGGTCGAACAGGTGGGCTCGCTCGGCCTCGTCCAACTGCAGTGCGCGGCTGATGGCGTCGAGCACCGCCTCGGACACTCCGGAGAGGTTTCCCCGCTCGAGTTTGCTGTAGTAGTCCACGCTCACTCCGGCGAGCATGGCCACTTCCTCGCGGCGCAGACCCGGCACCCGCCGGCTTCCGTAGATCGGCAATCCGGCCTGCTCCGGTGTGATCCTGGCGCGTCGAGAAGTGAGGAACTCGCGGACCTCTCGCTTTGCCTCCATGGCGATCATCGTAAAGGGGCCGGTGGCGCGCAGGGAGGGTCTGTTGGAACCCCCGAGGGCACGGTGGGCGGCCGATCGGCGCTCCTCGCTCGTGGCTGGGTCCGGGCTCCGGGAGCTCAGCGATCGAAGAACCAGGCGGAGGGGTTGGTGTACGCCGGCGCGTCCCAACGGACGACCTCAGCGAACGTCATCACGTTGTGCATGTCATTCTTCACGATGCCGTAGCCCTCATCGGGTAGGGAGATGCCGATCACCCAGAATTGCTCCTTCGCGATCTGCAGGATCTCGCGCATGTGTTGCTCGCCGACCTCGGGATCGGCCTCGGCTTGGAACTGTCGGAAGAGTTCCATCTGGCGGCGCGCCTCTTCCGGGGGCTCCATCGCGTTTTCACCCTCACCGCGAGTGGTGAACCACTCGGCCCACGGGGTGGCGAAGTTCGACTCGCTTTCGGCTGGGAACCAGAAGCGAGTCTGGTCGGTCTCTTCGTAGATGCCGCCTGGCGCGTCCCACACGTTGGCATCGTGCTGGTTCGCGCTGGCAGCCTTGCGGTCGTAGAACAGCGTGCGCTCGATGGGGTTGAGCCGAGCGTCGATACCGACCTCGTCCCAGTACCGAGTGACGAGGTCCATGGCCGGGGCCCACTCCGGGACGAACGTGGTGATGTCGATGGCGAAGCTGATGCGTTGGCCATCGGGACGCAGGCGGTAGCCGGCACTGTCGCGATCGGGCGCTACCTCGTCGAGGATCTCATTGGCTAGATCGGGGTCGTAGTCGGTGTATTGCTTGGCGAACTCTTCATCGAAGTAGATCGAGTCCGGACGGGGAGCGACCTGCCAGTGCTCGCCTCGGCGTTGGAAGGCCGTGTCGATGATCTCTTGCCGGTCGATGGCGTGCGAGAGGCCAATTCGGAAGTTCTTGTCTTGGAAGACCTCGCGAAGTTCCTCGTCCTGGTGACACAGATTGAGGGCGATCGACAGTTGATTTGCTTGTGCCCGCTCGATCGGAACGAAGTCGTAGTCACCGGCCTCGCGCCCGTCGGCGAGCACTGGACGGTTCGCATCCTGGTTGAAGTGGCGAGAGTGGTAGTCGATCTCGCCGTTCAGAGCCTTGAGCAGCATGACCTCATCGTCTTGCACCACCTCGAACTCCAGGTGGTCGATGTACGGAAGCTGCGCTCCGCCGTCGTCGACCTTCCAGTAATAGGGGTTGCGCTCGTATCGGGTTGATCCACCGGCGTTCAACGCTCGGGTTACTTTCCACGCGTGCAGCGTTGGGCGTTCGGGGTTGTTCATCCAATCGTTGCGGTCGCTCCAGTAGTCCAGCCAGTCGAGGAAGCCCTCGTCTTCGGCATTTGCCTGAGCGTCGTCATTGAAGTCTGGAAGGAACTGCTCGCAATAGTGCTTCGGGTACCACAGCAGGTTTCCCGCTCCCGAGCGCATCCGGGTGACCGTTGCGGCGACGTCGCCACCCTTGGGTTCGGGGTAGGTCAGCCGCACGGTGTAGTCATCGATCTTCTCGCCGGTGCAGGGCTGGTCATTGATCAGGAGGAAGTCCGGAGGAAAGGCGTAGAGCTCCTCGTTGAAGTACACGTCCTGCAGGTTGAACATGACGTCATCGGCGGTGACCGGCTCACCGTCGGACCAGCGCATGCCTTCACGCAAATGCAGGGTCAATTCGGTGCCATCGTCGTTCGGCTCGATCGCGGTCAGCGTGCCCGGTAGGCCGACCTCTTCGCCGTCCACGCTCGGCCGCAGCATCGGCTCAAATCCGACTATCCGCAGGATCCAACCGCCGTCACCTTCGCCGCCCACGGCACCTTGATAGGTGTGGCCATACTGACCAAACTCCTGCGGCTCCACGACGAGGCGATCGGCCTCCACGGGCAGCCGTTCCTCCAACGGCGGCAGGTCTCCCGATTCGACCAGTTCAGTCAGCATCGGGGACTCCAACGGCCGGTCCGGGTCCGGCTCCTCGCGCCCTGCGCCGTCGTCATCGTCCTGCGACCCACCGCTGCACGAGGCCAATGACAGGGCCGCGATTCCGGCGAAGCCTCCTCCAAGCGCCAGGCGTCGGGAGACCGTGCGATCGGCCGGGAGGCGTGAGCTTGCCATGACTATTCTCCATTGAATCGGCGCCAAAGTGATCGTTCACTTTAGAGACGAGAATACAAGGAGCGAAATAGATGAGCAAGGAGCCGCGGCCCGCCCACGCGACGAGCAGCGGCACCACACACGCAAAAGCAGCGCCGCCGCGCGAGACGAGCGGCCGCACCACACACAGCGCAGCAGCGCTGACTTCGTCAAACTCCCGCCGACGTCGTCAACCGCCGTGACGACGTCGGAAGGGACCTGACGTTGTCGGCGAGCGACTTGACGAAGTCGACGGGGTCTATGGAGCGAAGGGACCTTTAGTTGTAAACGATCGTGGTGTAGTACTGCGGCATGAAGCCGATGTACTGAATGCCCTTGCAACGCTGCTGCACACTGACCGTGTATCCCTGGCTACGCAAATGTTGAACTCGATGCTTCGTTTCGGTCTCGCACGCTGCCTTTTCGTTCCGTTTGAATTCGATCGTGTCGGCCTGCGCAGGTGCCGCGACCATTAGTCCCGCGGCTACCAATCCCAGTGTTGTCGCGCCGGAAGCAAGTGCTCGTTTGATCTTCAAGGGGTCCTCGATTTCCTTGTGCGAATTGGACCAAAAAACGTAACAACGCGAAAACGTCATGGCGATGGGTAGGTCTCTCCGCCGGGCTTAACCGGCTACTCGTCCAAGTTCACAATCAGGCTGCCGCTGGACACGGTGTCGAGGGTGCCGCTGTACCGGAACGGGACGCTGGACTCCTCCCCCGACTCCGGGGTGAGGAGGGCATTCGCCTCCGATGTCTCGAAACGCCACAATTCGGCGTCGTCGTCTGGCCAGAGCCGCTCGACTGTGACCGAGTCGCTGTAGTCGTCAACGTCGGTGATCTGCGTGGTCTCTCCTTGTATCTCTGCCGGGCATGACGGCGAGGTCAGTGTTCCCTCCAGGCCCGACTCCACACAGGCTTGCCACTCTCTGGACAGGATCTGCCTCACCGGACTTTGCACGCTTTCGACGGCACTGTCGGGTATGGCCGGGATCGACACCGCTGTTGGTTCCGAAACGACCATCCTCCCGCCGTTATGGTCGCGCAACACTCCCGAAGGGTCGGTGACGTCAATGAAGTGCAATAGCGGCCAAGTGAATGTGCTCGTCGAGGTGGACGCGTCAGCGAGCAAGCAGTCACCGACTGAGGCCTGGAGCACCGTCGGGCCGTCGAAAGCGACATCGAGCGACCAGTCACTGGGAATCTCTACGAGCCACTCACCACCCGACTGTTCGAGACTCAGCGTGAGTGGAACGACGGGATCGCCGAGAAGCCGCGCCTCGACCTCCGCGGTGCGACCGCTGACGTCGACGTCATCGATCTCAATCGCTGGACGATCCTCGATTCCTGCCGCTTGAGGGTTATTGCTCCTCATCCAATCGCACGCGAAATCGCTCTCCCGGGCGGTGGTCAACTCGAATGCATCAGCAAAGTTGCGATCAAAGAGCGCGGTCGCGAACGATTCAGCAGCATCCTCGGCGCTGTCACTGCCGATCCCGCAGCCCGAAGCGAGAATCATCACCGTTGCCGCCAGCGCGGCCGCCGTGGCGCCCGACCTGCTATTGCTGCGCTTCAATTGTCGGCCCCTTCGGAAATTGCCGTTGATGTCAGTCATGGTTTCGCAAGGTTCCAAACATTAGCGCGACCATTGCTGGCCACCCTAGGGATCGTCGAGGCAATTGCTGGGGAGAACTATCCATCGACGCCTTTGACGCACCGCGAATAGCGTCAGGACATGCGCAAAATCACCAAACCACTAGCCCGCCTTACCGCCCTCGGACTCGTGCTAGCTGGACTCGGAATTGGCGGAGTGGCTGCCAGCCCTG
Organism: Beutenbergiaceae bacterium; assembly: GCA_048594865.1. Classification (GTDB taxonomy): domain Bacteria; phylum Actinomycetota; class Actinomycetes; order Actinomycetales; family Beutenbergiaceae; genus CALKWS01. Next base: position 19,496 of record JBMDWZ010000091.1, read on the forward strand.
ACGCGGAGGCCGCGCCAGGCAACTACCGGTCCACGGCCTATGGTTCGACGCAGGCTGAGTGCCAACGAAACCTGAACAACCTTGCTCGCGCCTACGCGGGCGCTGGAAACGTCAATGTCGTCGGGCTCCGCTCATGCCGGGCCTCCGGCGACACACGACCTGGGTACCAATTCCAGGGCCTGGTCTATCTACAGTCACGCACCATGAGGTGATCCCGGCGCCCGCTAATCGGGTCAAGGTAGTCGCCGGACACTGATCCCGGGCGCAAGCCCACCCGCAGAACTCTGCGGGGCACTCAGGGCGTCAAACCCTCGGCGGCCTCAGCCGCGATGACGACTCCCATGTTCTTGTCGTGGAAGCGGACGGCAATACCCTCACGTTCGACTTCCAGAAGGCGGTTTCGCTTATTGCCCCTGTCGTCGAAGTCCAAGTGCGCAAACTTTGCTCGGAAATTCTCAATCGCCACACGGGTGACGAACTGCAAATGCCGCACACCCTCGGCAGGGGTACCCGACTTGGGCTGCGGGAGCTCGATGAAACTCACGGTCCAACCACTGGCGCTCAGCGGCTCGTGCAGCGCGAAGACCGCGATGAGGCGCCCATTCACTTCACTCTCGCTGATCAGATCGCCCAAGGGCTCTAGCGCGGCTTTGACCTGGTCGTAGCGCTCGTTACTGGGCACCTGGAGGCAGAGTGTGTCGTTCTGGACGATTTCGGGGCGCACACCGAGCACGTCGATGAGCGCGTCGGCTTCTGCGATCGCTGTGGAGTAGAGCTGTGAGATGTTCACAGTGCCGAACGGTACCCGAGCCATCGGAGGTGCAACTCCGCCGGGGAGCCTTCGCCCGCCTGCTCCGATCCCAGACCCTCACGGGCGACGGCGGGTAGTCGCGGCCAGTTCCATAGACCGGCGAGTGCCTGATGGTGCCGAAACCTCCCAAGGCCCGGCGCGATGATCTCCCAGCCCATAGCCACCGGCCTTTCGTTGTCGCTACGCGGACGCCTTGCACGGGGTCATCGGCGCTTCGAGGTCGTCAAACTCCCGGCGAGCGAGTCAAACCGGTACCCACCTCGTCAACCGCCGTGACTCGCTCGGCGGGAGTTTGACGAAGTCGGCGGGATGGGAAAAGCCCGGGATCGCATCGACTTTTCGTTGCAATCCCGGGCTTTCAAGCGCGGTAGCGGTGGGATTTGAACCCACGGTGGCTATTAACCACACGACATTTCGAGTGTCGCACCTTCGGCCGCTCGGACACGCTACCTCGGCGGTACAGGCTACCTGGCTCGGCCGGTGAGTCCCAAACTCAGGTGGTCAAAGTCACGCCCGCTGCGACCCCAAGCTTGCCCCGCTAAGAATGAATGGAAACCCAGCGACTACTCGTCGTCCTCATCGCTACCCTCGGGCAGCACGTCCGATGAGAGCGACTCCAGCTCGGCCTCCCATTGCGTGAGCACTGCCCGCTGGTGGGACCCGAACACCTCAAACGGCTCCGAACCCAGATCAACGTTCTTAGTGCGCAAGATCTCGGCCCCGGCGGCCGCGCTCTCGCTGATCGCAGCGGTCCACTCATCGCGGGTGGATTGGTACCCGGGGAAGATCACGTCGCCGCTGCCCAGGGACCCGCGCAGGGTGTCCATCGTGGCGTTCACGCCCTCGAGGTCGGCCTCGGAGTACGCGAGCATCTCATCGCAGTAGTCCCCATACCCCTCGAGGCAGTTCTCATCGAAGGCCTCGACCCGGGCATCGTGGATCGACTCATACATCGACACCACCGCGTCGGCATAGGCGATGCGCTCCTCTTGCACGAACGGCAGGCACGGGGATTCGCTACAGGTGTAGGTAGTGCGACCAATCTCCTGCTCATCGCCGCCGGAGAGCAGCAACGGCTCACCATCCTCTTCGAAGTCGCTGCGGGCCTCGTTGATGGTGTTCGTCGTCGAGGACCAGGACTGGCAATAGGACAGCAACTGTTGCGACAGTGCCTCGCCCTCCTCCAAGTACAAGGACTCCGCGCGCGCCAGCCGGTCCGATTCCTCGGCCACCTCTTGGGCTCGCTCGTACTCCTCGCTGGTTCCTGACACGTTCGCAAGAGTCGGGCGCGTGGACTCGCCCAAGGGCTCGAACGCCGCGATCGCCTCCTCCTGAGCACTGCACGCCGAAGACAACGCCGACCCCTGATCGGTGGAATCCTCGCTGTTGATGAAGTCCAGCCCGGTGAACGCCTCGGCCACCCCGGCACCCTGGGTGGCCTCCACAGCCTCGGCGGTCCACACCGCCTCGTGCTCCTCCAGGGCATCGAAGAACTGCTGGGCCGCGACGTCTGCGTCGTCGACCTGCTCCTGTTCATCCTCTTGCGCCTCGGCTTCGTCGCTCGCTTGCTGCTCGGCGCGTTCTTCTTCCTGAGTCTGGTTGTGCAGCATCAGGCCCACCCCGCCGGCCATCAGCAGCACCACAGTGACGCTCGCGGCAATGACCGCCCACGGACGCCGCCGTCCCTGCTCGCTCTCGCCGCCGTCGTCGCCGTCGTCGGAACCCTCGCCGCTCTCGGAGGCGCCATCGCCGCCGTCCCGCGCTGCAGCCTCAGCCTCGCCCTCCTCCATCGCTTGGGCCAGTGCCGGATAGTTGGCCAGGCCGCGAGGCTCGGAGGCCTCGGCGCCTGTGTCGGCCTCGGCTCCAGTGTCGGTGTCGGCGTCTTCGGCTGCGGGCAGACCTTCGATCGAAGAGGTCTGCTCGACGTCGGTCGCGTCCTTGTCCTCGGAGGTCGCCTCGACGCCGGTGGTCTCCACAGCGTCGGTGGCAGCCCCGGCATCGGAGGCAGCCTCAGCGTCGGTGGTCTCCTCGTAGTCGGGAGTGTCGACGTCGTCGGCCGGAACCGCCGGAATGGTCTGGGTGTCGTCATCTCTGGCCGCGGCTGCGGGCGCGCTGGACTCGCTTGCGTCCTTGGCATCGGCAAGCTCCCCCAAGCCCTCGATACCTTCGGTGTGCGGGCCCGAATCGGGCTCCTCACTCGACCCAGGCGACGGGTAATCCCTCGACATATCTACCTCCTCCGCCGTCGATAATCGCACGTTCTGGCCCGTGCGCCCTCACCATCACGGTGCATGCTCGGTCACACCGGCACCACCTGCCGCGGGAGATAGCGCCGGCCCGAACCTCACGCGTCGGCGGTTTCACGCTCCCCCAGGGCCGCCCGAGCCAGCTCCTCGATCCGGTCCTGCCAGGAGGTGTACACCACCAGTTGATGCTGCCCGAGGTCGGAGTTCGGGCCTTCAGCGTTGGCCGCCACATCGAGTTCGGCAAGGATCTGCTCGGCCCGCTCTTCACGCTCCGAATACCCCTCCTGCCACTCCCCGATCGCCTCGAGGTAGCCGGGGTAAAAGTTCCCGTCATCGTCCTGGGTGACCGGCCCGCGGTACAGGTCGGTCATGGTGGCGACCTTCTCCGCGGAGTAGGAGCCCAGGTCCCGCCGGGCCTCGCAGTAGTCCTCATACCCCTCAAAGCACAGGTCCTCGGAGTACAGCACCTCGAAGGCCTCGTCCAGCGCCTGATATAGCGCGGTATAGGCGTCGGCGAGCTCGTCACGCCCCTCGGCACTGAATGGCAAGCACCCGGTATCGGAGCCTTCGGGGCACCGTGCGGAGAACCCCTCACCACGGTCCAGTTCACCCGGTGGCGTCAACTGCGCTCGGCGCACCTCGGCGTTCACCGCGTCGGCGTCGGCCACCAGTTGCCCCTGCTCACGCCACACCACGCAATGATCCTGCAGGCGTTGCGATAGGTCCCTGCCCTCGGACAGGAAGATCTCTTCTGCCTCGGCCAGTGCTTGGGACCGCAGCGCCCGTTGCTCGGCCTCGGCGTAGGCATCGCTGGTCCCCTCCACTTGCGCCAGTTCTGGGCGCGCCGAGCCTTCAAGTTCGTCAAAGGCCTCGATCTCCTGCGCCTGACTGTCGCAGGTGTCACCGAAGGTCCCCAGCAGTTCCACGCCCTCCTGGCTGAAGGGATCCACATCGGGGTACAACGACGCCAAATCCACCCCGTAGGTGGCCTCCACCGCCTCGGTGGTCCAGACCTCCTCATGCTCAGCCAGCGCCTCGGAGAACTCCACCGCGGCGTCGTCGGCCTGTGCGGCCAGCTCGCGTTGGTTGTTTTGGTACCGCACATACAGCACCGTTCCCACTGCGAGAGCGACGACGACGGCGGCTGCTACTGCGATCAGCGCGGTCTTGCGTCGTGGTGCTGTGCCAGTGCGCGGGGTGGGGGAAGCGTGCATGACCCCAAAGATAAGCGGTGGAAGCCCAAGTCCTTCAATGGGCAGGTGGCCCCGTCGGGACCGATCTCGTGAAATAGCCATGACGTGCGTCACGGCGTTCCGGTGACCCGATCAGCCCTTCCGGTGACAATTCTGGTTCGTGAACTCCGTGCGGGTAGGCCAAGGTAGAGGCATGAACGACTCGCCGACGCCGCCCGCACACTCCCCTCAGCCGAGTCAG
>JBMDWZ010000092.1:0-6276 GCA_048594865.1 Beutenbergiaceae bacterium
GGGTCCTGCAGCCTGGGCAGCAGGGAGGCCAAGGTGGATTTTCCGCCACCGGATGGACCGAGGAGGCCGATGCGCTGGCCGGCTTTGGCCGAGAAGTTCACGTCCCGCAGCGCCATCTTGCCGTCGCCGTAGGTGGTGGACACCCCGTGCATCGAGACGTACCCGCGAGGGCGGTGCAGCGGTCGAGCCCAGGAGGAGTCGACGATTTCCGGGGCGGCGTCGAGGATGTCGCAGATGCGCTCACCGGAGGCCGAGGCCTTGGCGATCCGGCCGGTGTACTTAGCCAGGTCCCGCATCGGCTTAAAGGACGCCTTGAGGTAGGAGATGAAGACCACCAGTTCGCCGGGGGTGATCTGGCCCGAGAGTACCTGGCGGGCACCGAGCAGCAACACCGCACCGGACGCGATCCCGACGAGCACGTCGGTGCCGCGCTCCAGCGCCGCCGACATCCGGGAGGCCTTAACACCGTCCTTGAGGGCCTTCTTGTTGGAGGCCGCGAAGCGGCTGGAGAGGACGTCCTCCAGGCGGTAGGCCTGAACCACCTGCATGGCGCCCAGAGTTTCGTTGGCGGTGCCTGCCAGGTCGCCTTCACGGCGCCGCTGTTTGCGGGCGGCGCCGGTGATGCGTGGTCCCTGCTTGGAGGAGCCGAACCCGAAGGCGATCAGGGCGCCCACGGAAATCAACGCCAGCGTCCAGTCCATCCAGAACATCACACCGAGCATCGCGAACAGCGTGATGATGTTGCCCAGCAGCGGCAGGGCGGCGGTGACGGCGACCTCCTGCACCCGTCCGACGTCCCCGATCAGCCGGTTCAGCAGGTCCCCGGACTTGGTTCCGCGGTGGTACTTCAGCGACAGTCGCTGCAAGTGTTCATACAGGTGGGCGCGCATGCCGGTCATCGCGCGGGTGCCCGCCAGGGCGAAGCACACGGTGCGCAGGTAGGCAGACCCAGCCCGCAGGGCGGCGACGGCGACCACGGCCAGCGCGCAGACGATCACCAGACCCATGAGGTTGTGCTCGCCCGGTGCGCCCGGTACCAACTCTTCGGAGGAGGAGGCGATGATCGCGTCCAGCACGAACTTCAGTGGCCACGGCTCGGCCAGGCGGAAGGCGACCTCGGCGAACAGCGCGATCATCCCGATCACCACCAGCCGCCGGTGTGGGCGCAGGTGCGGGCGCACGTGGTGCAGGGTCCTGCGGAGCCCCGGCATCGCCGCGCTCATCTGCGCGGTGGGGGTCTTGGCTTTCTTGGGGTCGGGTGAGCTCATGCCACCGGCTGCCGATCGGCGGCCGCGCCCGCAGTGTGCCCAGCGATGGTTTGACTCTGCGGCAGGGCCTGTAGGGTGCGGGCCACGGTGTTCTCCCAACTGTGCATGCGGACGGCTTGGGCACGCGCGGCGGCACCCAACTCGCTGCGGCGGGTGGGGTTGGTGACCAATGCCGCCAATCCTTCGCGTAGGGCTTCGGAATCGGAGGCCGGGACCAGGATGCCGGTGCGCCCTTGGTCGATCAACTGGGGGAGTTGCCCCACGTCACTGGCGACGACGGCGAGCCCGGCGGCCATGTACTCCAGCACCTTCAACGGGGAGAAGTAGGTGTCGGCGTCGGCCGGGTAGGGAGCAACGCCGATGTCCATCGCGGCGAGGTACGCGGGCATCTGGGCGGGGTCCACGGCACCGGTCCTCGTGATGGTGATCCCCAGCTCCTGCGCCTGGCTATCGATGTGGGCCCCGAGTGGGCCATCGCCAACGATGAGCAGGTTCGCGGCGCCGCTGTCAATCAGGGGTGCCGCGGCCCGGACCAACACGTCCACGCCGTGCCAGGGCTTGAGGGTGCCAACGAAGCCGATCGTCGGGACGCCGGTGGTGCGCTGGAGGGTCCGAGCGCCGAACCGGTGAATGTCTGCACCGTTGGGGATCGCGACCGCGTTGGATTCTGGTGCCTGGGACAGCGCCCATTGGCGCACGGGTTCGGACACGCAAACGGCCACGTCGGCCGCGGTGAGCAGGTCGGTGATCGCCGAGCGCGCGGCGCCGGTGTGCTGGAGCCCGCGCTGAGCGCTGTGCTCTTCGATGAGCGGGGCGTTGATCTCCGCGATCACCTTCATTCCTTGCGCGGCGGCCCACCTGGCGCCGGCGCTGGAGAACAGGGAGTACCGCTCGTAGTACACATCGAAGCGGCCGTGCGCGGCCACCAGATTCTCTATGCCCGCTGCGGTCTGGATCAACTGGCGCTCGCGGTCGGCGGGGTCTGCGGTCTTTGCCGGTGCGCCGAGCAGGTGCACCGGGACTTCGGCGAGATCCGCGGGCGGTTCGCCCCCGGTCTTGGCGGCGAAGATCGTGACCTGGGCGCCCGCGGCCCGAAGCACTCGCACCACCGCTTGGACATGTACCGACGCGCCCTTGGTGCCGTAAATGCCGATGCCGGGATCGGCGCACACGTAGGCCACCTGTTTTCCCTCGCACTGAGTTCGCAGTTCGGCTCGCAGTTCGGCTTGCAGCTCGGTGAGGTCGCTGTGGGTGCCGGTGAGGGTGCTCATACCAGTACCTCCGGTCCGGTGTGCAGGGGCAGCAGGGCGTTCAGGTGCTCCGCCTGGCGACGGGAGTCGAAGGCCTCTTCCACCCGGGCACGGCCTGCCTGGGCGAGCCGGAGCGCAAGGTCAGAGTCGCGGTGGATCCGCCGCAATGCCTCTGCTAGTCCGCGGGCGTCCCGTTGATCCACCAGCAGCCCGGTGGTTTCGTGATCGATCGCTTCGATCAACCCGGTGACGTCGGTGGTAACGCAGGGCGTTCCCAGGGCCATCGCCTCCAACACCACCGTCGGCAGGCCATCGGCATTGCCATCGCTGCCAACCACGCACGGTGCGGCCAGCACATCGGCCTGCCCGACGACGTCGCGCACCTGCTCTTGAGGTAGTGGTCCCAGGAGCCGGACGACGCCGGTGAGCCCGGCGCGTTCGATCTGTTCGCCTAGGGCCTGCTCGCGCTCCCCACCGCCGACGATGTCGCACCGCACCGGCACATCCCAATGCTGCAGCAGCGCGCAGGCGTCAATGAGGTACTCAAAGCCCTTCTTTTCCACCAGGCGCCCGACTCCCACGATTCGCAGCTCGCGCGCGAAGACCGAGGAGGGGTCGCCGTCGTCCGGGCTCTGAAGGCCGCCAAGGCGGTTGGGGGAGGCCGGGGCAAACCGGCGCAGGTCCAAGCCGTTGTACACCAAGTGCAGGGAGGTTGAGGGAGCGCCGACACTCAGCAGGTGATCGACGTTGTAGCGAGAAATGGTCACTACGTGATCGGCGTCGATCGCCTTGACGCGCAGGTCAGCGGGGTCCACGTCTTGGTGAAAGAGGTCCTTGGCGTGGGCGGTGAAGGAGTAGGTGATCCCCGCGACCTTGGCGGCGAGGCGGGCCACGGTGGTCGCCACCGAGGCGAAGTGTGCGTGCAGGTGGGTGATGCCCGATTGCCGGGCGCGCACCGCGATGTCCAGGGCCTGGCCGGCGTCTTCGGCCGAGCTCGCCAGCAGCAGATCCAGCAAGTCGGGGTCCAGGTCGCCGAGCACCCCGCGGGCAGCCGCGAGCTGGGCCCACAGTTCCGGCGCCCTGCGGATCCGGGGCACGTACCGCACCGGGGCCTTGACGTCGTGCAAGTTGTCGTGGAATCGCGGATCGATGGGCGGGCGCAGCGAGAAGATCTCGATGTCGGCGCCGGCGGCCTCCCGGGCCAGGATTTCGGTGACGATGAAGGTCTCGGAGAACCGAGGGTACATCTTCAGGACGTAGCCGATCTTGGGCCCCGAATTGAGTTGGGGCGCTGGGAGCGTCTCAGTGGTGTCGGTGTTAGGCACTGGTAGCAACCTCCTGCAGGCCAATGAGTTGGGCGGCCAAGGTGGGTACGGCGGCGAGCCCATCGAGGTCGATGGGTGGCCAGGGAACGCGAGGCCCGTCGAGGGATTCGAACCAGGCGCGTAGCGAATCGGTGCGCAGGTCCGCGGGGTGGCAGAGCTCCAGGGCGCCGCGCTCGGCGAGCGCTTGGGCCCGGACTAGTTGTTCGGCGCGCGGGGTGACCCGCGGCACCACGAGGAAGGGGCGCCGCGCGGCGAGCACCTCGCATACGGTGTTGTAGCCGCCCATGGCGACCACGCCCGCGGCCTCGCCGTACCAGTGCTCCAGGTCATCGCGGTAGGTGTGCACGATCAGGTCGGGGCGAGCGGCGGCCAGGGCGCGGATCTCGCGACGCTCCTGCTGCGGCAGGTGCGGGCCGGTAATGAGCACCCCGTTGTGGCCAGCGGGATAGGTGGCCCGGGCGAACGCGTCGGCCAACGCCGCACCGTCGCTACCCCCGCCCAGGACGCACAGTACGTAGGGCTCGTTGGGCAGACCGCGGGGGCGCCGCACCGCTTCAGCCTCTGGCACCCGGCCGGTGGCGAGGTAGCCGGTGGCCCGCACAGGAATCCGCAGGTTCAACTCGGCGCTGGCGTCATAGACGCTCCGGTCGCCGTACAGCCAGACCTCGTCGTAAAAGGACTTCAGGGCCGCGTCGTTGCGCTGCGCGCGCCATTCGGCTTTCGCCACGGATGCCTCATCCAGCACGTCCCGAAGGCCCAGCACCACACGGCTGCCGGCACGCTTGGCGGCGTTCAGCGCGCCGAGCATCTCGCCGCGAAACCCGCGCGGGTGCTTATCGACGATGAGCAGGTCAGGTGCGAAAGACTCCACCGCCGCCCGGAGCACTTCGGAGCGGACTCGCACGGTGGCGTCCAGGCCAAGACCGAGGCTACGAGCCTGGTACTCGCCATCGGTGGACTTGCTGAGGGCCGGTACGGCGACGACGTCGATCCCCTCGATCCGCTTGGTGCCGATGGCCTCCGGAGCGCCGGTGAGGAGCAGGATGTCTGCGTCCAGGGCCAGGAGTGCCTTGGCCAGGGACAGGTTGCGGCGGACGTGGCCAAGACCTTGGGCGTCGTGGGAGTACAACGCGATTCGCGGCTTGCGCTCGTTGACCGTCGAGCGTAAGGCCCGGGCCCGAGTAAGTCTGGCCAGGTTCATCGCGTCCTCCGAGAGTTTGGGGTCCTTTTGATACCCAGCAACACTGCTGGGTGAACGCGAGAGGAACATGAGGTTGCCATGAGAGGGCTCTCATTTTTGATGGCGGGTGTGCTCGCCGCCCGACGTTGGGCTCTTGACCTGGGGCTTTAGGATGGTGAGGTATGGATCCCTACACCGTCGGCCAGTTCTTGCCACCGACGTATGACCTGGTCTGGTCGGCCATTGTGATCGCCCATCTGGCGTTGATGCTGACGGCCTTGGTGCTGTGGTTCCGCGATTCACGCAGGGAAACCGCAGGCCTGGTGGCGCTGGTTGCGGCAGCGGTGATTGTCTTTCTCCCGGTTCTGGGGCCGTTGGCCTACCTGCTCTCGCGCACCGGGCGCTACCCCGCGCGCACTACAAGCGCTGACTAGGAACCCCTGACATGCTCTGCGCTTGACAGGGCCAGTAGCGTTTCGGGATTCGTGTCATGTGCGCCTCACGGTGTCGTTGTGGGCTCATGGCGGCGCAGCCAATTGAGGAGCGGCAATGGATCTGGAAGTCTTCAACAACGCCCTTGGCTGGTTCGGAGACCAGTTCTATGAGTACCTGCTGATCTGGATCCTCATCGGCGTTGGGGTCTACCTGACCGTCCGCACCGGCGGGGTGCAGTTCCGCCGACTGGTTCACATGGTCGTCTCGATCGGCAAGTCCCGGGAGGGTGCCGAAGGCGGGGTTTCCTCCTTCCAAGCCTTCTGTGTTGGGCTGGCCTCACGGGTCGGCACCGGGAACCTCGCGGGTGTTGCCATCGCCCTGGCACTGGGCGGCCCCGGAGCGATCTTCTGGATGTGGATCGTGGCGATGATCGGAATGTCCACCGCGTTCGTCGAAGCCACACTCGCGCAGATCTTCAAGGTGCGCGCCGGTGATGGTTCCTTCCGCGGCGGCCCTGCCTACTACATTCAGCGGGGGCTGGGCTCGCGCAAGTTCGGCATCTTGTTCGCGATCCTGCTGATCTTCACCTTCGGATTCGCGTTCAACATGGTGCAGGCCAACACCATCTCCGGCACCTTGGAGTCCGGTTTCGGGCTGAGCACGGGATGGACCGCGCTGCTGCTGGTGCTCCTTGCCGCGCCGATCCTGTTCGGTGGAATCAAGGGAATCGCCAAGGTGTCCGAGGCGGTGCTGCCGATCCTGGCGGTGCTGTACCTGGGCATGGCATTCCTCGTTGTAGTGATGAACCTGGACTTCAT
>JBMDWZ010000093.1:0-9750 GCA_048594865.1 Beutenbergiaceae bacterium
GTAGCAAACAGCGACCAGATGGGCGCGCTCGTAGGTGGGTGGGTGGTGGCGGAGGGCGGAGGTGCCGAAAACTCCGGTGGACTAGACCGGCTTGGCGTTGAACACCGGCGGCAGCTCGCGCTCAGCCATCGCCGGGCGCGCCCAGGACACACCGTTGGCGATGATCTTGCGGATCTCCGCCTGGTAGTACACCGGGTAGTCCTGGTCGCCGGAGCGGAAGAAGAAGATCTTGCCGTGCCCACGGCGCCAGGTGCAGCCGGAGCGGAACACCTCTCCACCGGAGAAGTTGGAGATGAAGATCAACTCATCGGGTGCGGGCACGTCGAAGAATTCGCCGTACATCTCATCGACCGGCACGATCACCGGCTGCGGGATGCCCTGGGCGATGGGGTGCGTGGGGTCAACGGTCCAAATGACATCGCGGTCGGTTTCGCTGCGCCACCGCAGGTTCGCCGTGGTGCCCATCAGCTTCTTGAAGATCTTGGAGTGGTGCGCCGAGTGCAGCGCCACCAGTCCCATCCCGGACAGCACGTGGGAGTGCACGCGCTCCACCACCTCATCGGCGACCTCGCCGTGCGCGGCGTGGCCCCACCAGGTGAGCACGTCGGTCTCGGCCAGGACCTCCTCGGTAAGCCCGTGCTCGGGATCATCGAGGGTGACGGTGCGGACCTCAACGTCAGCCCCGAGGTTCTCCCGGATCCCGTCGGCAACGACGGTGTGCATCCCGTCGGGGTAGATCTCGGCGACGGGCGGGTCGCTCTTCTCGTGGCGGAATTCGCCCCAAACGGTGACGCGCAGCGGTTGGTTAGCGCTCATCAGTTGTCCTCCAGGCTCACGGTGGGATCGAGGGTGACCTCGGCGCCAGCATCGGCCGAGGCGTAGCAGGCGTCCAGCACCTTGGCGCGTTCCAGGGCGTCGGAGCCGTTGTGTGCGGCGCGGTCATCGGAGCGCACCTTGGTCAAGAAGTTGGCGACCGAGGCGGCGTGGTGGCCATGGACCGGGATCTTAGGGTTGAGCACCGCGGGGATGCCATCAACTTCGGTCCACACGGTCAAGCGCTCATAAGGGTCGCGGGCGGTGCCGCCCCATTCGATGCTCGCTCCTCCGTCGGCGCCGTACAGGGTGACGTAGCACTGGTCGTGGGGGACCCACTGCGCCCAACTGGCCTCCAGAAGCAGGGTGGCATCACCCTCCATCCGCAGGAACGCCGTCGCCAGGTCTTCGACCTCGAACGGGGCGCCCTCTTCAAGCTGGCTGACTCCGAACCCGGAGCCGCCCTTGCCCAGCGGGCCGAACTCGGCGTGGGTGGAGGCGGTGGCAGCGCGGACCTTGGGCTCGCCCATCAGGTGCAGCGCCATGTCCAGCATGTGCACGCCGATGTCCATCATCGACCCGCCGCCGGCGTGGTTAGCCGAGGTGAACCAGGTGCCCAAGCCGGGGATGCCCTGGCGGCGTAGCCAACCGGTCTTGGCGTAGTAGATCTTGCCGAGAATGCCCGAGTCGATGACCGACTTCAGCGCGGTCACTTCGCCGCGCTGGCGGTGGTTGAACGCCACGTCCAGGACCTTTCCGGTGCTCTTAGCGGTCTCGACCATTTCCGCCGCCGCGGTGGCGTTTTGAGCCATCGGCTTTTCGGTGAGCACGTCGATGCCGGCTTTCAGAGCCGCGATCGACATCGGTGCGTGCAGGAAGGTGGGGGTGGCGATGGAGACGACGTCGAGGTCTACCTTGAGTAGGTCGTTCCAGTCGGTGAAGCGGTGCTCCACGTCATGTTTGTCGCCGAATTCCGCGAGTAGGTGCTCCTCTTGCGCGGCGAGCGCCACGAGCTCAACGGTCGGGTCGTTGGCGTAGGCGGCCACGTGCTGCTGGCCAGCCCAGCCGAGTCCGATGACTCCCGCGCGGATGGGTGCAGATTCATTGTTCGTCGTCATAGTCCGATCCTGCTCACTGTTTCCCCGCTGGCACAAGTTCGGCGCGCCACGAGCCTGCTCGCCGACCTCGTCAAACCCCCGCCGAGCGAGTCAACTTCCCGCCCACCGAGTCAACCGAGGTGACGACTTCGGCGGGAAGTTGACGAAGTCAGCGGAGAATCAGTGCTGCGTAGGCGGAGGCGAACTGTTCGCGGCGCTCGGCGTAGTACTGGGCGTGCGCGGGCTTGGGCTCGAACGTGGTGCCGACGTCCGCCGGGGCGCGCGGAACCTCCGGCGCCACGCTGGCCAGCGCATACAGCGCAGCGCCGCGGAGGGTGGAGCGCTTATGGGTCACGTGCACCACCGGGGTCTGCAGAGCGTCGGCCAGGATCTGCAGCCAATCGGGTAGCCCGCTGGCGACCCCGCCGCCGGCGATGATCTGCTCCGGCATCGAAGAGGCCTGCCCCAACTGCTCGGCAATCCGGGCCAACGACAACGCCCCGGCCTCCATCATTCCCCGGTAAATCTCATCACCGCTGGTCGCCGCGCTCACTCCCAGGATGTGCGCCTGGGCGCGGGTCGCCCACCCGGTGGACCGCTCGCCGCTGAGGAACGGCAGCACCAACGGGGTGGCCGTCGACGGCGATGCAGCCATCAGGTCATTCAGCGCCCCCAGGTCGGTGTCGATCTGTAGCCGGCTCTCCGACCACGACGCCAGGCGGCCGATATCGCTCACCGCACCGCCGAGCAGGTTGCGCCGCGCGCTCACCCGGTAACACCACAGCCCACTGGGCACTTGGTCCACGGTGCCTACCAGCGCCCGCATCGCTCCAGACGTCGCGGCCGAGACGCCCACCAGGCCTTCGCCGTCGGCGTCGGCCCCGATGTTCGCGGCCAGACCGTCACCTATCACCGGGTACCAGACGGCCTCGGCGAGCGCCGGCCACCGCTTGACCAGGCGCTGGTGTACGGCGCTGCTCGGGTCCGGGTACACGGGCGCGTCGGGCTCGTGTACTGCCCCAAAAGAGTCCGGCCCGACGGCGGCAGCGGACATCATCTGCGGGTCCCAGTCTCCCGTGTGCCGGTTGAGCATCCCCGACCACGCCGCCGCGGCGCTGCTCACCCCGCCGCTGCCGCACAGGGACTCAAGGATGTACTCCCCGAGGGTGATCCACCGCGCAGTGCGGCCCCACACCTGCGGCTGGGTGGCCGCCAGCCAGCGCAGCCGCGGGGTGTTGTAGGAGGTGTGCAACCGGGTGCCGGTGCGCTGCTGCACCTCGTGCTCATCGAGCTCGGCGCGCAGCGCCGCCACCTCATCGGCCGAACGGGTATCGGCGTAGGTGAAACACGGGGTGGTCGGTTCGCCGTTGGCATCCACGCCGATCAGTGAGGAGGCGAAGGTGTCCAGGGCGACGGCGGCGATCGAGACGCCCGAATCCATCCGGTCGGTGATCTTGTCAGCGATCGAAACGATCTCCGCGACCACCGCGTCGGGGTCGATGGTGGAGGTGCCATCGGTGTCGGTGGCGAACGCGTGGGTGACTTTCCCCCGCAGAATCTTGCCGTTCGAACCGCGGACCTCATCACCATTGGCGGCGAACAGCCCGCCTCTGGTGCCCGAAGAACCGACGTCAAAAGCCAGCACAAATGGACCCGCTGCGACGCCGTCGTCGTTACTCGTGCGCACTATCACTCCCGCTACCTGTGTTCTACGGCCAGCAGCAACGATAGAGTCAGTTCTTGTGAGTGCACACTATGACGTCGTTGTTCTGGGCGCCGGACCTGGCGGGTATGTAGCTGCGATTCGCGCAGCTCAGCTCGGCAAGAAGGTGGCCGTAGTCGAGAAGCAGTACTGGGGCGGTGTGTGCCTGAACGTAGGCTGCATCCCCTCCAAGGCGCTGCTGCGTAACGCCGAATTGGCGCACGTGCTAACCCACGAGAAGGCCAAATTTGGCATCGAGGGTGACGCCACCATGTCCTATGGCCCCACCCACGACCGGTCCCGCAAGGTATCCGCGGGGATCGTCAAGGGCATCCACTTCTTGATGAAGAAGAACAAGATCGATGAGATCAACGGCTGGGGCACGATCACCTCGCCCACGTCGATGACCGTCGCCGGGGATGACGGGGAATCCGAGGTCACCTTCGACAACCTCATCGTCGCCGCTGGCGCCACCACCCGGATGATCCCGGGTGTGGAACTGAGCGAGAACGTGGTGACCTACGAGGAACAGATCCTCGATTCGGAACTGCCGAACTCCATCATCATCGCCGGCTCCGGCGCGATCGGTGTTGAGTTCGCCTACGTCATGGCCAACTTCGGTGTGGACGTGACGATCGTTGAGTTCCTGGACCGGATGGTGCCCACCGAGGACCCCGAGATCTCCAAGGAACTGCTCAAGCACTACAAGAAGCTCGGCGTGAAGGTCATGACCTCCACCAAGGTGGAGTCGGTCCAAGACACCGGTTCTGGTGTGAAGGTCACCGTTTCCCCGGCCGACGGCGGAGATTCTCAAGTTCTCGAGGCGGACCGACTGCTGTCCGCGATCGGGTTCGCCCCGCGTCTGGAGGGCTACGGCCTGGAGAACATCAACGTTGAGACCGAGCGCGGCGCCATCGTGGTGGACGCACGCGGACGCACGAACGTTGAGGGCGTCTACGCGGTGGGTGACGTGACCGGCAAGCTGATGCTGGCCCACACCGCCGAGGCAATGGGAATTGTCGCCGCCGAGACCATCGGTGACGTCGAGACCATTGAGATCGACTTCGACTTCATTCCGCGGGCCACCTACTGCCAGCCGCAGATCGCCTCCTTCGGGTACACCGAGGAGCAGGCCAAGGAGAAGGGCTTCGACGTCAAGGTCGCCAAGTTCCCCTTCGCCGCGAACGGTAAGGCCGCCGGCCTTGGTGAATCCGCCGGATTCGTCAAGGTCATCGCCGATGCCCAGTACAACGAAATCATCGGTGCCCACCTGATCGGACCGGACGTCACCGAGCTGCTGCCGGTACTGAACCTAGCCCAGAAGTGGGACCTGACCGCAGATGAGGTGGCACGCAACATCTTCGCCCACCCCACTCTGGGTGAGTCGGTCAAGGAAGCCGTGCACGGTATCGCCGGGCACATGATCAACTACTGAGGTAAGACCTCTACGTCGCTGGCGTTACGCCGTCGACCCTTAGGCACCCGAAAAGGGGCCACCTAAACAGGTGGCCCTTTTTCGATGCGCGCGTGCTTGGAGAATGCCGCCGGGCGAGTATCAGCAACCTCAGTTACGGTGGTTGCCACTGAAATACGTTTGCGTTGGGGTGGGTTACGTATGAAGCAAACGGGAGCCGTGGCGGTCTTGGCCGCGAGTGCGCTGGTATTGAGTGCGTGTGACTTGGTCGGTTCCTCCGATGACGAGATACTCGGCCCTCAGTAGCGATCTGCTGGGCACCCAGTGGGTGCACGTCAAGGGACGACGACGGCGGTGCGGTTCAGCAGGTTCAGATCTGCGGGGTGCCGGTCATCTCCAGGAGATCTGGCTATACCGTCTGCCCGCGACCTCACCGCCGCCGGATCGCACTTTGGTAACGATTCCCTGTCACCATTTACTGGGCGATTTTGGCTTGTAAAGTCTCCCTTTGGTTGTACCGAGTTCCGTATGGACGGCGCGGTGCGTCGGGATTCGGTTGGTATCGGTGCGGTCTCGAGGCTCGAATGTGGGCAAAAGCCGCAGATTGATGGGTGTGCGTGATGGGTATTTCGGCAGTGCAGGGCAAAGACAAGAAGCGATCGCTTAGCCGCCGGATAATGGCCGCGCTGGTCGCTTTCAGTTTGGCCACCGTTGGCATGCTGATGGGCACCGTCCCCGCTGCCGCCATTCCGCCGTTCCCGATTGAGGACTCCACTGCGGGCCCGGCGGGCACGGTGAATCCGAACTGGACGGTGCTGAGCAACACCGGCGCCGCTCCGCACGCAGGTACGTACACCGCCGACGGCTGGACTCGCCTAAACGCAGGCGGAACGAGTCAAAGCGCCAACATCATCAATAGCGAAGCATTCCCGTCCTCCACCGGGTTTCAGGTCGAATTTGACTACCGCATGGCTGGCGGTCAAACGTACGACGGCAAGTACGGCGACGGCATCTCGTTCTTCCTGCTCGATGCCAACGTTGCGCCAAGTAGCGGCGCCGCCGGGGCCGGACTGGCATACGCAAACTCGAATGAAGACTGCGGGGTCAATGGCGGGTACCTCGGACTGGGCCTAGACGTATTCGGCAACTACTCCCGCAACGACTTCCGCAACTCCGGCCCGGGCACCAACGTTGATCGCCCACAGAACATCGTCTTGCGCGGTTCTGGCCCGGTGAATAACACCAACTGCGGGAGCACCCCCGCCGCCAGTCGTTTCCCGTTCGTCGCGGCCGCACCAGTTGCTGGCCTGCGAACCGGGACCGCAGGAAACACCACCGACCCGGCCACCGATCCCAACTCCACCTACCGCCGGGTTCGCCTTGTTGTCACTCCCGAGGGCGACAACATTCGGGTGCAGGCCTCGATCTCAGAGTCGGTACAGAAGGACGACATTCCGGCCACCTTCAACCAGATCCTAAACTCCCTAGTCACCAACCCTAACCAGCGCGACCTCCCCGAGTCCCTGCGCGTCGGCTTCGGCGCCTCCTCGGGCCTCGCCACCGATTACAAAGACGTGCGCATCATCCGCGTCTCGGCGCTGACGGACCTGGGCATCACCAAGGACGTGACGCCCGCACCGAGCCACCCCGGCTACCCGGCGAATAGCTATGTGCCGGGCGATGAAGTCACCTACACCCTCACCGCCACCAACAACGGGCCGACGACGATCGGGAACGCCCCCAACGGCGTCGCCTACGTCTCCGATGACCTCAGCGACCTCCCGCTGGAGGACGTCACCTGGGAGTGCTCCGCGGCTGGCGGCGCCACCTGCATGGAAACGACGGGCAGCGGATCGCTCGTCCGTGTGCCGTGGATCGGCCCCAGCGGCAGCTCGGCGACCGTCACCGTGACCGGAACCGTGGCGCCGGGTACCCCCACCGGCACGTACACCAACACCGCCGTCATCCCCACCGAGTTCGAGGGCTACACCCTTTTCTCCGGTTCCTCTTTGGTACAGGAAGACGGTGGCCTTGCGGACACCAACCTGGAGAACAACTCCGCTTCCGCGTCCTTCCCGGTGTTCTTACCCGAACCGTCGCTGGACTTGGAGAAGACCGCCGACCCCAGCTCCGCGCTCGTTGAAGGCGAGGAAATCACCTACACGTTCAACGTCGTCAACAACGGAAACGTCCCGATCAGCGGCGTCGACATCGCAGATGATCTCGAGGGCCTGAGCGGCATCACCTTCAGGGACTGGCCGGGTATCGAAGGAACCCTGGAGCCAACACAGGGTGTCAGCGCCTCAGCGACCTACACCGTCACCCAGGCGGACGTAAACGCCGGCTCGGTGGAGAACACGGCGCTGGTCAGCGGGCTGGCGCCCTTTGACGTCACCGTGGAGGACGACGACGGCGCCACCGTCACGATCGAACGCTCACCCGCCCTAGAACTCACCAAGGGCGTGTCGGCGAACGAAATCACTGCCGCCGGGCAAGAGATCACGTTCGACTTCGAGGCCGAGAACACCGGAAACGTCACCCTCACCGGTGTCGACATCACCGACGAACTGCAGGGCCTGGGAGACCTGGTGCTCATCTGGCCGAACCCCGATGACGAGGGCGTGCTGCAGCCCGGTGAGTCCGTGACGGCGACCGCCACCTACACGGTCACCCAAGCCGATATCGACAATGGCGGCGTCGCTAACGACGCATCCGCGACCGGCACACCGCCGGAGGGCCCGGCCGTCGGCGACGACGCCTCGGTCACCAAGGACCTCGAGATCGAGCCCTCGATCGAGATGACCAAGACCGCGGACCCCACCAGTGCGGCCAACGTGGGCGATGAAATCACCTACACATTCGTGGTGCAGAACACCAGCGAGATCACCCTGACCGGCGTCACCATCGATGACCCGTTGCTGCCCGACGACGCCGAGATCACCTATGACTGGCCTGGTGACGACGGTGTTCTCGGGCCGTTCGGCTCCGACACCTCCAGTGTGACCGCCACCGTCACCTACGCCTTAACCCAGGCGGATGTGGACTCCGGTGAGGTGCTGAATACCGCCACCGTCGAGGCCAACACACCCACCGGGGTCGAGACCAGCGACACCGACGAAGCCACGGTGACTATCGAGCCTGCACCGGCGATCTCCGTGACCAAGAGCGGTGAGTTGCTCGGCACGCCCGAGGCGGGCCAGGACGTCCAGTACACCTTCACCATCGTCAACGAGGGCAACGTCACCCTGACCGACGTGAGCCTCGAGGACCCGTTGCTGCCTGAGGGCACCGAGATCACCTATGACTGGCCCGGTGAAGACGGCGTGCTCACCTCCGGTCAGCCGGTGACTGCGACCGCGATCTACACCCTCACCCAGGCCGATGTGGACTCAGGCGAAGTCTTCAACGAGGCGACGGTGACCGGTACGCCCCCCACCGGCGACGACGTCACCGACGGTGACTCTGAAACCGTTACGTTGGAGCGCTCGCCCAGTTTGCTGCTGCAGAAGGACGGCGCCCTGCCGGAGAATGTGCTCGCCGGGGAACAGGTCACCTACACCTTCACGGTCACCAATAACGGCAACGTCACCATCACGGGCATCGACATCGCCGATGACCTGGATGGCCTCAGCGACATCGTGTTCGGCGAGTGGCCGGGCGCCGATGGCGTGCTCACACCCGGGCAACCGGTGACCGCGACCGCCACCTACACCCTCACCCAGGAAGACGTGGACAGCGGTTCGATCTCCAACGAGGCAACCGTCAGCGGCCTGGACCCCATCGAAGACGACGTCACCCACACCGATGACGTCACGCTCACCCTGGATCCAGACCCCAGCCTCACGTTCGAAAAGTCCGGAACCCTCGATGGTCCGGGCTTCCCCGGCGACCCGATCCTGTACACGTTCACGGTCACCAACACCGGAAACGTCACCCTCACCGGCGTCAGCATCTCCGACCCGCTGCTGGGTGACATTCCAATCAGCTACAGCTGGCCGGGGGACGACGGCGTGCTCGCACCGGGCGAGACGGCCTCGGTCGTTGCGACGGCCACCTACCCGCTCACCCAGGCCGATGTGGATCGCGGGATCGTAGAGAACGAGGCAACCGTCGTGGCGACGCCACCGACCGGCGATGACCTGGTGCTGACCGATGATGACGAGACGCTCATCGTGGCGAGTTCCGCCATCAAGATCACCAAGTCCGGCGAGCTGGTCTCCGATGCGGCCGCGGGTGAGCAGATCGAGTACACGTTCCTGGTTCGCAACACCGGAAACGTGACCCTCACCGGCGTCGGCATCGATGACCCGCTGCTGGATGACGATGCGCTGGAGTTCGGTTCCTGGCCGGGCGACGACGGCGTGCTGGGATCGAGTCAATCGGTCACGGCAACCGCTCGGTACACCCTGACCCAGGACGACGTCGATGCCGGGTTCGTCTTGAACGAGGCGACCGCCAGTGGGTTGAACGTTACCGGGAATCCGGTCTCGGATTCCGATGACGAAACCGTGGAGTTGCCCGCCGACCCCGCCTTGGAGATCACCAAGGACGGTGCGCTGCAGGGCGAGGACGCCGAAGGATCGATCACCTACACCTTCACCGTCACCAACACCGGAAACGTCACCCTCACCGGCGTCGGCATCACCGATCCGATGTTCCCCGGCGAGGACGACATCACCTACGGCGACTGGCCAGGCGACACCGAGTTCACACTCCCACCAGGT
>JBMDWZ010000094.1:0-13658 GCA_048594865.1 Beutenbergiaceae bacterium
GCGCCAACGCTCGCCGCGATCGCGGCGCTGGCGCCGGGACGAAGCACGTTGCGCGGGATCGCGCACCTGCGGGGCCACGAGACCGACCGCCTGGCGGCGTTGGTCACCGAGGTCAATCGCCTCGGCGGGGATGCCAGCGAACTGCCCGACGGCGTCACTTTCGAGGGTGGGCCCCTGCACGGCGGCGTGGTGCAGACCTACCACGATCACCGGATGGCGACCTTCGCCGCGATCATCGGGCTGGTCGTTCCCGGAGTGCAGATCGTCGACGTGGCCACCACGGCTAAGACTCTGCCCGGCTTCGATGCCATGTGGATGGGCATGCTCAACGGTCAATGAGCAGGCACGAGCGCTACTCAGAGGACGACGTCCGCGTCCGTCCGAACCGGCGCGGCACCAGGCCGCGAACTAAGAGAACCCCCGAGCACGCTAACGCCACCCCGGCGATGGTGATCGGGGTAGACCGTGGCCGGGCCCGGCTGCTCACCGACGACGGCGTGGACGTGGTGGCGATGATGGCCCGCGCGCTTGGCCGTGGGGCGGTGGTGGTGGGAGACCGCGTGGACATCGTGGGCGACGTCAGCGGTGAGGTCGACACTCTGGCACGGGTGGTGCGGGTTCACGAGCGGACCACGGTGCTGCGCCGCTCTGCCGAAGACACCCCTGGCATCGAGCGCGTGATCGTAGCCAACGCCGACCAGTTGGTGATCGTCACCGCGCTGGCCGACCCACCGCCGCGCCCACGGCTGGTGGACCGCTGCCTGGTGGCCGCATTTGACGCCGGCATGGACGCGATCTTGTGCCTCACCAAAGCCGATCTGGCCAGCGCCGATGACTTCATGGCCGGGTACGCGGCGCTGGGTGTGCGCAGCATCGTCACCTCCAACACCGAGGCCGCCTCTCGCGGTGTGGAGGATCTGCGCTCGGCCCTGCACGGGAAGTCTTCGGTATTGGTGGGCCACTCCGGCGTTGGAAAGTCGACCCTGGTCAATGCCGTGGTGCCCGGAGCAGACCGCGCCGTCGGCGACGTCAACGCCCACACCGGGCGCGGCCGGCACACCTCGACCTCGGCGGTGGCCCTAGCGTTGCCCGACGGCGGGTGGGTCATCGACACCCCCGGCGTGCGTTCATTCGGGCTGGCGCACGTACAGCCGGCGTCACTTGTTGAGGCCTTTGAAGACCTGGCGGCAGTGGCGGCAGAGTGCCCCCGTGGATGCACCCACGCCGGCGACGCCCCCGATTGCGCCCTAGATGACTGGGTCGCCTCCGGTGCGGCCGGTGAGGTCGGGGAGGCCCGTCTGGCCTCCTTCCGGCGCCTGCTCGCGAGCCGGCTCGACGACGGATCCTAAGTCGGTCCGTTCGGCGCGCACCGCGTGGCGTCGCCCCGCGTGGCGTCCCCCCGGCGCTCACTGTCGCTAGGGGCCGTCAGCCGCTGGGCCACATCGCCGGACGTAATTCGACGGTCTCACTTGGCCCGGCCATTTTGTCGGCGATCTCGCGCGCTCGCTCGGCACTGGCCACGTCGATGACGAAGAAGCCCGCAAGGTGCTCCTTCGTTTCGGCGTACGGGCCGGCGCTCTGGGTGCGGCTCCCCGCGTCCCACCGGTGCACGGTGGCGGCGGTGGGAGCAGCCAAAGCCTCGCCACCAAGGAGTTCGCCGGCCTCCTGCATCTGCGCGAACAACGCCTCGAACTCCGCGTTCAGTGCGTCCCGTTGCTCCTGGGGCAGATCTTGGTGCTCGCGGACGTAGTCCGATGTGGGGTGGCCCCAGGGCTGGGGGTTTGAATGGATGAGGACGATGTACTTCATGACGGCGCCTCCCGGTCACGAAACGAGACTCTCTCACTAGCGTGACACCGGAGCTGTCGCCCGCAACTCGACACCCGGCCAACAGGTAGCGTGGCTTCCCCCAACGCTTGAGGAGCCCATCCGTGCAACCAGAGCCCGAGCTAGTCACCCACGAGTCCGCCGTCACCGTGGTGATTACCGGTACCGCAGTCCCACCAACCGAGTTGCCGCACTTCATCGACGGCGCGTTTGAGGCGCTCGGGGCGGCCGCGATCGCTGGCACGATCACTCCCGTGGGTGCGGCGTTCGCTCGCTACCTCACCCCGCCGTCATCGACCTTTGACCTCGAAGTGGGCTTCGTCGTCGAGCAAGCCGCAGAGGTGGAGCGGGCCACAGTCCGGGAACTGCCTGCGGGGCGCGTCGCTCGATTGGTGCATCACGGTGACTACCAGGGACTGCACAAGTCCTGGGAACGACTCAACAACTGGGCCCGCGAACAGGGTCTGACTCCACTACCGGCTGGCTTCTGGGAGGTCTACACCACCGAGCCAGCGCCCGGTATGGATCCGGCCGATCTGCGCACAGAACTGAACTTGCCGCTGGCCGACTAAACGATCTGTGCTGGCGCGCCACCTCCTCACTCCGGTGCTACCGCCTGCACGATGCCCGCAACAGCCTCGCGCTGGAGCCGGCCGCTGATCACCAACTGCGCAGCGCCGTGTACCGTGCACCACAATCCCGAGGCCAGCGCCTCCGACCCGGGCCCCGGCTGGCCACCGAGTGCTCCGGCGATGACCTCCAGGAGGAGCCGGCGATGCCCAGCCGCGGCGCCAGCTAAGGGCTCGGAGGAGTCATCGAGCGAAGGGTCAAAGGCGAGCCCGAAGGCGTGCGGGTTATCCACCGCCCAGGTCACGTAGGACTCACCGAGCCCGATCAACCGCGCTCGCCCCGCAAGTTTCGCGGTGGACTGCTCCTGGAACTGGGTCCATTCCCGCACGCAGTACGCCGCCAGGGCCAGGTTGAAGTCCTCACGCTGAGGAAAGTGCCGATAGGGCGCCCCATGGCTGACTCCGATGCTGCGCGCGAGCTCACGCAGGCTGATCTGATGGGCCGGCTCATGACGCAAGCGCTCGCGTGCAGCCTTGAGCATCGCGCCGACGACGTCTCCGTGGCGATACGAACTTGTTGTTGACATTGTCTACATAGTAGCCAATAGTGGGTAGTAGACACTGTCTACATACGGAGGGCTGATGTCTCGCTTCGTTTCCACCCTCACCAACGCCGTACCAATGGCGGTCCTCGCCAGCCCACTACACCCGATCATGAGCAGCCGCTACGCCTTGCTCTCCTTCACCGGTAGGAAGACCGGCAGGCGCTTCACCTTTCCGATCGCCTACGTCACCCAAGGTGATTCGGCGTTTATCTCCACGGACTCGCGGTGGTGGGTGAACCTGCGCGAGGGCGCCGTGTGCACCCTCCGCATTCGCGGACGTAAGCGCACCGGCGCCGCAACCCACATCACTGGCATTGCCGCCGTCACCGCCCTGACAGAGCTCGTCAAACTACCCGGCTACGCCAGAGCGGCCCGCATCCCCCGCAGCAACGGGACAATCGCAACCGAAACGATCGAAGCCCACCTGAGCGGACCGCGACCGGCACGCCGGGTCATCCGAATCGAGTTGGACGTCGACCGCAACCAAACCGAGCAGCCATCATGCTGACCTTCGCCGCGCTGGTCCTCATAGGGTTCATCGCATGCGCCGAGTTGGGTTCATTCCTCTTTGTGCATCCTGCACTGCGACGCCTCCCCCGCCGCGAGTACATCATCGCTCAACAGGGCTTACTGAAGACCTTCGGCAGGTTCATGCCTGTGGGTATGACCGCAGCCACCGTGGCCGCGATCGCGATCGCCGTTGACAACCGTGACGCATACACGATCACGGCGGGGGCGGCCGCCCTGGTGGCGCTGGTCACGACCATCGTGGTCAACGTCCCGATCAACATTCAGACCGGACGGTGGAACCCCGAGTCGCCACCGCACACCTGGCAAAAGACCCGTCGACTCTGGTGGGTGTTTCAGGGCGCGCGCGGCCTGCTGTTCTTTGTCGCGTTCGTCGCGCTCGCCGCTCGCGCGACCCTGGCGTGACCAAGAGCACGTAGGTTTTGGCCTCGGTGGGCACCTGCCGGTTTGTCTGCGCCGTCGCCGCACTACTAGCGTGGCGCTTCTGTCGAAAGAGGCCAGCCATTACTGAGACGTATCCCCTCCTCACCCTTGTTCCCCCACTATTGGCGATCACCTTGGTGGTCGCCACCAAGCGGGTACTCATCAGCTTGGGAGTTGGCGTTCTCAGCGCCGCGCTACTGGTCGCGGACTTCAACCCGCTGCAGACGGTGGCCGAGTTGTGGGCGGCCTTTTCCTTCATTTTCTGGGATGACGGTGGCGTCAACACCTGGTACGTCTACATCCTGATTTTCACCATGCTGCTGGGGGTCATCGCCGCGTTCATCATGATGTCGGGTGGCACCCAGGCCTTCGCGACGTGGGCTCTGCAGCGCATCAAGACCCGTCGAGGCGCCCAACTCCTGCCGGCGATCCTCGGGTTGGTCATCTTCATCGACGACTACTTCAACGCCCTCGCCGTGGGTCAAATCAGCCGCTCGGTGACAGATAAACACCGAATCTCCCGGGCAAAGCTTGCCTACCTCGTGGACTCCACCTCTGCGCCAATCGCAGTGCTAGCGCCGTTCTCCAGTTGGGGTGCGTACATCATGGGGATTTTGGCGCCGTTGGTGGCCGCTTCGGCCTTGACGATCAGCAACCTTGAGGCGTTCGTCCGTGCCGCGCTCACCAACTACTACGCGATCGCGGCGGTCCTCATCGTGTGGGTGGCTCTGGTGATGCGATTGGATATTGGGCCCATGCGCAGGGAGGAGCGGCGCGCGATCGTCGAGGGTGACTTGTTCGAGGAGGGCATCCAGATTCCCGGAGAGCTCTCCGAGGACCTACCCGTCCACGAGCCGGGCGCCCGCCGCGCCCTGGTGGTCCCGTTCGGCCTGCTGGTTCTGGGGGTGTTCGCAGGAATCATCATCACCGGCTATCAAGCCGCGGGGCAATGGGATGTGATCGCGATTCTGGACGCCACGGACGTCAGCGCCGCACTGCTGTGGGGAGGATTGCTGGGGCTCGCCGCAACGTTGTACTACTACTTTCGGCACACCCGCAAGAACCCGAAGTTCGCCTGGCGGAGTTTCGGGAAGGGCTGGTTGGCGGGCTCGCGATCAATGCTGCCGGCGGTCACGATCTTGATCCTCGCCTGGACCCTGGGCGAGCTGATCGCTGCCCTAGGAACCGGAGACTTCTTGGGCGACTTGGTGCAGGCTGCGAACCTGCCAGCGGTGTGGCTGGTTCCGGCGATGTTTGTGTGTGCCGGGGCGATGGCGTTCGCGACGGGCACGTCCTGGGGCTCCTTCGGCATTCTGCTGCCCCTGGCCGGGGCGATCATGAACGCGATCGGTGAGCCCGAGTTGCTCCTACCTGCCTTCGGTGCGGTACTCGCCGGGGCCGTCTTCGGTGACCACGCCTCACCGATCTCAGATACCTCGATCCTGTCCGCGACAGGTGCCGGCAGCAACGTGATCGTGCACGTCTTAACGCAGTTGCCCTACGCCCTCGCAGGTGCCGGCGCCGCGCTGCTGGGCTACCTCGCGCTAGCGCTCAGCGGCAGTGGCATCGTTGGGCTGATCACCACCGTCGCGGGCGTCGCGGCGCTGGCAGTGGTTGCCCGGGCGCGGGCCACCCCACTTGAGGTCGAGGCCGCGGGCGCCCGGGAAACGACTAACTAGGTATCAGTCGCGCGAGTGCGCCAGTGCCCCGAGGAGGTCAGAGTTGGTGCGAGCGATGACCGACAGCGGAATGCCCTTGGGGCACACCGCCTCGCATTCGCCGATCTGAGTGCAGCCACCGAAGCCCTCGGAGTCGTGCTGCTCCACCATGTGCAGCGCACGGGAGTGACGTTCCGGCTGGCCCTGCGGCAGCAGCCCCAGGTGCGTGATCTTGGCGCCCAGGAATAGCGAGCCCGACCCGTTGGGGCACGCCGCCACGCATGCGCCGCACCCGATGCAGGTGGCCGCGTCGAAGGCGTCCAGAGCATCGTCCTGCGGCACCGGAGTGGCGTGCGCATCGGGGGCCGATCCGGTGTTCACCGAGATGTAGCCGCCGGCCTGGATGATCCGGTCGAAGGAGGAGCGGTCCACCACCAGGTCGCGAACCACGGTGAACGGTTCCGCCCGGAACGGTTCGACGTCGATGACGTCACCATCGTTGAAGCTGCGCATGTGCAACTGACACGTGGTGACCATCTTCTTGGGTCCGTGGGCGAGTCCGTTGATGACTAGCCCGCACGCCCCGCAGATGCCCTCACGGCAGTCGGAGTCGAATGCGATCGGGTCATCACCCTCCAGGGTGAGCCGCTCGTTGAGCACGTCGAGCATTTCCAGGAACGACATGTCCCCCGAAACGTTCTCCACGTGATAGGTGACCATCCGGCCGGTGTCGTCGGCATTGCGCTGGCGCCATACCCGAAGAGTGATGTTCACTTGTAACTCCGCTGCTTCATCTCGACGTACTCGTATTCCAGGTCTTCTTTGTGCAGGATCGGCTTGCCCTCATCGCCGCCGAACTCCCAGGCCGCGACGTAGGCGAAGTTCTCATCGTCACGCAATGCTTCGCCATCCTCGGTCTGCGATTCGCCGCGGAAGTGGCCCCCGCAAGACTCTTCACGGTGCAGCGCGTCGATGCACATCAGTTCCCCGAGTTCGATGAAGTCGGCCACCCGGCCGGCCTTCTCCAGGGTCTGGTTGAGCTCTTCGTTGACGCCGGTGACCTTCACGTTGCGCCAGAACTCCTCGCGCAGCGCCCGGATCTGGCCGATCGCCTTGGTCAGGCCCTCGGCGGTGCGCTCCATGCCGCAGTACTCCCACATGATGTGGCCGAGTTCGCGGTGGAAAGAGTCCACGGTCCGCTCACCATTGATGGCCAGCAGGGTGTTGATTCGCTCGGTCACCGCATCGGCCACCTCGCGGGCTTGCGGGTGATCGGCGTCGGCCTCCTCGAATGGGGCCTCGGCGAGGTAGTTCGCGATGGTCGGCGGCAACACGAAGTAGCCGTCCGCCAGGCCCTGCATCAACGCACTGGCGCCGAGTCGGTTAGCGCCGTGGTCGGAGAAGTTCGCCTCGCCCACCACGAACAAGCCGGGAATCGTGGATTGTAGGTCGTAGTCCACCCACAGACCGCCCATCGTGTAGTGCACGGCGGGGTAGATCCGCATCGGCATCACGTAGGGGTCTTCGCCGGTGATCTGCTCATACATGTCGAACAGGTTGTCGTACTTGGCCTCGACCGCTTTTTGCCCCATCCGGGCAATCGCATCGGAGAAGTCCAGGTACACGCCGCGCGATACGCCGTCGACCTTGGGACCCACACCGCGACCCTCGTCGCATACGTACTTGGCGGCCCGGGAGGCCACGTCGCGTGGGACCAGGTTTCCAAAGGCCGGGTAGCGGCGCTCCAGGAAGTAGTCGCGATCGTCCTCGGGGATGTCCTGCGGCGGGCGTTCATCGCCCGGGTTCTTGGGAACCCAGATCCGGCCGTCGTTACGCAGCGACTCGCTCATCAGGGTGAGCTTGGACTGGTGCTCGCCCGCCACCGGAATACAGGTGGGGTGAATCTGGGTGTAGCACGGGTTGCCGAAGTAGGCGCCCTTGCGGTGCGCCCGCCAGGTGGCGGTGACGTTGCACCCCATGGCGTTGGTGGACAGGAAGAAGACGTTCCCGTACCCGCCGCTAGCCAGGACGACGGCGTCGGCCATGTGGGTTTCGATCTCACCTGAGACCATGTCCCGCACGATGATGCCGCGGGCGCGGCCCTCGATGAGCACCACATCGAGCATTTCGTGGCGCGAGTACATCTCCACGCTGCCGGCAGCGATCTGGCGCTCCAGCGCCTGGTAGGCCCCGAGCAGCAACTGCTGGCCCGTCTGCCCGCGCGCATAGAAGGTACGGGAAACTTGCACACCACCGAAGGACCGGTTATCGAGCAGCCCACCGTATTCACGGGCAAAGGGCACGCCCTGGGCCACGCACTGGTCGATGATCTCCACGCTCACCTGCGAAAGCCGGTACACGTTGGATTCGCGGGCGCGGTAGTCACCGCCCTTGACGGTGTCATAGAAGAGCCGCTCGATGGAGTCCCCGTCATTGCGGTAGTTCTTGGCGGCGTTGATCCCACCCTGCGCGGCGATCGAGTGCGCCCGCCGGGGTGAATCCTGGTAGCAGAAGGTCTTGACGTGGTAGCCGGCCTCACCCATGGTCGCGGCGGCCGCACCACCGGCTAGGCCGGTTCCCACGATGATGACCGAACGCTTGCGGCGGTTGGCCGGGTTCACGAGCTTTCCCTCGAACCGGTGCTTATCCCACCGTTCGTTGATTGGCCCCTTCGGCGCGCGCTCATCTACGATCGGCGCTCCGGTGGCGAAGTACTCCGACTCCCGGATCGATTCGGGGGCAGATTCCTGGGCGGTGCTCACGAGACGACTCCGAAGAAGATGGCGAACGGCGGAATGAGGAACCCTCCGATGATTACGGCGGTCAGCGTGATCGCCAGGATGTTGAGGTTCCGGCGGATCTTGGCGCTGCGGTTCAGGCCCAGGCTCGCGAACGCGCTCCAAAGACCGTGGCGCAGGTGGAATCCAAGGGCGATGAGGGCGATGGTGTAGCTGGCCACCACCCACCAGATTTCAAAGCCGTTGACCATCCGCTGGAATGGGCTGTCGGTGGCGCCGCCGGGGGCGATGGTATTCGTGGTCAGGTGCAGGATGTGATACACCACGAACAACGCGATGATCACCCCACCCCAGCGCAGCGTGAAGGACGCGTAGGACCGCTGCACACCGCGGGGCGCCTTGCTCGATGCGTACCTGCTGGCGCCCTTGCCGCCGGTTGCGTGGCGGTTGCGGCGCCATAGGGCAACCGCGGAGGCCGCGTGCACCAGGATCGCGCTGAGCAGCACGATCCGCATGACCCACAGCACTCCGCCGTAGGGCAGCATCGGTTCGCCGAGTTCGCGCAAGTGCTTCGCGTACTCGTCGAACGCCGATTGCCCGGAGAAGACTTTGAGGTTGCCGTACATGTGCGCAATAAGGAATCCGACCAGGATCAGTCCAGTGACTGCCATGGCCGACTTGAGCACGATGCTGGTGCGCCACACCGGCATTGGGCGCTTGGAATTCGTCAGCGTTGCCACCCCTTAACCGTACTGCGTCTCACCCATTGGTAAGCGCACATCCTCCGCCAGGCCTCTCAGCCGTTGTCGCATCGTGACCACCGCGCGGCGCCTGGCGATTCATCCCGCGGGCGTTAGGTTGGCACGTATGAGTACCCCCACGCAGCGCCCCCGCTATGACGATGACCTGCGGTTGGCGCATGTGATCGCCGATCAGGTCGATGCCCAAACGATGGCTCGATTCAAGGACGCCGATCTGCGGGTAGAGACCAAGCCAGATATGACGCCGGTAACCGAGGCCGACAAGCAGGCCGAGGAGATCGTGCGAGCACAACTCGCTCGGACCCGGCCCCGCGATGCGGTCATCGGTGAGGAATTGGGCGCCACCGGTAGCGGCACCCGGCAGTGGGTGATCGACCCGATCGATGGCACCAAGAACTTCATCCGCGGGGTGCCGGTGTGGGCCACCTTGATCGCCTTGATCGACGACGAAGAACCCGTACTCGGGGTGGTGTCGGCCCCGGCGTTGCAGCGCAGGTGGTGGGCTGCCCTGGGATCCGGCGCCTGGACCGGGCGATCGTTAACGTCGGCATCGCGGATGTCGGTGTCCTCGATTGCGACCTTGGCCGACGCGTCCCTGTCCTACTCATCCCTCAGCGGCTGGGATGAGCTCGGAATGCTAGACCGATTCCTGGACCTCACCGATGAGGTGTGGCGCACCCGGGCTTACGGCGACTTTTGGTCCTACATGCTGCTCGCTGAGGGCGCGGTCGATATCGCGTGCGAGCCGGAACTGGCGCTGCATGACATGGCGGCGCTGGTCCCAATCGTGTCCGAGGCAGGCGGAACGTTCACCTCCCTGGCCGGTGAGCACGGGCCGTTCGGCGGCAATGCGCTGGCCACCAACGGCCATCTGCACGAGGCGGTGCTGGATCAACTGACCAAGGCCGTGGATTAGCAAACGGCTGCTTGCGGCGCGGGGCCAGGCCGATACTTGGCTACGGCAGACTCAGCACGAGCTCTCGCTCGGTGACGTCGAACCAGAGCAGGTCCAGATCGGCGATCGCTTGCGCCGCGGCTTCATCGCTGTCGAGTGCAGCAACGCTTTGGGTGAGAACCTGCTGGGTGGCGGGGTCGTCGTCGTCCACGTGCAACGACACCACCAGATTCCAAGGAACCTCCGGGGCGCTTACCGCTGAGGGTGCTGCCTCGTCCGGAGCGGGGCGCACGTCCGGTACATCGGCGGCCACCACGATTCTGCGCACGGTGGGATGCGCCCCGGTGTTCGGCTGAGTTGTCAGTAGCCGGGCGGCGTCCTGCCCTGCGGCGATCAACGCGGCCCACTCCCCCGCCTCGACATCCTGTTCACCCAGGGCGGCCACCAACTCCGGGGTGCGGGTGTGTGCGATCCGCGGAGTGAGCCCTTCGGGGCGGGCGAGGTCGGCCATCGTTGCTGAGAGATAGATCCGCATGCCCCTAGTCTCACTTACTTTTGCGGCGTTGATGCGGCACGGCGCGAGGTCGATGTCCGACGGCGTGGCCTCCTTTGGCGGCCCGCTCGCCCGGTACCGCTTAGGCGGTGTGCGATCGCTCGGACCCCGGCAACGGCGGCGGACTTACGGCTCACCTGAGACCAAAACCGCGCACTGAGCAGTGCCTGATCGGCCACGGCCCGGTCGTCATCGATGAGTTCGACGTCGGTGATCCCCGCGAATCTGGCCAGCGCCTCGCGCACCGAATCGCCAGGGCGGGGACCGGCGGCGCTACTGCGCACCCGGTTCACGGCCACGATCTGCGGGGCGACCTTGGGCAGATCACCCAAATCCAGCAGCGCCTGGACCAGTCGCTCCACCCCCACCGGTTCGGCCGCGCCAACGACGAGCACCCGGTCTGCGGAGCCAAGCAACTGGTGTGCCACCTGGTTTCGGTGCGACCCCATGGCCGGCTGGTACCCATAGTCGTCGTCCGGCACCAGGGTCGGGGTATCGACCACCACCCAGCGGTTGGACTGCTTGGCCGTTTCGATCACGGCGTCCAAGCTGCTCGGGGTGACCTCTCGCCACCGCCCAGACTTCGGTAAGCCGGCGATCAATCGGAGCCCGGGTGCCACGTCGCGAGAGATTCGCCCCAGGGTCGCGGCGCCGAGGGTGCCCTGATCGGCCGCTCGGATCGCTGCGGCCAGACCCGAGGTCTCCTCCAGCAGTCCGAGCATTTGAGCCAACGATGCACCCCACACGTCGGCGTCGATGAGCATCACCCGGGCCCCATCGACGCTCAGTTCGTGCGCCAGATTGATGGCCACACTCGAGCGGCCCGGCGACCCGGGCGGCCCCCAGACGCACACCACCTGGCCCCCAACCTGCCCGTCGGCAGGTTCGCCCTGTTCACCGTGGTCACCCGGTGCTGCATCGTCCCCGGGATCCTGTGGCGTCGAAGGCGGCGGCAGATCGGATTCGGCCACGAGGGAGGCGACCACGTCGGCTTCGGCCTCGATCGCTCGGGCGCCGAGCCGCTCGATGCGCGCGTGATCCGATGCCGGGGCCAGCACGACCGTCCGCACCCCGGAACTGGTGAGCCGCACCAGGAGCGGACGATCGACGTCGACCTCCTCATCGACCAACGCCACCGTGCCCAACCCGGCGATCGCGGCCGCCAGGAGTTCTTCGGCATCCGCGCAGCGGCGGGTGACGGTGAGGTCATCGTGAGCGTCGATCAGCCGCAGGATCCGTTCTTCCTGCTCACCGCGTAGCGCGAGCAGAACGCCAAGGCTCAACTCGCTCACCCGCCCGGATGGGGCACGAGGGTGACTTCGGCCTCGGCGCTCAGGGCCGCCAGAGCGGTGGGGAGGTCCGCGGTTGGCACGAGCACCTGAACGTAAACCTGGTCGCTTCCGGTGAACAGGCTGGAGTCCTCATTGACCATCGCGACCTCCGCCTGAGTGAGCAATAACTCCGGTTCGCCGAGTTCCGTCGTCGGCCCCTCACCGATGGGCCACGCCACCCAGACATCCAGAAGTTTGCCCGGTTGCAGGTAGGTGACCGAGGCTCGCGGGGCGGCGAACGCCACCGGCCGCAGGTCCAGTTCTTCTGGATCGCCGATGGCCGCGGCGGGGATCAACTCCCCGGCACCGACCGTTCGCACGATCACCCCGTCATCGAAACCCCCGGGTTGCAGGTAGCCGGAATCCAAGTCGCTGAGGTTCACCTGCACCACGTCCAGATCCGCAGCCGACACCTGTTCACCCGGTGTCAGGACCTGGGTGGCGGCGTAGACCTCCACTCGATCCTGGGCTTGATTCACCACCCATGAACCGAGCACCACCGATCCGGCGACCAGCAACAATCCCACCCCAAGGCGCGGATCACGCCAACTCGGGCGCCGGATCCGCGCCGCCCCATTCGTCTCAGTCATCAGCCCGCCCCTAACCTCGGTGCTGCTTATCGTGCCAAGAACAGGCCGTTCGCGCGGGAGTTATGCACACCCCATCGATGCTTTTGGCCGATTGTTGGCGCCCGGTGCCACAATGAGGCCATGGCGCAACGTTTCCTGTCCCTCGCAGACGTGGCCGAGACGCTCTCGATCACCATGTCGCAGACCCGAGCCCTGGTGCGCAGCGGGGACCTCAAGGCCATTCAGATCGGCGGCAAGGGAACGTGGCGCGTGGAGGACTCCGAACTCCAGGCTTACATCGACCGGATGTACGCCCAGACCGAGCAACGCATCCGCGACGGGGTGCAGTAGTTCCTCTACCGGCCGGTGGAGAACCGGCCGTAGCCGGTAGGTCAGGGTGCCTCAACGCTGAGGATCGCGTGCCAGCCAACGCTGATGATCCCGGCGGTGCTGGCGATGTCGCAGTGGTCGGCGGCGACTCGCGCCAACCGGCCACGGTAGGCGCCGGCGCTGGTGTGCAGGACGATCTCCAACTCTTGTGCGGCCATGGCTCGGAACACGTGCCCAAGGCTCAGCGCGCGTTCGACCGCGGTGGCCGGTGGTGCGCTCGGTCCAAGGCCGCGGACCCACACCACGGCGTGGGCCGGAATGAGGCTTCGCCGATTCGCGTGGGCAAGCACCAGCCAGCTCTGGGCCACATCCCGGACCGTGCCCTGCCGGTCGGTGCCATCGGCTAACCGCAGCGTCAGTTCGCGCCCGAGCGCCGCCCGCCAGCGATCGGCGAGCGTGGTGCTGGCGATCTCCGCCTCGGCCAGTTCCCCGACAACGGCGAGGGACTCCGATTCCTGGGCGGCGCGGAACTGCGCTTGTAGATCAGCGAACACCTCGTCCCAACGCATGATCCCAACCTAGATCCTCGCCCCAGCACTGGACATCTTTTCGATATCGGTGTACACCTAGTGCCACAAAATGTAACGTACTGACACGACATGACATCTAAAGGGGCAAAAGGGGCTGAGATGGACTTAAGTCGGAAGCTGAGAGGCGCGGGTCTGTCACTGCTGGTTAGCGCCGGCGGGACGGCGGTACTGGCCGGCGGGTTGCCGTGGTTGGCCCAGCAATGGCCGGCACGAACCTCCGAGGACTTGGTTGCGCTTGGGATGGGCGCACTCGGTGCTGCGGTGCTGTGCTGGTACGTCCT
>JBMDWZ010000095.1:0-6269 GCA_048594865.1 Beutenbergiaceae bacterium
CGAGGACCCCACGTTCATCTGCGATGGCGCCTCCAGCGAGAGGGCGTCGACCCGCGGGTTCACCTGCGCCCGCAACCACGCCAACCGCGACTCCGGCACGTCGGGCAGCGTCCCCACCTCACCAGCGGAGGGGTTCACGCCCAGCATCGTCCACCCGGTGAACCCGCCGTTGCCCGGAGTGCTCGCCGGACCCTTACCGGAGTTCCCGTTAATCAGGTGCGGCACACCCTCGTTCGTGCGGGCATGGAACACCCCCACGTGCGCATTCGTGATCGCCGCGGACTTCCCGCTATCGGCACGGAACTGCGCCAACGTGTCCTCCAGCGCCTGCGCCTCGCGACGGTCAGACAACTGGCTCGCCTGCGCCGGCAGCGGGTCCCGCGCGGGATGGTGGGCAAAGACCAGCACACCGGTCACGCCCGAGTCCGATGCAGCATCCTCAAGCTCAGACTCCAACATTCGCAACTGATCCAAGCCGCCGCCCCGCAGCGACCCGGTGGAGGAATCGAGGGTGATGATCCGGGTC
The DNA here is from genome assembly GCA_048594865.1 of Beutenbergiaceae bacterium. Classification (GTDB taxonomy): domain Bacteria; phylum Actinomycetota; class Actinomycetes; order Actinomycetales; family Beutenbergiaceae; genus CALKWS01. The sequence goes on from JBMDWZ010000095.1 coordinate 527, forward strand.
CGGTCCACCGTGGTGGTCTGATACGCCGGACCGAAGGCGTCGATGAAGTTCTGAATCTCCCCGCCCATGATCTCGTGGTTTCCCGGCACGTACAGCCACGGCAGGTCCCCGGCCCCCTCCAACACGTTGGCGGCGAGCTCAAAGTCCTCCGGCGCCGCCTCATCGACCAAGTCGCCATTGATGATGAGCAGGTCCGGCTCGGCGGCCACGATCTCGGCACTGGTGCGCCGAGCGGCAGCCACGATGTCACTGTCGGGATCGCGCGCCACAAACTGGGCATCGGACATCACCGCGATCCGCAGCGCCCGGCCATCGACGGTGCCGTCGGTAATGATGACCGGATCGTGCACGGCGGGGTTCTGCGGAGCATCGACATCGGTGGACACGATCAGCCCGATCGGCCCGATCCCGGTGCTCGAGGAGTACTGCGCCCCCGGCCGGGTCTCCATCAACCGCACCCGCTCCAGGGTCAGCGGATACTGCGTCCCCTGCGGCACGGGAAAGGTCGCTTGCTGCCACCCGTCCCACGTCAACTCCGGGCCATCGAGATTCAGGCGCACACCCTCACCGTCCACCACCTGCAACCGTGGCCACTCGCCATTGCCCTGCGCACGCAACCACACGGTCACTGCCCGTGGCTGCCCGGGAAGTTCATGCCCATCGGGGACGACGGCGTAGGCCCCGCGGGTAGCGGAATCTTGCGTGAAGTCGTAGGTCAGTTCCAGCGCCTGCGTGTCCGGCGTTGGCCCCTCGGTGGTGCCCAGCGTGAGTCCCGGCGCTCGGTCGTGCGCGACCGTCCACTCCCCTAGCTCGGGAAGATCCTCAAGCCCTTCTTCGCGGGTTCCGACGGTCACGGCGACCTGAGCGGTGTGAGCGCCGACGGCGAAGGTCGCGATTCCGGCGGCATCGTCGCTCTGGCCACGCACCCGCCACGCGTCGATCCCTTCGGGCTCGATCGTGACGCCGTCGGGCGCTTGGACTTCGGCGTCGCCGACCTCGATCGGCGCCCGGTGGCCATCGGCGTCCAAGGCGTCCAGATGAACCAGGGCAGAGTCCTGCGCCGATTCCAGGTTCACGGTGTCGGACTCGGGGACCACGCGTTGCACCTCACCGAGCACCTGCACCTCGGTGCTCGCGGCCAGGTCACCGGCGGTGTACCGCACCTGAGCGCGGCCACGTTGCTCACCGCGCACCACCGCCTTGCCGTCGTCATCGGCGGTCAGGCTGATCGCCGGTGAGGTGGACTCGAACTGCCCGTTCGCTTCAATGACCGCCCCCGAGGCGTCCAAACCCGTTCCGACCAGGGTGCGTGTGAGGCCCGGATGCACGCGACCCGCACCTGGGCGTTCGCTCTGCGGTGAGACCATAACGTCACTCAACGTACCCGTTGGTGCGCTGGAGAAGAAGGCCAGCGCATTCGGCACCGGTCGCTGCGCGCCGTCCGAGGGGGTGTTCATCAGTTGCGGTTCGGTGGAGCCTGCGGTCCGGGCCAACAGCGCCGTGGAGCCACCGCCGTCGAGGTTGACCGCGTTGTGCGCGCCGAGTTCTAGGAGCAGATCGGCGAGCTCGGGAAGGGACATCCCGCGGGCTACCGAGCTACGGCCATCCAGGGCCAGCACGAACAGGTCAGTACCGTCGGCGCTCACCCCGACCGCGGTGCGAGGGTGCACCTCGGGTTGTTCGGCCACGTTGATGCCGTCTGCCAACAGCACCTGGTTGCCGGTGATGGCAGCATCGACTCCAACCGAGGTCTGTAGGTCTATCTCGACGGGGTCGCCGACCTCGAGCTCCCGCAGTTGCTCGGCACCGTCCTCGCGGCCCAGGAGCACCGAGCCACCCTCGGGCACCTCGGGATCCCCACCGCCTTCGGCGATCTCGGTGACCTCGCCGTCCACCACACTGGCTCGGGCGACGTCGTCGGACTCCCGCACCGGACGATCGAGGGTGTATTCACCCCACGCGCCGGTGTAGACGCCGATCGAGTTTTCTCCCAGCAGCGGGGTGTTGACCCCGCCCACCTGCACGCTCGCCTCGTCCAGAGTGATGGTGCCAGCCGCAGATATCTCTTGGATCGCGCCAATGCCACCCTCGATGGTGAATGCCGGGTAGGGGGTCGCGGAGGCGTTGAGAATCTCTCCGGACCGCACCGCGGTGCCCTGGGCGGCGTCGGAGTTGTTGATGTCGAAGAAGTCGCCGTTGACCCCGGCCACCGCGCCAGCGCGCTCGAGGTGTTCTGAGACGGTGACTGCCTGCGTGACCGACCCGGAGTTGATGACGTCCACGCCAAGGGTCTCCTCGGTGAGGTCGGCCTGCAGTACCGCCCCGGTGGCCCAGCCCTCACCCTCCAGTCGCGTGAAGTTCGTGACTTCCAATCCCGGCGCGACGCGTTGGGTGTTCGCCTCGGCGAAGACACCGTCGCCCACATAGTCCGGTTCGGCCGGGGCTGCCTGAGCCGCCTGGTTCGCCCCGAGGAGGGAGATCGCGAGCGCCGCGGCACCGAATGCTGCCACCGCCTTGCCCCGTGACGAGCGTTGCTGGGATTCGAGGTCGGTAGCGATCGGCATTGATACTCCGGAGTCCAGAAGGGATGTCGACCTTCAGGCTATCGGCGTTGCGTAAACAATTTCCAGACCCTCTTTAACTGAAGAAATCTAGTGAGTGAACGCTCGGTGACCTCAGACCTCGCCCCAGAGCTCTCGGTAGAACGCGATCCGCTGGTGGTCTGGTTCGATGCCGTAGGTGGCGAAAAACAGCTCGTCATAGTTGCGTCCGAGATTGACATCCCATCCGATCGACATGGTGGCGATCGCCAGATCCGCCCAGCGGTCACAAACTCCCAGTTGTCCTAGATCTACGTGACCGGCGAAGTATCCGTCTGTGGTGATGAGCGTGTTGGGCATGCAGGCATCACCGTGGCACACCACAAGATCCGAAGGGCCGGGGGCAAGTGCGCGATCCCGCGGCCAGGAATCGCCGAACGGGCACTGCGAGACCGGAAGAGTGTCATGGAGTGTGCGCAGTCCGATCGCGATCGCCCGCACCGCCGTCTCGGGCTCCTTATGCCATCGCGGGTCTACGGCGCTGACCGCGTCGATGCCTTCGGTGAGCAGCCAAGCGTCCTCACCGGCCTCTGCGTACTCGATGATGCTCGGCACCACCAGGTAGTTCCCTGCCCACCGCAGCCGCTGCTCTTCGCGGCCCAGGTCAACCTCGCGCCTGTTGTGCTCGGTCAGCCCGGCGTAGTTCTGCCACTTGAGGTACCGGGTCCGCTCACCGTTCAGCAGCCGGTAGGTACGTCCACCCAGGTCGTTGTTCCACACGCCTTGCACCTGATCGTCTCCGGCAAGGTGGGCGATCGCCTCCGGGAGCGTCACCGGGCCGTCGGGAACGTAGGCATGCCTCGACAACTCTGGCCTCCGGGAATGGGTGATGCAGCAACGGCCTCATGGTCCCAGAGCGCGGCTGAGATCTCACGCGAATATGCCCACGCGACGCACCTCAGTTGAACATGGAGTCCAGCAGGAGCCCGGCAACGTCACGCTCCTGGCCGTACCAAGGGAAGTGGTGACCCGATATCTGGGGACTGGAGTTAATTTCGAGGATGTAGGGCTCGGTGCCCTTGCCATCGCGCGGCAACAGCATGTCCAGTCCGGCCAAGCGCAGTCCGGGAATCGCGCGCATTGACCGCTCGGCCATTTCTATCTCCGCGGGGAGCAGTTCATCAGTGGCATCGACCCCATCGCCGCCGCTGTGCACGTTGGAGTTGCTGCGCAGCCAAACGTAGGCACCCTCCTGCGCGACGGATCCCAAGGTCAGGTCTTGGCGCTGAAGTTCCACCACCGTCACCTCATCGGCGAGCAATTCAAAGTGCGTCGGATTCTCCGACCGCACCCGCTCGCGGTTCTTCGCCTCAATGAGCGTTGCCACCGAGGATCGCCCATCCCCGATCACGTGCGCCGGCATCCGCCGGGCTGCGGCTGCCACCTTGCCGTAGACCATCAGAACCCGGTGTTCCTCACCCTGCAGGAATTGCTCCACGAGCACCTCGCGCGCCACCTGCGACACGGCCTCGAACGCCGCATCGAACGATTCCTTATCTTTGATGTCCAAATACACTGCTTCACCGGATCCGCCGCTATTCGGCTTGACCACTAGCGGCAGGATCGGCTGCGCCCAGGCCCACGCGCGATCCGATTCTCCCGGGCTGAATACCGCGTTCTCTGGGGCGTTGAGTTTGTAGGACCGCAGCATTCGGCTGGTGACGTCCTTGTGCAACGCACAGCGCCTAGCGAGCGCGGTGTTGAGATTGCTTTTGGCGCCATTGAACCACCGGGTAGTGCCAGCAACGTCCATCGTTAACCGCTGCTGCCTGTCAGGCGCGAGCTCGATGTTCCGTGCCATGGCCCGGTCCGCAATCAGTGAATTGGTCAAGCCGGTGTGAATCCCTCGACGACGTAGATAGCGGCGCGCGGATCGTAAGGCCTTCGGTTTGGCTCCGGTGCTTTGTCGAGGCATATAAAGAATGTTATGCGCTGGTGTGCGGTGCCGCGCTCGCAGCAGCAAGTCGAGTTAGTGTTGCGCGCGTGACTGATCCAGGGGCCCTGCTCGGGTTTGCCGTTATCGGGCTGGCGATACTCGCCATCGAACTGATCATTATCGGGATCGCGCGCCGTACGGCGAACCGAGTGCCAAAGGCGCCGATGGTGCAATTCGCTCCTCCGCCGGGCGACCTCCTCACTCACGCGTTGGCGATGCGCGCCGACCTGCGATTCCTCACCGCCGCCATCATCGACCTGGCCGTGCGCGGGCACATTCGGGTTCTGACCACCCGCGGCGGTAACGGCACCCTCGGTTTCGAGGTGGTACCCGGCGCCCGGCTGAGCGCGCAAGAGGTCCGGCTCCTTCGGGCTCTGCGACCGCCCATCACCCGGCCACGTCAGCAACGCCGCTACCTGCGTGCCCTGGCCCAGGTGGGAATCGTCGTCGACCGGCTCGAGCAAGCACCGGACGTCTACTTCCTCCGAGGCCCTGGGGCGTTCCGGGGGCATACCCGCAAGGCGCTGAGCGCGATGATCGAGGACGCCAGAAAGCACATGAAGACGAGCGGACTGGCTCGCCCACGAACCTTGCGGGTGCACCTGACACTGCTATCACTGCTCTTCTTTGTCGTGCTTGCCGGGGGTGGGTTGCTCATCTTGGGCGCACTGGCAAACGGCCAGTGGCAGGGGGCTGTCATTGTGGGCCTGGTCGTGGTGGTTTTCGTTCTGCTGTTGGCACTCACTCCCGCACCCATGCTGCGGTTCACCGCGCAGGGCGAGCAACTGCGCGGCCATTTGTCCGGTTTGCGTCATTACATTGGCCTGGCCGAGGCGCCGCGAATGCAAATGATGCAGTCGCCGCAGGGTGCGCTGCGCACCGGCGCCGGAGAGCTCACCCCTGGCGGCCGCGCCCTGGGACTCTCGCCGCAACCTACACATGGCGACATGGTTGCCCAAGCGCAACTTGACCGTTATGTACTGACCGAGCGGCTGTTGCCCTACGCGATCGTGTTTCGGGAAGAGCGTTCCTGGCAGCAGGAGTTCGAGCACCTGGGTGCGGGCCCAACCACTCACGCTTTCCGGGAGATCGGCAACAGCCTGGAAACGCTCATGGCGGTGCTGGAAATCCTCGCGGTGATCGGCCAGGTGCTGCGCCTGATCGCCGTCGTGGCTTCATTGGGGCGAAGTACTTAGTCCATCCCGGT
>JBMDWZ010000096.1:0-10721 GCA_048594865.1 Beutenbergiaceae bacterium
CACGAGCAGTGCCCGAACCGCCACCCGCGCGCTTAGCAGCCGGCGCACCGAATCCTAGGCCCGGGAGGGCCGGCTCGAGGTGGGTGACTGGTTGCGACATAAAACAACTGCACGCCGCACGAGCGTTCGAGTCAACCCCTAGAGCCAAATTAGTTTGAACGAGTTTTGAGCTACCCCAACCGAGTGCCCCATAGTGGGGCGGTGGTCAATGAGAGTGCCGAGCGCTGGGAGCGTCGCTACCGAGCTGGCCGGATCTTCGGTGATTCACCCAACCGACTGCTCGTGAAATACCGACGGTTCCTCATCGACGGTCGGACTCTGCTGGTGGCCGACGGGTATGGCCGTAATGGCCTCTGGCTAGCGCGCCAGGGGATAACGGTCGACGCCTTCGATATCGCGCCCTCGGCGGTATCCGAAGCGAATGCCGACGCGACCTTCCAAGGTCTTGCGTACCGTTCCCAGGCGATCGACGCGGCATCGGGCTTGCCCCACGACCTGTGCGATCGAACGTATGCGAACATCGTCTCGATCTGGCCGCACGTGGACCACAACAACACCGACTACAAGTCACAGGCGGGCGCCGCGCTCGCTCCCGGAGGTCGGATATTGCTGGTCACAAGCATCAAGCTCAGCCCGCCCCGCACTGAGATCGCGCAATGGCCGCAGGACCTTGACTGGACCGTTCGCGATCAGACCGACCGGTCCTACGCATTGCTCGGCGTGCGCGCGCCTACTAATCCCCCAACAGCGCAACGAGCCTGCGGGCATCGAGCTCCCTAAGCCGCCGGTACCGCTTGCGCAGCCCGCCTGCCCCGACAGTGATCGCCACTCCGATCCCTATCCCGGCAATCCCGGCCGCCGGTGCATGCGAGAACTGCAGCAAGAGCGCGATTCCGACGAGCGCAATGAGCGGGCCGGCGATCCAGGCGAGCACCGACGCGACGATCCAGGCGGTCCGCGCGTTCGCCTCCCAGAGACTTTCCAGCTCGCCCGCGATGTGAGGGTCGCGTCGCCCGGCCCCGGTCGCGAGCCACTCTTCGGCAGCCGCTCGCTGCTGCTGCAGGTAGGCGTCACGGGCCAAGATCCACGCGTATCCCGCTAGCGCGCACGCGGCCAAACACATCACGGTCAGGGCCCGAACCACGGCATCGGCATCGGCATCTAGGTCGCCGCGCCCCTCCATCACCGAGGCGTAGACGATGAACCCGAACACCCCGGCAGCGGCAACGCCCAGGACGATGGCGGTGAGACGCTTCGTGCGTCGCGGCCCGGGGTCCAGATTGGCAAGCGCCTCATGCCGTAGCGAGGACGGCGGCGTTGAGTGCTGATGCCCGACGGCGGAGCCCGGCTCAGTCTCGTGTGCGGGGGTGGTGTGATGCCCGACGGCGGAGCCCGGTTCAGTCTCGTGAGCGGGGGTGGTGTGATGGCCGACGGCGGAGTCCGGTTCGGTCCCGTGTGCGGGGGTGGTGTGATGGCCGACGGCGGAGTCCGGTTCGGTCCCGCTGGTGCGGGGTGCGTCATCACCATCTTCGGGAGGTTCCACTCCCAGTAACTCCGCGACCTCGACTCGCAGTCGGTGCGGCGTCGTCTCCACTGCTTTCCCGCTACCGGTGAGACCGGCGACCACCTCGGCGTCCCGGCCCTCGCGATTACTGATCTTGGGACTGTCCAAACGCCCCAAGAAGTCATCCAACGCCTGCAGATTCTGGGACGCGAGCCCCGGGTAGGGCCGGCCCGCCACCAGCAAACGGAACGACGGCTCGTCTTGCACGTCGAACCGGTAGATGACGTATCCCGGCCCGCCCCCCTTATCCCGCTTCAACGATCGCCGGGTGGCGGTGATGCTCCGGAAATGGAAATCGCGGCCGTTGACCCTCAGATTTCCGGTTAACTCATTCAGTTGCACCCGAGGAAAGTTCGCGGTCAATGCCAACATCGTGATGAGGAAGATCGCAAAGCCAATGCACACGACGACCGCGAGAACAGCCGGAACCGATGCCTCGCTTCCGAGACCGATAAAGAAGGCCAGCAGGGTCAGCAAGGACGACCCCAGAATGGGCATCGCCAGCGGCCTGCGCCATGCCGACGGCTGAATGGTCACCACAAAGTGACACCTTAGCCACCACCGTGGCACGGCTTAGCCACCGCACCGCCAAACTCGGAAGCGCACGTGCTAAGCCCGGTGCCGCCCCTGAGCCGAACTCGACTCTTCGGCAATCTCAATGATCTGGCGGGTCATCGCACCAAAGATAAAACCGTGGAATGGCAACACCGACCACCAATACAACCTGCCCGGTAGGCCACGAGGGAAGAAGATGGCGCGCTGCCGCAGGATCGATCCACCCTCCGGGTGTACCCGCACTTCAAGTTCCAGCCACGCCTCCCCAGGCATGCGCATCTCGGCGCGCAGCACCAACTTGCTGCCGCGTTCCAAGGCCTCCACGCGCCAGAAATCGATCGCGTCACCGGTCCGCAGCCGGTGTGGGTTACGCCGCCCCCGCTGCAGCCCGACACCGCCCACGAGTTTGTCGATCAGCCCCCGTGCGGACCACAGAATGTGCATGGAGTACCACCCGGTTTTGCCCCCGATGGACTCGACCACGTCCCACACCCGCTCCGGCGGCGCCTGCGTCCGGCCGTACTTCACATCGGTGTACACCCGATACCCGGCCCAGTCCGGGTCGGTGGGCAACGGATCGCTCGGAGCACCATGGACCGAGGCGTCCTGCCAGGAGGTCTCGACTTCGCCGTCGTCGACCTTCCGCAAGGCGAGCCGCACCGCGTCTTGGTAGGAGACCAGGCCGGCACTCGGCGGCGGGATGTAGGCGTCGATGTCGCGCTCGGAGACCACGCAGTCGTGCTGCAGCGAGCCGACCAACGGGATCGCCAGTTTGCGGGGGATGGGGGTGACCAGGTTGACCCACTGGGCCGCCAGCCAGGGCGTGAGCACGGGCAGTGCCACGATCCCGCGGCGGTGCAGCCCACTGACCTTCGCATACCCCTGCATCACATCTTTGTACGCCAGCGCGTCGGGCCCACCGATGTCGAAGGCGCGGTTCACGTCCCCGGTGATTTCGGCGGCCTTGACCAGATAGTGCAACGCATCGCGGATGGCGATCGGTTGCACCCGGTTGTTGACCCACTTGGGCGCCGGCATCACCGGCAGCACCTCGGTGAGGTGGCGGATCATCTCGAAGGACGCCGACCCAGAACCGATGATGACGCCGGCCTGCAGCACGATCGTGGGGGTGGCGGATTCGAGGAAGATTTCACCAACGGCTAGCCGGGATCGCAAATGGTCCGACAGGTCAGCACCCTGCGGATGCAGCCCGCCCAGGTAGACGAGCCGCCGAACGCCATGAGCCTGCGCGGCGTCGGCGATGTTGCGGGCCATCGCGCCCTCGGAGGATTCGAAGTCTCCGCCGGCGGACATCGCATGCACCAGGGCGTAGATGACGTCGATACCTTGTGCGGCGGCGTTGACGTCTTGGGCGGATTGTAGGTCGCCCTCGATGATCGACACGTGCCGCGCCCACGGGGTTTCGGCGATCTTGTGGGGCGAGCGAACGAGCACGGTGACCTGGTGCCCGGCGTCCAGCAGCCGCGGCACAAGCCGGCCGCCGACGTAGCCGGTGGCTCCGGTGACCAAGATGGAGGCGATGAGGTGGGCCCTTCGGTGCAGAGTCCGCCAGCGCGTGCGCGTTGGTGGGTACCGCCCAGCGTTTCACTGCTTGGCAGGTGGCGCATGTCCAGTGGTGTTGGGCGGTGCCCGTTTGTAAGGGTCGACGGCGTAACCCGAGTAACTGCCCGACGGCACCGTGGCATCGTCGTACCTGGGATGCGTGATGCGTTGCACCTCGTCCCAGGGCACGTGGCTGGAGGTAAACCCGTTGTGCACCCAGACCCCTTCGTCACTGGCGCGCGTGCGCCCCCAGGTCGTCCGGGCCATCGCAGTTGCACCTACTGCAACGCCCAGAATGCGCCACACAGACCACCCTGGCTGCCACGTACGCATCAGTTCACGCTATCTGAACCAGCAATGTGTGCACGGGGTACGCTGCCTCGAGGCATTCCATCGATGAACTGCGAGGGTGGTGAACATGGCGGCGGAACCGCCCTCGGCAAAGCGCTCCGACGCGCGGATCAACCGCGAGGAGCTGCTCGATGTGGCGGGCGATCTCATCGCCGAGCGAGGTGTTGAGGTGCCGCTGTACCTGGTGGCCAAGGGTGCTGGAGTTGGTCCGGCTACGCTGTATCGGCACTTTCCAGACCGGCATGCGTTGCTCTGCGCGTTGGCGTGGCGCTCCGCTGAAATGTTCTCCGCGGTTGGGATGGCGGCCGCTGCCGCCGAATCCGGTTGGGACAAAATCACCACTTTCCTCGATGGCGTTCTGGCGCTGCATCTGCGCTCGCCCTGGCTCAGCCCGGTGGCGGATTACGCCCGCGCCCACCCGCCCGAGGGCTGGGTGACGGGAAAGTGGGACGCAGCCCTCCTCGCCGTCGTGCAACAAGCGAAGGACGAAGGATCCCTGCGGCTCGACGTCGAAGTCACCGATGTGGTGTTCCTGCCGATTCTGCTCGCCAAACTCGTGTCCTATCCAGAACCGCTGCGCGGCACGGTCATCGCACGTCACCGAGCGCTAATGCTGGATTCGTTGCGGCCCCAAGGGGCGCCCCGGCCGGAACTTGGGGCAGAGGCGTTATCTGCCGAGGTGCTCAAGGCTGTCACCGAGCCCAGGGCGCGTCGATAGCCCAGACATCTCCCCTTTGGGCGGCGCGATCTTGGGCAGTGCGCAGTCTTGCGGGATGGGAGGAAATCTCGCTAATCTATAAACGGATAATTTAATCCGTTTAGCGCGAAGAGTCGTCAAGCGGGCCAGCGAATCGGGGAGAAGTGAGGATGACGGAACCAGGTGGTTTCAGCGCGAGCAGACGCATGAGCTGTGCCGCACGAGTAATGGAAACGGATCAGAGTGCGCTGAGCGTATGCAGTGGCGCGCACGTGCCGGTGGCCTCCCAGCCACCGGCGTCGGCAGTAGGCGATGCCGGCCGGTTACCCGGGCCGAAGAATCCGGCGGTGCGGGCGCTACCAGACGCTTAGCGGCCAGCCTCTAGCAACGGCGTGAGCGCCGGCTAGACACGGGCTATTGCAAGTTAGAGCAGTTAGAGCAGTTAGAGCAGCTCGGTGGCCGAGCCGTGGGCATCGGCCATCACCCGCAGCACGTTCTGCCCGGCAAGCTTGGCCAGATCGGACCGGGACCAGCCGCGCTCCGCCAGAGCGTCGAAGAGCACCGGATACGTCGAAACGTCCTCCAGACCGACCGGCAGCGGGGCCACGCCGTCGTAGTCGCCACCCAAGCCGATGTGGTCGATCCCGGCCACCTCACGGGCGTGCTCCAGGTGCGCCACCACGTCGGCAACGGTGGCCTGCGGGCGTGGGTTCTGCCCCTCCCACACCTTGATTCGGGCCTCGCGCTCGGCCTCGGCGTCACGCTCACTGGCGCCATCGGAACCCGGCCATGCGAAGCGCCCGGAGCCCAAGGCCTCGGTGCGGGCGGCACTCCACCTCGCTACCGCGGGGGACACGAAGGAGGGCACGAACGTCACCTGCAACACCCCGCCGTTGGTGACCAGCGCGGCCAGCGCCTCATCGTTTGCGTTGCGCGGGTGATCGCAGACCGCTCGGCAGGAAGAGTGGGAGTAGATCACCGGTGCGCTCGTCGCTGCGAAGGCATCCATCTGGGTGCTGTGCGCCGTGTGGGACAGGTCCACCAGCATCCCGATCCGGTTCATCTCCCGGACCACCTCACGCCCAAAGTCATTCAGCCCGCCCACACCGGGTGCGTCCGTCGCCGAATCGGCCCAGGCGTTGTTGTCGTTGTGAGTCAGCGTCATGTACCCCACGCCAAGACGCGCGAAGATCCGCAGGGCGGCCAGGGAATCCCCGATCGAGTGGCCGCCCTCGGCGCCCAGCATCGAGGCGACCCGCCCGCCCGCAAACGCCGAGCGCACATCATCCGCGGTGCGGGCCGCCTGCAGGTGTTCGGGATACCTGGCGATCAGCCGCTGGGCCACATCGATCTGCTCCAGCGTCGCCACGATCGCGGCCTCCCCGGTGAGGGTGGAGGGCACGAACACCGACCAGAACTGGCCTCCGACCATCCCCTTGCGCAGCCGAGGCAGGTCGGTCTGCAGCTCCGGTCGGTCGGCCTCCAGGCCCTCCACCGACGAGCCCGCGGTAGTCCGCAGCGCGTAGGGCAGATCGTTGTGACCATCGATCAGCGGAGTTTCGGAAAGGACGTCTTGGATGAGTTCGGCGTGACTAGACACCGATCTATTCTTGCAGGAACCCGTCGGTGTGCAGCAGCGCGTGCGCCACGCCCCGGATCGCGGCCACCGCCTCTGGGTGGGTAGCGAAGCCGCTGGTGCACACGGCCAACACTCGCGCGTGGGCACCAGTCGATCCGATGAAGGCCACATCATGGCGGATCTCGTTCACCCACCCGGACTTGCTGCCCCACGGGGTGCCAAGCGGCACTACCCCGCCGATCACGCCGTCGCGCTGACGCGCAAGCAGGTCGGTGCAGAACCGCGTCCACTCCTGGCCCACCAGCCGCCCGGAGATCAGTGCCGCCATCAACGCGGCCAAATCCCCTGAGGTCACGAAGCTCGCGCGCCCGAACTTCCGCGCCGCAGCCATGTCGCCATAGAGGCGTCCCAGGGCCGAGCCCGTGGCCCCGGCATCGGCCAGGGCGCTCGCGATCGCGTCCAGCCCCACCTGGTTCATCAGCATGTTCGTGGCTTCATTGGAAGACACCGTGATCATCCGGTCCAGCACCTCGCGCACCGACATCGGCGTGCCTTCAGCGGGCATCCCCGGGTCCACCTCATCGGGGTCGAACCCGAAAGGCTGCCCATCGGCCTTGCTGGGCCAGGTGTGTTCGGCGGGCAGTTTCTGATCCAGCGTCAGGTCACCGGCCTCCAGCGCCCGGGCGGTGGCTACCAACACCGCCAACTTCAACGTACTCGCCGGTACAAACGAGGTATCGGGATCCTTCTGCGCCAACACCCGGCCATCGCCGTCGGTCAATCGGTAGGTGATGACCGGCTTGCGCCCGGGGACGGCGGTGAGGGAGCCGTCACCATCGGATGATTCATCGATTCGACGGCGGACGACGGCGGCGAATGCGGCGATCAGGGCGCGCGACTGCCGCTCGTTGACCGGTGCGTCGGCCTCGGCGGCCTGCACCAGAGCGTCACGATCGATGCCTTGGTTCTTCAGGCTCGCCTCATCCCAGGTACGCAGCCGGGACGCGGCCACCTCGGGATGGAACTGGATACCCCAGGCCGCGCTGCCCACCCGGAAGGCCTCGTAGCGGCAGGCATCTGAGGTAGCCAGATGCACAGCACCCGGCGGGAGTGCGGTGACGGAGTCCTTGTGGTTCTGGATCATCCGCAACTGTTCCCCGCCCAGGCCCGCGAAGAGCGGATCATCGGCCGCAGCCGGCAGCAGGTCCACACCGCAGGAGCCACGCTCGGTTTCCCCGGAGGACTCGGTGACCTCACCGCCGGCGGTCAGCGCAAGCACCTGCTCACCCAGGCAAATCCCGAGCAGCGGTACCCCGGTCTCAATGGCCTGCGCCGTCAAGGCGCGCTCGCGCGGAAGCCAGGGCGCGTGCTCGTCATTGTCGGGCATAAACCCGCCGCCGAGCAGGATCAGGCCATCAACGCCGTTCAGATCCGTCGGGAGGTCCTCACCGTTGATCGTCTGCGCCTGCACACCGTCGGCCTGCAGCCAGTCGGTGATCCGTCCGACTCCGGAACTGGGGGAGTTGACGACGATCAGCACACTCATACCTGGGTCTCCTACACGGATAGGGAGGCGGGGCAAATGACCTCAGCAGGCTACCTGCGCTGGTCGCCGCAGGCAGGTTGAGCGCACGGCAGGTTGAGCGCACCGCAGATTGAGCGCACCGCAGGTTGAGCGCGAGGCCTACGCCCCCGGAGTCACCAGTCCGCTCTCATAACCCAGGATCACCAGCTGTGCCCGGTCGTGGGCATACACCTTGGCCATGATCCGGTTCACGTGGGTCTTTGCGGTGTGCGGGGAGATGACCAACTCCGCGGCGATCTCCTGATTGGAGCGGCCCTGCGCCACCAAAATCAGCACCTCCCGTTCACGCTCGGTGAGCACGTCCAGCTCCGGCCGGTGCAACGTGGCCGGATCGTGAGGCTCTGTTCCGGGCAGCACGTAGCGCGCGATCAACCCCCGAGTGGCTACCGGGGAGAGCAGCGATTCTCCGGCGTGCACCGCCAACACCGCCCGGGTGATGTCTTGCGGCTCGGCGCCCTTTCCGATGAACCCGGAGGCCCCAGCACGCAAGGCAGCCACCACGTACTCGTCTTCCTCGAAAGTGGTGAGGATGAGCACCTTTGCCTCAGCGTTGTGCGGGTCGGCGCAGATCGCTTCGGTCGCTCCGATGCCGTCGAGGACCGGCATCCGCACGTCCATCAGCACCACGTCGGGATGCAACTCAGCGGTTTGCGCCACCGCCTCGGCACCGTCTTTGGCTTCCCCAACCACGGTGATCTGCGGGTGGGCGCTGAGGATGTCGCTCACCGCTTGTCGGATCAAGGCTTGGTCGTCCACAACCAACACGTTCGTCATGCGTTCTGCTCCCGGGCCAGGGGTAGGTGTGCGGTGAGTTCGAAGGTGGCGCCGTCGTTCGTGGTCTGGATGGTTCCGCGGATCGCGGCAACCCGCTCGGCTAAGCCGGTCAACCCCAACCCGCCGGTAGTTTCGCCTGCGTCGCCGCCACCGGCCAACACGGGATTGCGGATGGTGATGATCGCCGTCGTCTCCTCGACGTTGATGCCGAGGTCGACCACCCCATCGGAACCATGCTTGAGCGCGTTGGTCAGCCCTTCTTGGACCACGCGGTAGGCCACGATGTCGGCCAAGGAGGTGACCTGCCCAACGTCGCCGGTGATGTCACTGTTGACCTTCAGGCCGCCTGCGGTCATGGTGGCGATGAGGTCGTTGAGATCGGTCAGGCTGGGTGCTGGCGCTCGCTGCTCGCCGTGCTCTTCAGCGTCCGAACGGAGGTAGCGCAGCAGGTCGCCAATCTCCGAGAGCACCCCGCGGGCGGCCACCCGGATCGTCCCCAACGCCTCCCGGGCGCGATCGGGGGTGGTGTCCAGGGCGCTGGAGGCGACGCCCGCATTGAGGCTGATCACGGAAATGTTGTGGGCCACGGTGTCGTGGAGGTCTTGGGCGATTCGTAAGCGCTCCTCAGCGACCGCTCGCCGGGCCTCTGCGTCGCGAGTCTGCTCGGCGCGCTCGGCGCGTTCCAGGGCGGCGATGAGGTACTCCCGGCGAGAGCGGGCGCTATCGCCCAAGGCCCCGGCAATCGCGATCCCGGCGGCGAGCGCGAACACCGCAATGTCGAAGACTCCCTCATGGGCCACCGCCACGCTCAGCCCGGCGACCGTGCCGGTGGTGATCGCTCCGGCCATCAGGGCGACGCGTTGACTCTTGCGGTTCGCCAGGGTGAAGGTCGCGATAATGACCGCGATTCCAGCGCTCAGCCACGACAACCCGGTGATCACGAACGCCACCAGGATCGCTAGTGACCCGGCGAGCACCACGATCGGCCACTCCCTGCGGAACAACAACAGGATCGCGCAGACCACCGCAGCGAACACCATCAGCAACACCAACGATGGGTCGATAAACAGTCTCTGCAGCACTACCGGCGCCGCGAGGATCATCACCACCACAACCGCCAAGATGTCCCAGACCCAGTCAGGAAACGTTTGGCGCAAAGCCGGCGGCACCTCGGCTTCGGCGCCGCGTGGCACGGCGGGTCCGCGCAGCGGTGCGCCCGCGTGCTCGATACCGCCGTGCCCAACGCTCATGGTCCCAGTGTGGCGCGTATTGCCCCACCTGGCAGTCAACCCGCTGCGGCATTCGAGTACTGCGAACGCGGTATGTAAGTGCATCCACTTGGGTGACGCGCCGGCCAGAGCCGTGGCGCAGAGTTGATCTCACGGCGCCACCCGGTCGCGACTCGTGAGTATTCCGAGCGCGGCCGGCTGGCCCGTCCAAACGACACAGGTCAAACGGCAAGCCCGGGAGGGTGATCATGAACGACAGCGACAGGTACAACGCCACCGGCCCGGTGCCGGGGTCCACACCGGACGACGGCGCAGCGGGCCAAGGCGGTGACGTCGCCCAACCGGGTGGCTCACCTCAGGACGCGGCCCCGACGATGTGGGAGCAGCAGGGCGGGTGGGGTCAGCCGCCAGTGCAGTCCCAGCCAACCCAGCAGTCCCAGCCAGCCCAGGCAGCCCAGCCAACAGCCGAGCAGCACAACCCGTGGGTGCAGCCGCAGCAGCAATCGCAGCCGGTATGGGATCAGACCAGCTCGTGGAACTCCGAGCATGGCGCCGCAGCGGGCTCCGCGGCACCGGGCTCCGCGCCGGCGGGCGCCAGCTTCGGCGTTCCTCCCGGGCAGCCACCGCTGGGCGGTCACAACGCTCCCTCGGGACCCCCCTCATCCGGTCCGGCCACCACCGGCGCGGCCCGCAAACAGCGCCGCGCGGTGGGCACCGGGACCATCGTGGCGTGCACCCTGATCGCCGCCGTCATCGGCGGCGGAATCGGGGCCGGCGCAGTCGCGATGGGCGGCGGTGACCAAGCGGTCGTTTCCCAAAGCAAC
>JBMDWZ010000097.1:0-6986 GCA_048594865.1 Beutenbergiaceae bacterium
TCAGCCCAGCTTCTTCTGCCAGCTCGCCCACGCGGACTCCGGCCGGTAACCGATCTCAAGGTTGATCGCGAGCATGTAGCCGTTCTCCTCGGCGTTCCAGGTGTGCACCCGCTGCACCTGCGGAGCCTCCTGCTGCAGCCAGGCGACGTTGGCTGCCTTGAGCAGCATGCCGAGCCGGTTCCCGCGGTAGTCCTTGCGAACCAGGGTGCCTTCTTGCCACGCGATCTGGTCATTGTCTGGATCGATGGCGAGCTCGGTGAACCCGGCCAGCTCACCGCTGGGAATGTGGTGCACGGCGGTGACGAACGTCGTGTAGCCAAGGCGCCTGGTCTGTTCCTCGCCGTGCCTGATCCGCTCGGCGTCAAATACTGCGGCCTGCATGTCCAGGTCACCCTTGGGGATGTCGGTGGTCATCGCAGCCATGAGGATTCCCAGCTCACCGATCCATTGCTCCGGGACGGCGTCGATCCAGCGCACCAGTTCGAAGTCTGGACCGGCGTGCTCACTAGCCCCGGTGCTGAGCGCCGAAAGTATCTCAGCGTCGACCGGCAGTCGCTGCGTCGAGTGCCGCTCCACTTGCTCCAAGGTGAACCGCAGCTTCTGCGCGAACACCACGCCCGGGTCTCGGGCATCGACCCGTCCGCTCCCGGTCGGCGCGCTCAGGGCATGGGCGGCCGAGGCATCGGGTTCTTTGCCGCAACTCCCGGCAATGATTGTGGTGCGGCCGTGCTCGGCGATCCGCTGCTGCGCTGTGTTCCACAATGCCGTGCCGATACCGCAGCGGCGATGCTCGATGTCAACCAGGATCTCGGTGCCCGCCAGGTGGGTGTTGTCCTTCTGCGGGAACCCCAGGGCCAAGGAGCCGACCACCGCCTCCGGGCGCTCACCGAGCGCCGGGTCCACAGCCACGAACCGCTCTTTGACCGAGTTCACCTGGTCGGCGAAGGCCACGTGCAGTTCCCGGGCGCTGGAGGCCATGTCGGTGTACCCCAGCACGTCGATCGCGTCTCGGTGCGCGATCCGCGACATCCCCTCCAACTGCCAAGACGGCGCGGCGTCGGGGTCGGTGGGGGTGGGCAGGTGAAGGATCTCAAATGTCTGATCGGGCATCTTCCCACTGTCGCCAACGACAGCGGCAAGCGCCACGTTATTTCCAGCCGCGATTTCCACCCTCGCTATTCACCGCGATCACCGCTCACGTTTTGCACCGCCGATCTCCATCCGCCCATGGAATCCAGGGCAGAGGTGCCCATCCCGCCGCACGCGCAGGCGCTACCAGCGCTGCTAGCCTTCCGTGTGGCCGATACGACCAAAGGAAGGACGCCGCCAGCATGGATGCATCATTTGCTATGTTGCCGTTCCTGATCTTTATCGTGTTCGGCGGCGGAATCGCGATTTACGCCTATTACGCCAATAAGCGCCGCCGCGAAATGCTGACGAGCTGGGCTCAATCCCGCGGCTGGCAGCACCACGGCACCGTCAAGGGCATGACTCGGCGTTGGAGCGGCCCGCCGATGTCAATGGGCGGTGCGACGCCCGCGCGTGAGGTCCTCACCGGCCCGTTCCATGGCTACCAGGCGCTGTCCTTCCAGTACCAATACACCACCAGCAACGGCAAGAACTCCACCACGCACTACTACCACGTGATCGCGTTGCACCTGCCCGTGGCGCTGCCGTGGCTGCAACTCTCGCCCGAGGGCGTGGGCTCCCGGATCGGCAAGTTCTTCGGCGGCCAAGACATCCAGTTCGAGTCCCAGGCCTTCAACGACGAGTGGCGAATCCAGGGACCGGAAGGCCAGTTCCCCTTCGACTTCATCCACCCACGCATGATGGAACGCCTCATGCAGCCCGACGCCCGCGGCCGCAGCATCTGCGTCGAAGGCCAAGACATTTACGTGTGGATGAACGGCCGCCAAGACGTCAACCGGATCGACCACACCCTCAACCTGTTGCTCGGCATCATCCAGCAGGTGCCGCGCCACCTGTGGCTGCGCGTGGGGCACGACCCCGACGCCGGCCGTTGGCCCCGCTAACTGAGCAACTCGCCCCACTCACCAAGCCGCAGCGTTCACGCACAAAGCAGCCGACGTCGTCGGACAGGTATTGTCCTGCCCGACGACGTCGGTGAGTCAGTGAGCGCGAAACGTCGCGGTGCTCAGGCCTACTCCGGTGCCGAATCGCCCTGCTCGAAGGCTGCCGGTTGCTGCTGCACGGCGCGCACCCGATCGACATCCAGCTTCACGGACCGGTCGAACCGGTAGATCCCGTTCTGTTCCTGGAACACGTCGGTGAGCTGGGTGTAGCAGTAAGCGAACATGCCCGGATCGTCCAGGAGCACCTTCGTCAAACCCTCGAAGCGGGCGTGGAACTCTTCCTCGTCCTGCACCCGCTGGCCGTAACCCCAGGACACTTCCCGGTCGGAGCCGTCGGCGTTCTGCGCCTCTTCCGGGTTCCACCAGATCCCGCCGTATTCGCTGACGAAGTACGGCTGGCCGTTGTAAGGCAGGGAGATCTGCTTGCCGTCGTGGGTGTTGGTGTGCGGCTTGTCGTCCGCTAGCCCGGCTTGCTGCTTGGCGAACAGCTCGGGGTCCTGCTGGTAGTCGTGGCTGTCCCACACGTCGGTCTCCATCACCCGGTGGGAGTACCCGGAGGTGTCGAGCACCGGCCTGGTCGGGTCGGCGATCTTGGTGGCCAGGAACATGCCCCGGGTGACGTCATCGAGCACCCCGATCCGGTCGGTGAGGTGCTGCCAGGTCTCGTTCAGCGGGCACCAGCCGATGATCGCCGGGTGGTTGTAGTCCCGCTGCAGAATCTCGGTCCACTGCGTGATGTAGGTGGCGCCGGGCTGCTGGTGGTCGGAATAGGACCCGTGACCGCCGCAACCCCAGTCGGCAAACTCGCCCCAGACGATGTACCCGAGCCGGTCGGCGTGATACAAAAACCGCTCTTCGAAGACCTTCTGGTGAAGCCGTGCCCCGTTGAACCCGGCCTCCAGGGACAGCTCGATGTCACGCACCAGGGCCTCGTCGCTGGGCGCGGTCATGATGCCATCGGGGTAGTAACCCTGATCGAGCACCAGGCGCTGGAACACCGGCTTGCCGTTCAACCGCAGCGCCTTGCCCTCGATGCTCACCGAGCGCAGGCCAGCGTAGGAATCCACGGTATCCACCACGGCGCCATCGGCGTCCAGCAACTCCAGGCGCACGTCATAGGTGAAGCCATCGCCGACATCCCACAGGTGTACCCGCTCCTGCGGAACCTCTAGCTGCAAGGTTGGCGCGAGGTCCAGATCAGCCCGGACGACGGCGGAGCTCACCTCTCCCTTGTCGTCGGACAGGGTGGCACGCACGCTCCAGCCGATCGGGTTGGCGGTCAATGGCACGGCGACGTCGAAGTTTGAGGCGGCCACATTGGGGGTGATCCGGGGGCGGTGCATGTGCACCTGCGGCACTGGCTCCAGCCACACGGTCTGCCAAATGCCGGTGGTGCGGGTGTAGTGGCATTCGGAGTTCGCGTACTTGGTGGCCTGCTTACCCCGGGCCTGGGGGCCGTGGCGGGGGTCGCGGGCCCGAACCACGATCGTGGCCTCGGCACCCGGTGCGGCCACGTGGGTGATGTCGGCGGTGAAGGAGGAGAACCCGCCGCGGTGGCGGGTGACCTCGGTGCCGTTGACCCAGACGGTCGCGTCATAGTCCACCGCGCCGAAATGCAGCAGTAGGCGCTGGCCGGACCACGCCGCCGGAACATCAACCGTGCGGCGGTACCAGACGGCGTGCAGGAAGTCGGTGTTACCGATTCCCGAGAGTTCGGACTCCGGGGCAAAGGGAACGGTGATCTCGGTGCCGAGTTCGGCATCGGTGAGGCCGCGTTCCAAACCGGAGTCACCGCCGTCGATCTCGAACTGCCAGGTGCCATTGAGATTCAGCCACTCCGAGCGGACCATTTGCGGCCGTGGATATTCGGGGCGGGGAATTGAATTACTCGACATATCTCCTCAGATACAACGTTGTAGTGGGCCGGGTTCAGCATAAGGGGTATCGGTGGCTTCGCGCGACTGTGGGTGCTATTCCGTCGCCTCGGCGGTGGCGCCGGTGCTCTCGGTCAGCGTCGTGTTCTTGGTCGGCGTCGTGTTCTTGCTCAGCATCGTGCTCTGCCGGATCCGCAATTCGTGGGGCAGTACGTGCACCTTCGGCGCCTTGGCCTCGCCCTTGATTCGCGACATGAGCAGGCTGACGGCGAGTTGCGCCAGGTCGGCGAGGTTCGGCGCCACCGAACTCAGGCTCGGATTGGCGAACTCGCCCTCCTCTGATCCGTCCCAGCCGAGTACCGCCACGTCTTGGGGTACCCGCAGGTTTACCTCGCGCAGCGCGCGCAGTGCCCCGATCGCCAATTGGTCATTGGCGCACATCAGCGCATCGGGCGGTGCCGAGGCCTCCCGGAGCAGATCCTGGGTGCGCTCATACCCCTCGCGGCGGGAGTAGATCGAGGTCGGCAGCACCAGGGGCTGGGCGCCGTCGGGCAGTCCCCGCAAGTACCCGTCGCGGCGCAGCGCCCCGGCGCCGGAGGTGGACTCCTCTGCGGCTCCGAGGAACGCGATCCGCTCTCTGCCCTGGTCGACCAAGTGGCGGGTGGCGTCGGTTGCCGAGGCCAAATTGTCGATGACCACCCGATCCAGGCCGATGTGGCCAACGTCGTCGGGCAAGGCCCGATCTCCGACTAAGGCGTGCTCGCCCAGCAGGACCGTCGGCAGATGTTCGCCGGCTTGGCGCAGATCATCGGGGGTTAGCGAGTGGGGAGAGAGAATGAGCCCATCCAGCAGGTGGGCCCCAAAGCCGCTGGCCGCGTGCTTCTCGGCGGCCAGGTCGCCGCCGGTCTCATCGAGCAACACCGTGTAACCCTGTTTCCCGGCGGCTTCGATGACGGCGTGCGCCAGCTCGGAAAAGTAGGGCAGCCGCAGGTCGTTGACCGCGAGCGCGATGATATTGGTTCGGCCCTGGCGCAACGATCGTCCGGACAGATTGGGCCGGTACCCCAACTCGGCGATCGCTTCCTCTACCCGTTCGCGCGTTTCCGGGCGCACGGCGGCGGTGCCGTTGACCACGTTGGACACGGTTTTCCAGGACACGTTCGCGCGGGCTGCGACGTCCTTGATGCCGGGCCGCGATGCCCGGCGGGCGGTCTTTCCGTTGGTTGCCATCTCTCCCAGTGTGTTCTCAAGCGATGTGTTCGCAAGCGGGGGTTGACACTGTATACGCAAGAGCAATAATCTCAGCGCATCGTGTTACAACGTTGTATGCACGTGCTTTTCTGGAGCGTGCAGAAGGGTCAATGATGACCAGTACTTCGAGTGAGCCATGGCGAGTGCCTCGGGACGTGTCCCGTCGCCGATTGTTACAAGGGGCCCTGGGCTTGGGTGGCCTCGGTGCCCTCTCCGCATGCAGCGGGAACGTGGTCAGTGCCACCACCAGCGGAACGCTGGTTCGGGTGTGGGACCTGCTCGGAGGGTCCGACGGCGAGTTGATGGATGGCATTTTGGGTCGGGTTCGCGATGACTTCCCGGATCTGACCATCGACCGGACCACGCTTGCCTGGGGTGCGCCGTACTACACCAAACTGGCGATGGCGGCGGCCGGCGGTCGGGCGCCGGAGACGGCGATCATCCACCTGTCCCGGCTCATCGGCTACGCACCGGGCGGGCTGCTGGAGCCCTTCGACCTTGAGTTGTTGGCCGAGGTGGGCATCACCGAAGCCGACTTCCCACCGGCGTTGTGGGAGCGGGCACTGTTCGAGGGCGAGCTGTATGCGCTGCCGCTGGACACCCACCCGATGATTTTCTTCTATGACCCGGCAGTTGCCGATCAAGCGGGGCTGCTCGGTTCGGATGGCCTATTTGCCGAACTGAGTAGCCCCGGAGAATTCTTGGATGCCGGCCGGGCGATGGCCGACGTCACCGGTGACACCGGCATCGCCTACGGCTACCTCAACGATTCGGCCCAGCCGTGGCGCCTGTTCTGGGGCCTGTACGGACAAAACGGGGCCACCTTCGATCTGACGCCCGGCCAAGAGGCCCAGATCGATGAGGATGTGGCCGTCGAGGTGCTGGAGTTCATGGGCTCGATGCTCGATGGCACCGTCACCGCCACCAACAGTGACTACGGCAGTGCGATCGCCAACTTCAACACCGGCCGCGCCGGCGCGATCATCTCCGGGGACTGGGAGTTGAACAGCCTGCGCTCCGCCGTCCCGGAGATTTCCGCGGTGCCGCTGCCGATCCTCTTCGGCACCCCGGCGGCCTACGGCGACTCTCACTCCTACGTGCTGCCACGGCAGATCAACCCCGATCCCGAACGGCGCCGCGCAACCTATGAGGTGCTGGCGGCGATCTTGAAACGCGGCACCGAGTGGGCTGAGGCCGGACACATCCCCACCCTGAACAGCGTGGTGGATTCCTCGGAGTACCAGGCGTTGGAGCCCCAGGCGAACTACGCGCAAGCGGGCGAATGGATCTTCCTGGATCCCCCAGCGTGGTTCACCGGCTCCGGTTCGGACTTCCAAAACCGGATGAGCCAAGCGATGCAGCGGTCCCTGATGGGTCAGATCGGAGCCGACCAAGCGGTGCAGAACATGGTCGGCGAAATGAACACGTTCCTCGAATCACCGGCTCCGGCGTGAGGTAGGACTGACATGACTACAACGACGACGTCACCCTCGACACCGGCACCAGCGCGCTCCAAGGACGCAGCTCGCCGGGCCCAACGCCTGCACAGCGGCGCAGCCGGCTACTGGTTCCTTGCCCCGTTCGCCTTAGTCTTCGTTGCGTTCCTGGTGGGCCCGATCCTTTATGGCATCTGGATGTCGCTGACCGACCGGTCACTCATCGGCCTAGATGCCTCGGTGGTCGGCATCGAAAACTACACCGAGGCGCTCACCGACCCGGAGATGTGGCAGACGCTGTGGCAGACCCTGTTCTTCACCATCATCTCCAC
>JBMDWZ010000098.1:0-6130 GCA_048594865.1 Beutenbergiaceae bacterium
ACCAGACAACGTCGCAGCATCGGTTCTACTGGCCGCGCGCACGGTGCAGACCTTCGCACCCTTGACCATCGACTCCAACTGTTCCAACCCCCGCAACGCCCCAGTCAACTCCGGGGAACGCAATACCCCCAGGTCCAGGGCTTGGTAACGAGCGATCGCGTCCTTCGCTACCCCGATCGCGCGGCGGGCTTCCTCACCCGCACCACTCACGCCACCGGCGGCAGCAGAAGTGCCCGCACCAACGACGTCGGTGCGCCGGGCCAGTTTGCTCTCAAACGCCCCGTGCGTGGTCTTGTCGCCCAAGGGGACTTGTCCGCCGCGGGCGATGAAGTCATCGAACAACTCCGCCTCAGCCGCCAACGAACCAGTCGTCAACGCACCAGCACCCCGTGAGCCTGCACCAGCAGAACCGGCGGCTGCTGCCGTGGTTGCTGGGGGTGTGGTCGGGTGTTCCATGCAACAACTGTACTACGCACGAGCGTTCGACACAAGGGGTGTGCACAACTTTCTTCAAGAAGTTTTTCTCGAGCCCCAACCGGCGCCCAACCACCGCCTCACTCGACCGACCGTCGAGGATCCAAAGGCTCCACCGACGCCGTAACCGCCTCTTCGTCGGAATCTCGCCACTGATGAATACCCGTACCAGCCACGAGTCCCGGTGAGCGGAAGTGGCAGGCTGTTAGCCTCGTTGGATCGAAACCTGACAACTCGTAACCAGCGCAACCCAAGGCGACCGATCATGACCAGCTCAGTGTCAAAGCCGATTCACAGTGGTTGGCACGAGCCCGACGACCCACCGCAGGGCGTCAATTCGATACGGATGTGGTCTCTGGTCTTGTTCGCGCTGGTGGCAGGCTACGGCGGGGGCGTAGTGACCGAGTTCGCCCGCGGCTACCACATGCACCCGGGCATCCTCCGTATCTCGGGCCTCATGGGCTCACATATCGGGCTCGCCTGCGGTCTATTCGCCGCGCTCGTCACCTTCTTTTGCCTCATGCGCTTCGGCTATCGAGAGCGGCATAAGGCCACCGTTGGGCTCTCACTCTTTCTCGGGTCCTTCGCTGCCTACTCTGTGCTGACTGGGGAGATTGAGCCGGTGCTGCGTGCTTTGTTCGGACAGGCTGCCTTCAGCGAGATCAACTTCGTAACGTTGGGGCTGGGCGTGGCCGCATGCCTCCTCTGTAGCGCCTTCGTGAGCCTCTTCCTCACGCGCTACAAGGAGCGTCCCGCCTAGACAATTTCCGAGATCCCAAGAAGGCCCCAAGAGAACTACACGAGCGATTCCATAGCGCAACGCCCGCCGTGGTGGGATTCTTGAGACATGTGCCGCAACATCCGACCCCTGCATAACTTCGAGCCCCACGCCACCAGCGAGGAGGTCCAAGCCGCCGCGCTGCAGTACGTCCGCAAGGTCGCTGGCATGACGAAGCCGTCGCAAGCGAACGCCGAGGCATTCGATAAGGCCGTCGCCGAGATCGCGCACATCACCGAACACCTGCTGGCTGACCTGGTCACCAGCGCCCCGCCCAAGGACCGTGAGGTCGAGGCTGCCAAGGCAAAGGCCCGCGCCGCAAAGCGCTACGGCACTGCCGCGGCTTCGTGAGGAAAACTCTTCGACGAATCTTCAAGTGGATCGGCATCATCATTGCCGGCCTGATCGGACTCGTCGTGCTCATTTATGTGATCTCCGGCTTGGTTCGTATGTCGAACGTGTCGACTGCCACGGCCGAGATGGAAGAGCAACTGGACCACGTCAATACCAACCGCACCGACTACCTCCCCCTGACGCCTGAGGCCATCGAAGCCCTCGCCGTCGGGCAGGGAAACGAGCCGACGTCGTGGATTGAATGCGACCTGAACGCCCGCGCGCAGGGTTTCAGTGTGCGGTCCTGGTTGCAGGAGTGTGAGCTGTGGCAGGTGGTGACGTTGGACGCCGCCGGACTTGATCCCCAGACGCTCGCCGGCCGCGTGGACGGCCGCACATCGGAGCGCAACGAGTGCGAGATCGCGTTGCTGCCAGAACTGGACTCGGCACTCGATGAATCCAGCTTGGCGATGCGGTACCTGCCGGCCGGCTGTGAGCCTCGGCAACCCCATCACCGCGCCGAGGTGGTCCAAGGGCCCGAACTCAGCCCGCTCACCTCGGACTCGATCGTGGTGACCGAGAGGTACCGCTTCTCCACCGACTTCGGGTGCCGACCGTTCACGCCGATTTTCTGCACCACTCCGATCGACGATCCGATCCCCGTGCCCTAAGTCAGCGTGCCAATTTCAAAAAGTTTCGAAATCCACCCATCCGCTCCATCCACCGCTCCGAACCCCTTGTGAACGCCCACCACAAGAAGGAGCAGAACGATGAAGACCCAACGCAAAAAGGCGTCGGCGGCAGCGGCTGCCGGATTCGCCTTAGTGCTAACGCTTTCGGCCTGCAATGGAGCCGAGCCCGGCGATGACAGCACCATGGACGACGGTCATTCCCAACACGGCGACGCAGACGGCGCCGAGGAGGACACCGACACCGGTGAAGACGACGGCATGGACGAAGACATGGACGAGGGCGATCACTCCGCCATCATGCCCATGGGCACCGGTGACCCGTTCGCCGACGTCCGCACCGCCGCCGAGCACATGCCCGAAACCGGTGCCACCCTGGCTGGCGGATTCGCCGCAGCCCTGGACATTGAAGGCGACGCCTCCTCCGAGGCCGCCGAGCTTCGCTCCGGCCTGACCGCGCTGCTCCAAGAGCACGTGTACCTCGCGGGCATCGCGGTAGCAACCGCCTACGAAACCGGCCCGGATTCCGCGGAATTCGGACTGGCAACCGACGCTGTTGACGCCAACTCCGTCGCTCTATCCGAGGCCGTAGGTTCACTGGCCGGAGAAGAGAAGGGTGAAGAGTTCCTCGAGCGGTGGCGCGATCACATCGGCTACTTCGTGGACTACGCCCTGGCAGCAGCCGAGGACGACGACGAAGGCCGTGACGCCGCCGTCGCCGACCTGATGGAGTACACCTCCGACGCTGGTGAGTTCTTCGAAGAGGTCAGCGGCGGCGAACTGCCCGCCGGTGACGTCACCGAATCCCTCAACGGACACGTTGAAACCCTCGCGGCCGCAGTCGACTCGTTGGCCGCCGGTGACACCGAGGCTTTCGCCGACCTGCAGATGGCTTCGCACCACGTAGTGGAGGGCGCAGCGGTAATGTCCGCCGGGCTCGCCGCCGCCGCGGAGCTCGAGGGTGACACCGCCGACGATGCCTCCGAACTGCGGGCAGCGTTGACGGCGAACCTCAACGAGCACGTCTACGTCGCCGGAATCGCGGTGTTCGTCGCCTACACCCAGGGTGCGGACTCCGACGCCTTCGCGGCCGCCGCTCAGGTGGTCGACGACAACGCCGTTGAACTGGCCGACGCGGTTGGTGAACTGGCTGGTGAAGATCAGCGGGAGCCATTCCTGGAGCTGTGGCGCGACCACATCGGGTACTTCGTTGACTACGCGGTAGCCGTTGCCGGTAACGACCAGGCCGGCGCCGATGCGGCCCTGGATGACCTGGAGACCTACCGCCACGAGGCCGGTGCGTTCTTCGAGGAAATCTCCGCCGGTGAACTGCCCGCCGATGCCGTGGCCGATGGCCTCGCGCACCACGTGAGCACCCTTGGCGGTGCAATCGACTCCCTCAACGAGGCCCTGGTACAAGGCGCCGAGGGCTGAGCCAAAAGGCAACGGGCTAAGGAAAGCAGGCTCAACATGCTGGTGGTGGACCGCTTCGGGGGTGCGGTTCACCACCAGCCCTTTTGGGGGTTAGTAATACCGGGTGAAAAGCAGGGAGCAAAAACCCTGGATAATGGCCACGTGAGTTCTTTGGGTTCGACGGCGCCGCGACCGGCCGAC
Source organism: Beutenbergiaceae bacterium (assembly GCA_048594865.1). GTDB lineage: Bacteria > Actinomycetota > Actinomycetes > Actinomycetales > Beutenbergiaceae > CALKWS01. The sequence continues at coordinate 3,889 of JBMDWZ010000098.1, forward strand.
CGGACCGCACGCCTGAACGCGCTACTGACCGCAGTGGGAAGTGGCGACGCTGAGTCATTTAGTGCGCTGTATGACGAACTTTCACCCGCGGTTTACGGCACCGCCCTGCGGGTGGTGCGGGACGCCGACTACGCCGCAGACGTCACCCAAGAGGTGATGGTGGAGGTGTGGCGCACCGCCCCCTCCTTCGATGGAAACCTTGGAACTGCAGCGGCATGGGTCTCTACCATGGCCCACCGCCGGGCCGTAGACCGAGTCCGCTCGGTGCAGGCCCAACGAAACCGCGACCAAGAGCACCTCGATCGCAGCAACGAAACACCGTGGGACTCGGTCGCTGAAACCGCGGAGACGCGCTCTGAACGCGAAGCCGTCTTTGACTGCATGGGTACTTTGACCAACGCTCAACGCGACGCGGTGGCCCAGACCTATTACCAAGGCCTGAGCTACCGGGAAGCGGCCGAACAATCAAACGTCGGATTACCGGCGATGAAGTCTCGCATTCGTGATGCACTAATTCGACTACGACAATGCCTGGAGGGGGGATCATGAACACCGAAAACGATCGGAACGAGCTTCGTGACCTCCTCGGCGCCTGGGCCGTGGACGCCGTCGATGACGTTGAACGGGCCCGGATCGAGCGGGCGATTGCAGCGGACTCCGAGTTCGCCCGCGAGGCCGAGCAGATGCGCCAGACCGTGGCCGCGATCGCCCAGGCCGACGCCGCGGATCCGCCGGCGGAGCTGCGGGCGCGGGTGCTCGATGAGGCCCGGAATGTGCCGCAGGTTGCCCGCCATCGGACGCGGGCGGCAGGCGCGGGTCGGGCGCAGGGTGCGTCTGGTCGCGTGGGCCCGGACCGGAAGGTACGACGGCGGATCCTGGCTGCCGTAGCGGCCGCGGTGGTGGCGGTGGCGATCCCCACGTCGGTCGCGATCCAACAGAGCCAGCGCGCCGATCACGCGGAAGAACACGTCGCGGTGCTCGAAGAGGCCCTGCGCCAAGACGACGCTCAGCTCGTCACCGCCGATGTCACAGGCGGCGGGCAGGCCACCGCCGTCATCGGCGCCGATCAGGCGGTGTTCCTGGCTCAGGACATGCCCAACCTCGACGACGGCGATTACCAACTGTGGATCGTCACCGATGAGGCTACCTCGGCCGGGGTACTGACCTGGGAGGACGGCCGGTTGCTCGGCGAAGTGCCCCAGTTCCCGGCCGACGCCGCCCTGGCGATCACCGCCGAACCCGAGGGTGGCTCCGATCAGCCGACCACCGAACCGCTGGTGGTACTGGTGGGCTCGGCAGATTCTTAACCTGCCTGCCTCCGTGCCGGTTCGCTGGGGCTAGCCGGGTTAGCCGGGGTTCGCCGTGCCTACAGGTACTCGGGCGCCGCGATTCCCAGCAGACCCAAGCCGGCGGCCAAGGTCTGACGGGTCAGGTCAACCAGAACCAGCCGCCGGTCGCGCAGCGCACCCTCGGAGGCCAGCACCGGGCAAGCCTCGTAGAAGTCGGTGAACGCCCGGGCCAGGTCATACAGGTAGCCGGCTAGACGGTGCGGCTCGAGTTCGGTAGCCACCGCGGCGAGCGTCTCGCCGAACGCATCGAGCTGCAGCACCAAGGCCCGCTCGGCGGGCTCCAGGGCGCCGTCCAGCTCCACCGACCCGGCGTCGGCCAACTCGACCCCGCGCTCGGCGGCGCGGCGCAGAATCGAGGACATCCGGGTGTGGGCGTACTGCAGGTATACCCCGGTGTTCCCGTTGAACGCCGTCATCCGCTCGGGGTCAAAGACGTAGTCCTTCACCCGGGAGGTCGACAGGTCGGCGTACTTCACCGCACCGATTCCGGCCTGTTCGGCGATCTGCGTCAGGGTCTGCTCATCGACCTGCTCACCGCGTGCTTCGGCACCCTCGCGCACCACTTGGGCGGCAGCGCCGACGGCGTCATCCAGCAGATCCATCATCCGTACCGAATCCCCGGAACGAGTCTTGAATGGCTTACCGTCTGGGCCCACCACCGAACCGAAGGACACGTGCACGGCGTCCACGTCGTCGGTGAGCCATCCGGCCCGCCGCGCGGCTTCGAAGATGAGGCGGAAGTGCAGGGATTGCGGGGCGCTAACCACGTACAGGATGCGGTCGGCGTGCAACTCGTTGACCCGGTACCGCAGGGTCGCCAGGTCGGTGGTGTCATACCCATAACCGCCATCGGACTTGCGCACGATGAGCACCGCGGGGGCGTCGTCTGGTCC
>JBMDWZ010000099.1:0-4101 GCA_048594865.1 Beutenbergiaceae bacterium
GAGACCGTCAGCCCCATCGGCCGCAACATCCGCACCAGGTAGGTGGCGGTCGCTTCGCCTTCGACGTTCGGGTCGGTGGCGATGATGACCTCGGTGATCGCGCCGTCGGAGAGCCGGGTGAGCAACTCACGAATCCGCAAATCGTCGGGCCCGACACCGCCGATGGGGTCGATCGCGCCGCCCAGCACGTGGTACTTGCCGCGGAACTCTCGGGTGCGCTCGATGGCGACCACGTCCTTGGCCTCTTCGACCACACACAGCACGCTGCCATCGCGCCGCGGGTCACGGCAGATGCGGCATTGCTCCTCTTCGGAGACGTTGCCGCAGACCTCGCAGAACCGCACCCTGGCCTTGACCTCGGTCAAAGCGTTGGCCAACCGGCCGACGTCTTCGGGGTCGGCGGCAAGGATGTAGAAGGCGATCCGCTGGGCGCTCTTGGGCCCCACCCCCGGCAGCCGGCCGAGTTCGTCAATGAGGTCCTGGACCGCGCCGTCGTAAGCGACCATCAGCGTGGCTCCGTTCCGTCTTCGACCTGTTCTTCGATGACCGTCCCACCGAGCAGCCGCGCGACCAACGGGGCGCCGATCACGTCGGTGGTCTCAAGGTCTGGGTCGTCGGCGGAGTGCTCGTCCATCTCATCGCCGTAGCGCCGAACCGGGGCCGGGGTGTGTGGTTCGCGGGGTGGTTCGGGGACCAGACCGGAGGTTGAATCCGGGCTGGGGGCCGACGGTGATGGTGAGTTAGCGCGGCCCTGCTCGGGTGGCTCGACGTCCCACGGCGGTGGGTCTTGTAGTGGTGGTTCTTGTAGTGGTGGTTCTTGTGTGGGTGGCTCGTGTGGTGCTGGTTCATCCACCGGGTGATCATCGGGCGGTTCTTGCAGCGGCGGCTCCTCGGGCGATGGCCCGGAATCTGCAGAGGTGCGGGCACCGCCCGAGCTAGAGGCGGAGTGTGGCGCGGGCGCGGGCGCGGACTCAGATACAGGCGCGGGCGCAGACGCCGAGCCGGAGCTCGCACTTCTCGGCGCCATCGACCCGGCGCGTGCCGCTTCTGGCCACGAGGTGTCGTTGGCCGCGGGCGGCGCCTGGCCCTGGCGTGCGGAAGGGGTGCCACCGGGAGCCGACCCCGCCGAAGGCGACTGCCATGAGCTGGATCCGCCGGAAGGTGCACCTGCTGAAGCTGACCCTGCTGAAGCTGACCCTGCCGAACCTGCGCCGCCGGAAGGTGCATTACCGGACGCCGAGCGTCCCGAGGACGGCCCACCCGACTGCGGACGAGGCGCGCCCTGGCCGCTGCCCTGTGATGCCGCCGAACCATCATTGAGTACCGGCTCGACCTTCACCTCAAGGCCGAGCGTCTCGCGCAGCGCCTTTGACACCATGTCGGCGTGCGGCCCGGAACGGAACGCGGTTGCTAGGCCCGCCGTTGAGAACCCGATGGTCAGCTTGTTCGTCGACAGTTCCACCACCTGGGCGTCCTGAGACACCAGGGCCCACGACGTGCGCTTCAGGCTCGCGAGGGTTTCGAGCACCTCGGGCCACCGGCGCCGCACCTCATCGGTTGTCATCTGCGCGCCACCGGGACTCGACCCGGGCGCCGAGGGTGCGGACTGCGCTGGTGCAGAAGCAGCTGGCTGTGACTGGGCAGGTTGTGACTGGGGTGGTTGTGATTGGGGAGGTTGTGATTGGGAGGGCCCGTCGCTAGCCGCGGGGCGCTCGGCGTTCGCCTGCGGGCGCTGCGCTGCCTGATCGTTCGCCGGAACCTCATCACGAGCCGGTGCTTCACTACGACCTGGTGCTTCACTACGAACCGGTGCGTCACTACGAGCCGGTGCCTCACTACGGGCCGGTGCTTGCGCCGTCGTCGGCCTCGGAACGGACGGTCCCGCCGCTCCACTCGCGGGTGCAGCCGCTACGCCACCTGCCTCCAACCGATCCAGACGTGCGGCAAAACCCTGCGCGCCGTCGTCGGCCGCTGGAAGCAGGAGCCGGGCGCACAACAACTCCAGTTGCAGCCGTGGCGAGGTGGCGCCGGTCATCTCCGTGAGCCCTTGATTGACCAGGTCCGCGGCCCGCGACAGACCCGCGGCTCCCAGATGTTGGGCCTGAGCTTGCATCCGCTCCAATTGGTCGGCGGGGACGCTGCGCAGTACCGACGCTGACTCCTCGCCGGCGGCGCGCACCACGATGAGGTCCCTGAGCCGCTCGAGCAGATCTTCGACGAAACGCCTGGGCGCGTGCCCGGTCTCGACCACCCGGTCCACCACCCGGAACAGACTCGCGCCATCTCGGGCGGCCAGCGCGTCGACGGCGTCATCGAGCAGCGTGCCGTGCGTGAATCCGAGCAGCGCCACCGCACGCGAATAGCCAACCTGGGATCCGTCGGCGCCCGCGATCAGTTGATCGAGCACCGAGAGGGAGTCTCGCACCGAACCGCCACCGGCGCGCACCACCAACGGCAGCACACCGTCGTCGATGGTGACACCCTCGGAGTCGGCCAAGGACTGCAGGTACCCCGTCAACTTGTCCGGCGGAACCAGACGGAACGGGTAGTGGTGGGTCCGCGAACGGATGGTGCCGATGACCTTGTCCGGTTCGGTGGTGGCGAACACGAACTTCACATGCGGCGGGGGCTCCTCCACGAGCTTGAGCAGTGCGTTGAAGCCCTGGGTGGTGACCATGTGCGCCTCATCGAGGATGAAGATCTTGAACCGGTCACGGGCCGGGGCGAAGGCGGCGCGCTCCCGAAGGTCGCGGGCATCGTCAACACCGTTGTGGCTGGCCGCGTCGATCTCCACCACATCGAGGCTGCCCGGACCGGTGCGGACCAGCTCTTGGCAGCTGTCGCACTCACCGCACGGCTCGGGTGTGGGGCCCTGGGCACAGTTGAGGCAGCGCGCCAAGATCCGTGCCGACGTCGTCTTTCCGCAGCCGCGCGGGCCGGAGAACAGGTAGGCGTGGGTGACCCGATCGGACTTCAGGGCAGCCATCAGCGGTTCGGTCACATGTTCCTGACCGATGACTTCGGCAAACGTTCGGGGCCGGTAACGGCGATACAGCGCGGTGCTCACCTGCCTCACTTTAGGTGAGGGGACCGACATCTGGTGGCCGAGCATAGAAAGGACCCCCCGCGCACCCGCCAGAGCTCTCCTGCCCTTGCTGCCTTCCGGCCCTGGGGGAGTTCAGAAAGATGACGCCACACGAGGGGTCGGCTCCCAGTGTAACGGTGCGACGGCGTGGTCCGGGACCTGTTGAAAGCTCTCGTGGCGCAGCGCACACCGTCTCACCGATCGGTCAAGCCGTCTCGTATAGCAAGACTGGGCGTTTTCGGTGTGGGTGTTTCATCACACCGTGAGTAGTGCTTCAAATTGCAACGAATATCGCGAGGTGCTGCACGGAGATGTCCGTTGTTTGGGCGTCAATCCGCGGGATCTCGGGTTTCGGAGACCCGGCAATCCCGATAACGTCAAGAACCGTTATGCCTCCTCATACTCTGACCTCAGTCCCCCGCGTCCACGTTCAGATTAGGCAACCAGAAGTCGAAGACGGCGCCGAAATGTGGCGCCTGGCCCGCGACTCGGGCTCCCTCGACCTGAACACCTCCTACGCCTACCTCCTCTTTGCCCGCGACTTCGCCGAGACCTGCCGCATCGTCGAAGTAGACGGCAAGGCCGCCGGCTTCGTGCTCGGCTACCGCCGGCAGGAAGAGCCGGACACGGTGTTCGTGTGGCAGATCGCCATCGACCCCGAGGTGCGCGGTCAGCAGCTGGGACTACGGCTCCTGCAGGACCTCACCGAAGAGGCCAGCTACCTGGAAGCCACCATCACCGCCGACAACACCGCATCTCAGCGGCTGTTCTCGCGCTTTGCGCGCAGCCGCCGTGCGAAGTTGACCCGCCGCGAAATGTTCACGACCGAAGACTTCCCCGACGGCCACGACGCCGAAGGGCTGGTGCGCATCGGCCCGTTGCGCCCCGCAACCGACGAAACGGAGAACCCCTCTATGAGCACTGTCGAACTGGAATCTGAAGTTCGCAGTTACTCCCGCTCTTGGCCTACGGCCTTCGACCACGCATCTGGCGCCACCCTGCAGGATGTGGACGGT